>CAZGKY010000037.1:0-17385 GCA_964525625.1 uncultured Atribacterota bacterium | reverse complement strand
CCTACTGACAAGTGGTTACTTAGAAAACCCCTACTAAAATATTACACTATCTAAATAGTAAAATAGGTATGAATACAACCTAAATACTGTCTTGAGTTTAATGGTATCTTTTTACTTTAAATCTTTCTATTACCAAATCTTCACCGGGGTATATTCCAGCTTTTTGTCGGGCAATATTAATTTGCTCTTCAACCGTATCCACTCCTTCTAAATCCGGTAATAACAAGCCTTTCTTAAACCCACTGCTGACTATAATGCCATATTTTTTAGGGTTGAGTTTACTAATATCCTTTACTACCTCAGGGGCAGAAAGAATATCTACCGAAATTGATAATTTATCTACTTCCTCTGGTGTTACCGGGGTAAAACGAGGATCATGGATAGCTGCACTTACCGCATTTTTAATAATCTCTAAAGCAATATTTTCCTTAGTGGGAAGAAAGGTGCCAATACAACCTCTCAATCTTCCTCCTTTTTTTATAGAAACAAAGACACCTGCCTTACTCTCAATAAATTCTCTCGGTAATCCTTCAGGCAGATTCATTATTTTTCCATTTTGTAAATAATAGATAATACTTTCCCTGGCCAATGCTACGGGAATACTCTCTTTCTTATTGTTCATAATAGTGTAAACCCCCTGGCTATATTTTAATTTCTTAGCAAATTGTTAATACCAAATATTATCCTTATCTCATGAAAAAATCATAAAAAATTCTATCCTGGAAAAAACTCTAACAAATTCTGGGAAGCTGTTCTCCACTAAGCATTGCTAATATTCTTTTACCTCCAATATCAGTTTTTAGATATACTTCTGGCCTTCCCTTTGCTATTACTTTACCAATAATACTAGCCTGCTTTCCAAATCTGTTTTTTTTTATCTTACCTATCATCTCTTGAGCAAACTGTTCTGGTAGAATAGAGATTAACTTGCCTTCATTGGCTAAATACAAAGGATCATAACCCAAAATGGCACAGATATCTCTTACTTTTTCCTCTATGGGAATTTTTTCTTCTTCAATTTCTATTGTTACCTGAGAAGATTGGGCAATTTCATTTAAAGCAGTGGCTAGACCTCCCCTGGTTGGATCACGTAATACATGAATTTCCTTAGTCACAGATAGCATCTCCTGTACCAGGTCAGACAGGGGTGCAGTATCACTTAAGATGTGCTCCTCCAACTGTAGATTTTCTCGAGAAGCTAAGATGCTTAGGCCATGATTCCCGACCGGTCCGTTAATAATAATTACATCATCAACCTGAGCTCTTGCTGGATGAATATGAACATCTGAATCAACAAAACCTATACCAGTAGTATTTATAAATATCCCATCGACATCTCCCTTGCCAACTACCTTAGTATCTCCAGTAACTATCTGAATAGCTGTTTCCTGTGCTGCTTCAGCCATGCTACAGGTTATCTGTTCTAAGATATCCATCGTTATTCCTTCTTCGATAATAAGCGCCACACTAAGGTATTTGGGAATAGCTCCACACATAGCTAAATCATTAACAGTACCATATACCGCTAAATGGCCAATATCTCCTCCCATAAAGAACATAGGACTTACTGTGTACGAGTCTGTAGAAAAGGCAATCTTGTGACTGGTTAGCGGCAAAATCGCTCCATCGTGCAGCTGATTTAAAATGGGATTACCAAAATATTTTAGAAATAGAGAATGAATTAGCTGATTGGTCTGTTTACCACCACTACCATGATCTAAGGTAATTATTCTGTCAGTCATTTTTAATGTTCCTTTCCTACATTATATAAAATAATCTACTAATTACTGTCTATAAATGTCTATAAAACTGATTTACAGTTATCAGTTTTCGGTCCATAGCTTAAAGATAACATAAAACATTTCAGAAATCTGAGCACCACAATTATTAAAAACACATAATAGAGTAACCTTTAATAAATATTATTTCTATTTTAAATCTACTCATTTTTTATTTATTTTATTTTACAATGAAAACAGAAAACCAAAAATAAGAAACCTTTTACATACAGTTATTTCTATAATTATTTATTGTCATATTATGTACGATATACATACACTATAGTGAACCATATTTATAATATGCGGCGCAGGTTCCTTCGCTGGATACCATGCATGCTCCTATAGGGTTTTCAGGTGTACACACTTTTTTAAAGAGAGGACATTGCTCAGGTGTAATAATACCTCTTAAGACTTCTCCGCACCTACATAAAGCATGTTCCTTAGGTTTTGCTACTGACACGCAAAAATTACGGGCATTCAGATGGGCAAACTCTGGTTGTAAATCCAGTCCACTTTCTGCTACTATCCCTATACCCCTCCATTCACTATGGACTGGAGAAAATACCTGGGTTATTAGATTGAGAGCAATGGGATTTCCTTCTTCTCTCACCGCTCGCTGATATCTATTCTCCACTTGTGCTATCCCTTTAACCTTCTGTCGCACCAGATGATAGAGGCCCAATAAAATATCAGTCGGTTCAAAACCAGCAATAACACAAGGTATATTATAACGATCTGGAATAAATTGATATGGTTTCGTACCAATAATGGTACTGACATGTCCGGGACACATAATGCCATCAATCTTTACTTCCTTCTCTTTTAAAAGATTGTCTATAATGGGGGGCATCACCTTAGCCAGGCTTAGTAAATAAAAATTGGTCAAGTTTTTCTTTATGGCCTCCAGAACCACACTGGCTAATAGTGGTATGGTGGTCTCAAATCCAATACCAATAAGAATTACCTTTTTTCTGGGAAATTCTTCAGCAATTTTTAATGTCTGGATAGGTGAATAGATTACTCGAACATCAGCGCCTTTAGCCTGCTCCTTTTTTAGTGAAGAATGACTGCCAGGAACATTGATCATATCACCAAAGGTTACTATTATCGTATTATTCATTTTCGCCAAGGCAATCATATAATCAATATCAGATACTGGGGTAACACATACAGGACAACCAGGTCCTGCTATCAGATGAATATTTCCCGGTAAAAGGTCTTTTATACCGGAACGAAAAATAGACATAGTATGGGTGCCACAAACTTCCATTAAACTAATTTCTGCCGCAGTTAATTCTTTTATTTTTGCTATGATAGACTGACAAAGTTTTTTATCTCTATATTCAGTATAGAACTTCAAAGGCCTATCTCCTCCCAGGCTTTATTGATTTCCTTTGCCTCCTTTCCATGAAGCTTAGTAATGCCATATCCGGCATGAATAAGAACATAATCCCCTACCTCTATTTCCGGCAAAAAATCAATTCTAATCAATTTTTTTATCTTTCCTACTAATACCTCTGCTTCTTCACAATTAATTTTTTTTATTATCTTACCAGGTACAGCCAAACACATGTTGATACCTCTTTATGCTATTAATATATTTTACAGAAAACGGTAACTTTTAAGTATTCTTATAGCCTAATTTCATCCGAGCACTGGCAGCTATTGCCTGACCCAGGGCAATACAAGCATCGTTTGGTGGTAGTTTTTTGTGTATTAATACTTTAAAGTTTTCCTTTGTTAATTTTTTCACCGTTTGTGCTAAGAGATAACTGTTTTGAAAAACTCCTCCACCTAAGGCTACACAATTAATATGGTATTCCTGTCTTATTTTAACACAAATGGAAAGAATAAAATCAGCAACCGTATTGTGCAACTGAGTAGCAATTTGAGATAAAGGAACTTTCCTTGCCAAATCATAAATTATCTGTTCAAACATCTCTTTGCTGTCCAATACCAGACACATATTTTCTCTCCTGATGTGACAATTATATTTCCCTTGATATTTTGCTTGACACAATGCTTCCAGCTCCACAGCAGCCTGCCCTTCAAAATCTACTTCATCTCTTAAGCCTATTAGTGCGGAAACTGCATCAAATAATCGACCACAACTAGAAGTAAGGGGGGCATTAATCCCTTTATCTATCATCTGGGATAATAAGTAAAATTCCTTTTTAACTCTTTTAGTCCTCAATAATGAGAGAATTTTCTCCACCTCCTGCCCGCATAGGGAGTAAAGATAACTAAAAGCCATCCTCCAGGGTTGATGTATAGCCTGTTCTCCTCCCGGCATAGCTATTTGCTTGAGATGACCTACTCTGAAGTAATCATGTGGGGATACAATCAGAAATTCACCACCCCAGACAGTGTGGTCTGGACCAAAGCCGGTACCATCAAAGGCAACTCCAATTACCCTTTCTGAAACACCATGTTCAGCCATACAACTGACAATATGAGCATGATGATGTTGAATTTTGAACAAAGGCACTTTAAATTGTTGTGCTAATTGTTCAGCATAATAGGTAGAAAGATAGTCAGGATGTAAATCACAGGCAATAGCCTCCGGTTTAAATTGAAATACCTGCATCAAATGCTGGATAGCTTCCTGATAGGCTAGGAAAGCAGCTCTATTTTTTAAATCGCCAAGATGTTGACTGGGAAAAGCATATTGATCACGAGTAAGACAGACTGTATTCTTTTCTTCAGGACCTAAAGCCAGTACCGATTTAGTCTTTTCCGAGAGTACAATAGGAAAGGGAGCATAGCCTCGTGACCTTCTTATAAAAATTGAATTATTACCAGTTATTTTTATTACCGAGTCATCACAACGGTTATAAATCCGTCGATTATGAATAAGTAAAAAATCAACCTGATGAGCTAATTGCTGAAATGCTTCTTCATCATCCTTGATAATTGGTTCATCACTGAAATTAGCACTGGTCATAACCAAGACCATATCACTATCCTGTAACAATAAAAAATGTAAAGGGGTATAAGGCAACATAAAACCAAGATAAGCATTGCCAGAGGCAATATCAGGTGCTAACTGGAAAGTATTTTTCTTTTTTAGAAGGACAATAGGTTTCTCTTTGCTTTCTAAATACTGCCGGGCCAATGCTGGCAAATAACAATATTTTTTTATTTGTAATATACTTTCTGCCATTAAGGCAAAAGGTTTCTGATCTCTTTTTTTTATTGCTCTTATTTTAGATACAGCTTCCTTATTTTGGGCATCACCAGCCAGATGAAACCCGCCCAATCCTTTTATTAAACCCACCTGACCTTCTTTTAATCTCTTTTGAGCTTCTTGAATAGGATGGGAGATATTGAGTTTCTGGTAACCAGCATAAAGGGAAACCTGTGGACCACAAATGGGACAGGCATTAGGTTGGGCATGATAACGTCGGTTATCTAAATTATGATATTCTTTATTACAATCACTACACATGGTAAAATCTTGCATAGTAGTCTTCTCTCTATCATAAGGCATATCTTTGATAATAGTAAAACGAGGACCGCAATTAGTACAATTGATAAATGGATAATGATAACGACGGTCTGAAGGATTAATCAGCTCTTTTAAACAATCCTCACAAATAGAGATATCAGGTGGCATAAGAATAACAGGATGGGAATTGGTGTTATGGCTCTCCTTTATGAAAAATTTAGAATAGCCAATACTGGGCAATCTTTTAACTCTCATTTCTACAATAAGAGCCAAAGGTGGGGGACTGTCTTTTAACCGGGCAAAAAATTTATTACAATTTATCATTTCCCCTTCAATTTCCATTTCTACTCCCTGATTAGAATTGCAAACCCAACCATTTATATGATATTTTTTTACCAATTTATGAATAAAAGGACGAAATCCTACTCCCTGTACTACACCATAAATAGTAACCTTATATCTTATTATCATCTTTACTCCAAAGAATATTTCAGTTAAACGATTTCAGTTATTAGTTTAAGAAATTATTATTTATTTTTTTCTTTTTAGAAATTCGATGCTCAAAATAATAAATCCATAGTTTCTGTCTACTATCTCTATGTCTACTGATTACACTCAATGCCTGGACTAACAGTGAATTGGATTAAAGAATATTTCTAATCATTCTTCTTATGATGGTAATCAGAGAAAAAGATTCTGGCAATCACATAAGCAGCAAAATCATCATAAGGACGAGGTGGTATACGAAGAGAGGCTGGTAAAAATCTTAACCAACCACGGGGTGGATGGTATCTAAAAAAATATTCCCTGGCTTGCCTGGTAGTATCTTCTTCTTTCACTATAGTGATAATACATTGCGGAAAATTTTTCTCAATGGCTGCCCTAATATTTTCTGAATTGGTACCACTTCCCACTACAATATAATCAACCTGGTATTGGTCTAAATAATATTTTATCCGGTCAATCAACTCTGAATTGTCTACCACCGACCCTGCCCTATAATTCAATTTATAGTCTACCAGAGCTATACCACATTTTTTCCTACCTGGATCAATTGATAAAACCAATATATCCATAGTCAAGAGAACCTTATACCAATTTCTAAATATTATAATATTATAATTATAGCTATAATAGTTAGCTAAAGTTAAATAGAAAATCTGAAAAACTAAACGATATTGATAATTCTCTCAGAATGGGAATAGACATTCATTCTTTTTCCTCGGGTAAACCCAATCAAGGTTATTCCCCTTCTCTCAGCTAATTTAATAGCATAATCAGTAGGTGCAGCCCTAGAAATAACAATGGGAATATCCCCTACGATAATCTTGCCTATAATTCCAGTAGTAATACGACAGGAGGTTAATATTATTTTATCACCTGTTGGCATATTCTTTAAGAACGCTTCTCCTAAAATTCTATCAATGGTATTGTAACGACTTAAGTCCTCATGGAATAATAAAATTGAACCATTGGCATCAGCCAATCCACAACTATGTACCGCTCCAGTTAATTTAAAAAAAATAGCCCTTTCTTCCATATGAGACATGAGTGAGAAAATAGTATTAATATTGATCTTGCTATTATTTTGCACAGAAAGGGATCTTCTTGGCTCTAATAATTTCTGTTTATTTACAGGCATAAGATTTAGACTACCCATTTCTTTCTGAAAAAATAAAGGATTATATATCTGGAAATAGAGGCTTTTCCCCCTGGAGGTTATGGAAATTATCTCTTTTTTATCCTTGACTATTCCTGTACTGTAAAGATATCCTGTTGCTAAATATTTCAAATTACCGGGACTACAACTGAGTGAAACTAAAAAATTTTGATTAACGTAAATATTTATAAATATCTCTTTGGCCACTAAATCTGTTACCTTTTCTTGCTCTTTCTCGGTAACTCTTATTATTTCAATCTCTTTCTCTTTTCTATTCCTGGACATATTTTTCTCTCCATTCTATAGCCCATTTTTCAGCCTTGATAAAATCATCTGGACAATTAATATTAAAGAAAGAATGGAAATCCGGATCAAATTTTTTAATCTCCTCCTCTCCAATCCAACGTATCTTAAGAGAAGGGAAGATATCCCTAACCGCCAATAAGCCTTTTTTAAGATTATGTTCAATAATTTCCAAACAATCTTTACTGTAGATAGCACATAAGGGTTCGTACCAATTTCGTCCATAGGTAGGAAGAACAAGATCATAACCTATGCTCTGTGCTATAAGATACTCAACTAATCTTGGTTCAATAAAGGGCATATCATATCCAATCACCAGGTTATAAAATGTTTTCGAATATTTTAGACCGGAAAAGATACCTCCTAAAGGACCTTTGCCAGGGTAAATATCTTCTACCACGAAACCATAGTGAGCATATTTTTCTTTTGGCCCAACAATTATAATTTTATGTTTGCTTACTCCAGCTACCCTAAGTATATTCATAATAACCCGATCCAGAAGGCCAATTCCCATAAAAGGCATGTGGCCTTTGTCTTTATCTAAGCCCATCCTGCTGCTCTTCCCTCCTGCTAATACTATAACAGAAATAGGTGAAATTTTCTTCTTGTTAACCATTTTTATATAATATAATATAATATTTATATTTTGGTAAACTACCACAACAATATCCTTAGCTTTCCAATAAGTGCAAAGAGGGGCTATACTTAATACCTGTATAGCCCCTCCAGATTTTTTACTCAAAGAATTATTTATCCTATTTACTCCCTCTTAAATAGACATACCAATATATAGTAGCCACAAAGAAGGCACCACCAATGATATTACCAATGGTAACCGGTAATAAATTATTAAATATAAAACCACTCCAATTCAACCTACCAAGATTACCAGCTAAGCCAGAAGCCGCTACCACTAAAGAATTATTTTTCAGCATCATACCCATAGGTATAAAATACATATTAGCAATACTATGCTCAAAGCCACTGGCTACAAAAGCCATAATGGGAAAATAGATACCCAAAATTTTTCCTGGCACATCCTTAGCAGCTACGGCCATCCATACCGCCAGACATACCAGCCAGTTACAAAGAATTCCTCGGGCAATGGCTACTCCCCAGGTAAGATTCACTTTACTATTAGCTATAGCCAGAGCCCTGGCTCCCACAGCATAATCTCCAGTCTTCCAGAGTTGAGATTGATACATCAACCATACTACCAGAAGAGAACCAATAAAGTTGGCTACATATACCCAAAACCAGCTATTTAACAATTTCTCTATGGTAACCTCTTTATTTAAAGTACCAATTACTATTAGATTATTGCCGGTAAATAATTCCGCTCCGGCAATAACCACCAGCATAAGTCCAACAGAAAAGACACTACCAAATAAAAATTTGGCTATTCCCTCCCCCACATATTTTGCTGCATCAAAAGTAGCCATAGTAGCCAGCTGACCACCAAAACTGATATAGGCACCTGCTAAAATGCCCAAAACAATCATTTTGCCCCAGCTCAGACTAGCTTTGGTCTGTCCAATAGTGCAAAAGGCATTAGCAACTGCCCCGGGGGGATTGCATGGTGTAGTAACATCCTGGACTAACTGAATTTTTTCTTTCTCTGTACTCAATTTTATTTCCTCCTTTTTGAAAGATATTTTTATTTTTCTTTAAGATATTTTTTTAACTTTAACAGCACATACTTTGTATTCAGGTATCTTGGAAACCGGATCAAGGGCAGCAATGGTAAGCAAGTTAGCGGCAGCTTCGTGAAAATGGAAGGTCATAAATATTACCCCTTTATCAGATTTCTCCGTTAATTGAGCTTTGGCTCTTATTTTTCCCCGGCGGGAAGCTACTTCAATCAGTTCTCCATCTTCTATATTCAGATCACGGGCATCCTGAGGATTTATCTCTACTAATGCCTCTGGATAAATTTTAGTAAGACCCTTTGATCTTCTGGTAACAGTCCCGGTATGAAAATGATACAACACACGACCAGTGGTAAAAATAAAAGGATATTCTTCATCAGGTAGTTCAGCAGCTTCCTTAAATTCCACAGCAAAGAATTTGCCTTTACCTCTGGTAAATTTATCCTTATGGAGATATTTAGTTCCAGGATGATTGGCATCAAGGCAAGGCCATTGTAATCCTACTTTTTCCAATCTAGGATAAAACATTCCTCCATAGATAGGAGTAAGTCTGGCAACCTCTTCCATTATTTCAGCAGGACTATTATAACTCATCTGATATCCCATCTTCTGTGCTAATTCAGATATAATTTGCCACTCCGGTTTTGCCTGACCAACAGGTTCAATAGCTTTTCTAATCCGCTGTACTCTTCTTTCGGTATTAGTTATAGTACCATCTTTTTCCACAAAGGTAACTCCTGGTAAAACGACATCAGCCAGTTCAGCAGTTTCAGTCATAAAAATATCAGAAACTACCAAAAACTCGGTTCTCTTTAAGGCTTCCCGAGCATGATTTAAGTCCGGATCGGACATAGCAGGATTTTCAGCCATAATAAAGATACCTTTCACCTTCCCCTCATAGGCAGCATTAAGTATTTCCACCACAGTAAGCCCAACTTTATCTGGTAGCTCTACTCCCCAGGCTTTTGCAAATTTCTCTCTTGTCTGAGGATCAGTGACTGCTTGATAGCCGGAATAGACATTGGGCAAGGCTCCCATATCACAGGCACCCTGCACATTACTCTGTCCTCGTAATGGATTAACACCAGCATTCTCCTTACCTATATTACCAGTTAACATGGCCAGATTAGCAGTAGAAAGAACATTATCCGTACCGGTGGTATGCTGAGTAATCCCCATGGAATAAATTAAGGAGGCACTTTCAGCACCAGCATAAATCCGAGCTGCTTTTCTGATGTCTTCGGCTGGTACTCCGGTAATTTTGGATACTATCTCTGGAGTATACTTGAGAACTACTTCTTTCATCTTTTCATAATCTTCGGTCCTTTCCCTGATGAATTCCTTATCCTCCAGACCTTCATTAATTATTACGTTCATTAAGCCATTGAATAAAGCCACATCAGTCCCTGGTCTCTGTCTTAACCAGATAGTGGCATATTTGGCTAATTCTATCTCTCTGGGATCAGCCACAATTAACTTTGCCCCACTTTTAGTTACTGCTTTTTTAATTTCTAAAGCAATAATAGGATGATTTTCAGTAGTGTTAGAACCGGTTAGATAGATTACCGGAGCATGGGCAATCTCTTTAATAGAATTGGTCATAGCACCACTACCAAAAGACTGGGCCAGACCGGCTACTGTAGCAGAATGACATAGTCGGGCACAGTGATCTACATTATTGGTCCCCAAAACAGCTCGAGCAAATTTCATAAGAAGAAAATTTTCTTCGTTGGTACATTTAGCTGAAGAGAGGACAGCTAAACTATCACTTCCTTCCTTCTCTTTTATTGCCTTGAATCTATCGCTAATAAGCTGGAGTGCTTCTTCCCAGGATGCCGGCTCTAATTTCCCATTTTTCCTGATTAGGGGGGTTGTTAAACGATCTTCTCTTTGAATATAATCATTTCCAAAACGACCTTTTACACAAAGATTAATCCCATTTACTACACTAGCAGGATTAGAGGTAACTTTTATTACCTTTCCGTCTTTAATGTTCAGATCAAATCCACAACCACATCCACAGTAATTACAGGTAGTATGAACTTTTTGAAATTCCCAGGCCCTACCTTTACCTTGTGCTGACTTATCAATAAGTGCTCCCACCGGACATACTGCTACACATTGACCACAAGAAACACACTGGGAATAACGTAAACCTGTATCAGCACCAGCTATAATCTTTGTTTTTGAACCACGATATCCAACATCAATAGCATGGCTCTGCTGTATTTCATTACATATTTCCACACATCTACCACAGAGAATGCATTTATTTAAATCTCTTACAATAAAGGGATTGCTCTCATCTAAAGGAATCTTCCTTTCCTCTCGCTGAAACCGTGTTTCTTTAATTCCCAGCTCGTAGGCTAAATCCTGTAGGGAACAACTACCAGCCTCTTCGCAAGTCATACAATCAAGAGGATGATTACTGATAAGTAATTCTAATACTGTTTTTCGAGCTTTGCTAACTCTCTCATTATTGGTATTAATAATCATTCCCTCTCTTACAGGATAGACACAGGATGCTACTAAATTGGGTACTCCTTCCACTTCTACTACGCAAACCCGGCAGGAACCAGGGGTAAAACCAAGTTCAGGCATAGCACAGAGAGTAGGAATGGGAATGCCATTATTAGTAGCTACTTCCAAAATAGTTTGCCCTTCCCGGGCAGTTACTACTTTTCCATTAATCGTTAACTTTACTTCCTTCATAATCTATTTTTTTCTCCTTATCTTACAAACTTTTTTCAGAATCTAATCTCTGAATTTTCTGCTAAACTTATTCCACTTTCTTTTAATCTTCATTCTTTCAAGTGGGTTATGAAGTAAAAACTAATTTTTTCTTTTTTAAATTTATACTCTGGCTTAATTCGTGTTGGAAATATTTCAAGGCTGATAAAATAGGTTGAGAAACTGATTGCCCTAAGGGACAAAAAGCAGTTAATTTCATAGTGGTGGCAATATCTTTCATATTTTCCAATTCATCAGGATAACCATCTCCATCTTTTAATCTATTACAGGCTTTATAAATATAATCTGTTCCTATCCGACAAACAGAACATTTTCCACAAGACTCATGGTTAAAAAATTTCATACAACTGGTTAAAAAATCAGCAACTAATACCGAATCATTCATAATAAGTAATGCTCCCGAACCAAGATTATGTCCTAATTCCTGCAAGGATTGGCATTCCAAAGGAATATCTATTAATTGTTCAGGAAGAATATCACCAGCTGTTCCACCTATTTGAGCCATTTTAAACTTACCAGCAGATATACCACCGGCATAATCATAAATAACTTCTCTTAAAGTGATACCTATGGGAACCTCAATTAATCCTGGTCTATTAACATGTCCCAACACAGTATAAACTTTGGTACCGGGCATATTCTTAGTACCAAACCGCTTAAACCAGTCAGGGCCATTTAAAATGATAGCAGGTATATTAGCAAGTGTTTCCACATTATTAATAAGGGTGGGTTTTTGCCATAAACCATATTGTGCTGGATAAGGTGGTTTTAAACGGGGTTCTCCCCGATAACCTTCCATAGAACTAAGTAATGCTGTTTCTTCTCCACATACATAAGAACCAGCACCAATCTTAATCTGAATATCAAAATTAAAATCAGTGCCGAAAATATTGCTACCTAATAGATTCATATCTTTAGCTTGTTGAATCGCTTTTTGTAATCTTTCTATAGATAGTTTATATTCTCCCCTCACGTAAACAAATCCCATCTCAGCTTCCACCGCATACCCGGCAATGATCATTGCCTCAATGACCTTATGGGGATCTCCCTCCATAATCAGCCGATCTTTAAAAGTTCCCGGTTCTCCCTCATCAGCATTACATATCACATATTTGGGATATCTCTTTTCCTGGAAGGTAAAAGACCATTTCAACCCTGTGGGGAACCCAGCTCCACCCCTACCACGTAGTCCTGATTCTTGAACTATTTTAATAATCTCTTCCGGACTTTTTTCTTTTAAGGTATGTCCTAATGCTTCATAGCCCCCCACACCAATATACTCGGTAATATCTTCCGGATTAATTCTACCGCAATTATCCAGAACAATTCGCCCAAAATATTGTGTTTTACGAGAGTCATATTCAACCAGCTTTAATTCTTCTGGTAGTTTCTCAGTTAATAATCTCTTTTTATAAATTCTCCCCTTTAAAAACTTTTCCCGAACAAATTCTTCAATGTCCTCTTCAGTTAAATTAGCATAGAGCTCGCCACCTGGAAATACACCCAGCACCACTCCTTGATTGGTAGGACCAATACTTCCAGTTTCAATTACTTTTACCTCTTCTGACAATCCTTGACGACTTAGTTCAGTAATCAATCTTGTTTTTACCTGTCGGGCACCAGATAATACCGTATTACTATCAATACCTACCAGGATTTGGGCAATAATTCTATTATTCATGCTATTTGCCCTCCCTTTCCCTTAACTGAGCAATAATTTTCCTAATCTTTGCCGCAGTCAGATAGCCATATACTGTATCATTAATCATTATGGCTGGAGCAACTGCGCAAACACCTAAACAACTGGTCTCTTCTAAAGTAAATAATCCATCAGTGGTAGTTTCTCCCTGAGTAATCTTTAATTCTTGGGAAAGAATATCAAAAATAGTCTGGGCACCCATAATATGACAAGGAGGGCTACCACATACTCGAATAATATATTTACCTCTCGGCTGAAAACTAAACATACTGTAAAAAGATGCAGTGCCAGTAATATCAGACACGGGAATATTCATTATTTCACTTAACAGGGAAACATTTTCTGGACTGAGATAATTCTTTGGATCTGTATTCTGAATTTCATGTAAAATAAGTAATAAATTTTCTCTCTTTCCTTGATATTTTTCCACAATTTCTTTTACTTTCATAATACCTCCTCTTCTTTAAACTCGCAGCGCAGGCACCTCTCTGCCTCCTTTTTTGCTAATGAACAAATCCAGGTCTTCTCCACTTCAGTATCTCCTTTTCTTTCTCCTACTGGAATAAGATGATGCTCCTGTCGACTCCAGCTAACTGGTTCTACTTCAGGATCAAAGGGTACCTCAATAGGTTCATTTACTCTCCAGGGATAATAATCCTTATCTTTTTCCCCGGTCAAATAACGGTCAATCTCTTCTGCTGCACTTTGTGCAGCACCAATTGCTTCTACTACTGTAGCTGGACCTAATACTACATCCCCACCAGCAAAAATATCTTGCACTGAGGTAACGCCTCTGTGGTTATTTGTTTTTACCGTCTTATCCTGGTTTAATTCCAGCATTTCATTTTGAGCAATCTCTTCTATACTAGTTGTCTGTCCCAGTGCCAGAATCAGGATATCGATTGTTTCTAAAAAGGAAGAGGCAGTAATCTCCTCGGGTCTTCTTCTACCGGTTCGGTCAAATTCACCCAGCCTCATCTTTACCATTTCCACATCTATCTTACCATTATTTTCTGAAACAGCTTTAATGTTTTGTAATTCACAAATAGTAATCCCTTCTTCTTCAGCCTGCCTTATTTCTTCTAAATCTGCTGGCATCTCACTACGGGTTCTCCGATAGACAATAGATACTTTGGCTCCTAATCGTAAAGCAGTTCTTGCCGCATCAATAGCTGTATTCCCTCCACCAACTACTACCACTTTCTCTCCGACTTTTATTTGCTCTTGATTGTTTACCTTATAAAGAAAATCAAGACCAGACATAACCCTATTACTGGGTAAACCAACCAGGGGAGGAATAACACTATCCCAGGCACCAGCTGCCAGATAGAAGGCTTGATAACCTTCTTTTCGTAACTCTTCTATGGTAATATCCTGCCCTACCTTAATATTAGTTTTTATGGTAATACCATATTTAATTAACTCCTCGATCTCCTTATTGACAATTGATTTGGGTAAACGATACTCAGGAATAGCATAAGTCAACATTCCACCAGGTTTGGGTAGTGCTTCAAAGACTGTTACTTCATAACCAAGCATTGTTAAAAAATAGGCATTAGTGAGACCAGAGGGTCCTGATCCAATCACTGCTACTTTAATTCCCTGAGACTGTTTCTTGGGAGGATAACAATCTTGATAACTTTCCACTTCATCAGCCATAAAACGTTTAACTGCTCGAATATTGACTGCTGCGTCAATATCTCTTCTCCGACATCTGGATTCACAAAATGCTGGACATACTCTGCCACAAACTGCCGGAAAAGGATTGGTTCTTAAATGTGCTTTTAGTGCTTTTTTGTATTGTCCAACTTTGGTATAAGCCAAATAAGCAGGTACATCAACTGAAGCTGGACAACTATTGGAACAAGGAGCATAAATTAGATCTGCGCAAACTCCAGCCCTACATCTTTTATCCTGAATATGTTCAATATATTCTTCTCTAAAATACTTCAAAGTCGACAAGATCGGATTGGGAGCGGTCTGACCTAAACCACATAAGGCAGTATCTTTAATGTCATAAGCCAGTTGTTCCAGAATATCTAAATCTTCCCTGGTTCCCTGCCCATGACAGATCTTGGTTAAAATATTAAGCATGATACGAGTACCTTCTCGACAGGGAGTACACTTACCGCAAGATTCTTCCTGAATAAATTCCATGAAATAACGTGCTATATCGACCATACAGGTATCTTCATCCATTACAATTAGCCCACCAGAACCCATTATGGCACCTAGTTCTTTTAAAGACTCGTAATCTACTTTGACATTGAGATGCTGTACCGGGATACAACCACCAGAAGGACCACCAATTTGAACTGCCTTTAATTTCTTATTATGGGGAATACCCCCTCCAATATCATAGATAATGGTACCTAAGGGAATACCCATAGGAACTTCAATAAGACCAGTATTATTAATATCACCAGCCAAAGCAAAAACTTTAGTTCCCTTACTCTTTTCAGTCCCTAAGGAAGCAAATTCTTCTGGACCATTTAAGATAATATAGGGAATATTGGCAAAGGTTTCCACATTATTCAGGACAGTAGGACAATCAAAAAGACCTTTCTGGGCTGGAAAAGGAGGTTTGGGTCTGGGTTCACCCCTTTTCCCTTCAATGGAATGTATTAAGGCTGTTTCTTCACCACAAACAAAGGCACCAGCACCCATTCTAATTTCTAAATTAAAATTAAAACCAGTACCAAGGATATTCTTTCCTAACAATCCATTCTTTTGTGCTTCTTCTATAGCATAAGATAATCTTTCAATAGCCAGAGGATATTCTGCTCGAACATAAACATAACCTTGATTGGCACCAATGGCATATCCACAAATCATCATTGCCTCTATCACACTATGTGGATCACCTTCTAAAATACTTCTATCCATAAAAGCACCTGGATCACCTTCATCAGCATTGCATAATACATATTTCTGAGTACCAGGTGCCGCAGCAGTAAATTGCCATTTTAAACCAGTGGGGAATCCGGCTCCTCCTCTACCCCTTAAACCAGATTTTTTTACAACCTCTATCACTTCTTCAGGTTTCATTTCAGTTAGTGCTTTTCCTAAAGCCATATATCCATCGGCAGCAATATATTCTTCAATATTTAAAGGGTCAATATTACCACAATTTCTCAGGGCAATCTTTTTCTGCAATTTAAAGAAATCAATATCATTAAACATTGCTACCAGCTGCTCTTTTTCTGGTTTTTTATACAATATTCGTTTTACTATCCTGCCTTTTAAGAGATGTTCTTGTACAATTTCTGAAACATCCTCAGGTTTAACCTTCTGATAAAAAATTCCTTCGGGATAAACTACCATAATAGGACCTAATTCACAGGTTCCCATACATCCGGTAGTAATAATATCTATTTCATGATGTAAGTCAGCCTTTTCTAACTCAACTTGCAGTACCTCTTTTATAGGACCAGCCCCTGATGATAAACAGGCTCCTCCATAACATAATAATATATGTGCTCTAAAATTATCCATAATTCTACCTGCCTTATTACTTATATAATTCTAAAACTTGTTCCAGTTTTTTGGGAGTCATTCTACCATGAACATCACGATCTATCATAATAACCGGTGCTAAACCACAGGCTCCCAGGCATCTCTGGATTCCCAAAGAAAACATTCTATCTTCTGTGGTTTCCCCTGGTTTAATGCCCAGAGTCTTTTCTAGTGCTTCGATAATTTTTTTAGCTCCTCTAACATAACAGGCGGTGCCCATACAAACAGTAATATTGTGTTTTCCCACTGGATTCATTTTGAAGAAGGAATAAAAAGTTACCACACCCATCACAGTACTTACTGGTATATTCATATGATCTGCAACAAACTCACGAACCTCAGCTGGCAAATAACCAAATATTTCCTGTGCCTTGTGTAAAACTGGGATTAAGAATCCCTTTTTTTCACTATTGTTTTCGATAAATTTTTTTAATTCTAAGAACTTTTCTTCCTGTGATACTTCCTTTTCTTGAATTTGTGTGGTCATAATTATTCTCCCTTAGTAAATAAATATTGGTTAACTACCTGTCCCTGAGATCGGAAGAGCACACGTCTGAACTCCAGTCACCGCTCATTAT
>CAZGKY010000036.1:8361-17391 GCA_964525625.1 uncultured Atribacterota bacterium | reverse complement strand
ATATGTCCGCGCTGGCTTTAACTGATCATGGTGTTATGTATGGAGCTATACAGTTCTATAAAGAAGCAATAGCCAATAATCTAAAACCAATCATTGGATGTGAAGTCTATATTGCCCCTCGGAGCAGGATGGATAAATCTAATGGTAAAAAGGAATCCCCCAGCCATTTAATTATCTTGGTGAAGAATAAGACCGGATATCAGAATCTTATGCAGCTGGTTACCAAATCGTTTTTAGAAGGTTTCTATTATAAACCGAGGATTGATAAGGAGATTTTAAGAGAATATAGTGAGGGATTGATTGGTCTTTCTGCCTGTCTGAAAGGAGAAATACCCCGCTTGATTTTGCAGAATAACTATGCTGAAGCCCGAGAATTAGCGCTATCTTATCAGGATATCTTTGGTAAGGGTAATTTTTTCCTAGAGCTACAGAACAATACCATGCCAGAACAGATTAAAGTTAACCAGGAACTGATTAAACTGGGCCATGCCTTACAAATCCCTCTAGTTGCTACCAATGATGTACACTATATGAACAAAGAAGATTATGAGGCTCACGATATTTTACTTTGTATTCAGACTGCTACTAATCTCAATGACCCGGATCGTATGAAATTCAGTACTGATGAATTTTATTTTAATACTCAAGAAGAGATGCAGCAACACTTTGCTGATATTCCTGAGGCACTGGAAAATACCTGTAAAATAGCTCAGGAATGCCATCTGGAAATAGATTTTCGCAATGCCCATTTACCTGATTTCAGTTTACCAGAAAACCTGACTGATAATGATTATTTAAAACAATTATGTTATGAAGGGGCAAAAAATAAATTTAGGCATCTTACTGATGAAATCAGAGATCGTCTGGATTATGAATTATCTATTATAAAGAAGATGGGTTTTGCCACTTATTTTTTAATTGTATGGGACTTTGTCAGTTATGCCAAGAAGCATAATATAATGGTAGGCCCTGGAAGAGGTTCAGCAGCGGGGAGTTTAGTAGCCTATTGTTTAAGTATTACCAATATTAACCCTCTGGACTATAATCTGCTCTTTGAAAGATTCCTCAATCCGGAAAGAATCAGCATGCCTGATTTTGATATTGATTTTAGCTTTGAGGGGAGAGGGGAAGTTATAGAATATGTCAGTTCTAAATATGGGCGTGATAAAGTTTCTCAGATTATTACCTTTGGAACAATGGCTGCTCGAGCGGTAATTAGAGATGTGGGAAGAGCGCTGGGTGTACCCTATGGGCAGGTAGATAAAATTGCTAAACTTATCCCTATGGATCCTAAAATGACTATTGAGAAGGCTTTACAGATTGAACCTGAATTGAGAAATAAAATGGAGAGTGATGCTACCATTAAGAAGATGATTGAAATATCATCAAAACTGGAAGGATTATCCCGTCATGCTTCTACTCATGCTGCAGGGGTGGTTCTATCACGAGAATCTTTGACTAAGTTCGTTCCTCTCCAACTAACCACTGAAGGGGAAATATCTACCCAATATGCTGCTGAAGATTTAGAAGCACTGGGATTATTAAAGATGGATTTCTTAGGATTGAGAACTCTCTCAGTAATTAACAATACTATTAAAATCATCAAGAAAACCAGGGGCGAAATAATTAATATTGATGAAATTCCTTTAGAGGATGGGAAGGTTTATGAAATATTAGCTAAAGGTGAATGTTGTGGTATCTTCCAGCTGGAAGGTTCAGGCATGACTGATTTGGTTAAACGAATGGAGCCAAAGAGTATAGAGGATTTAACGGCACTTTTAGCATTATTTCGACCGGGACCCTTAGGTAGTGGCATGATTGATGATTTTATAAATCGTAAAAAAGGGAAAGTTGAAATAAAATACCTGCATCCTAAATTAGAGCCCATTTTGAGGGATACTTATGGAGTTATCGTTTATCAAGAACAGGTTATGCAAATTGCCAGTCAATTAGCAGGTTACTCCCTTGGTGAGGCAGATATTTTAAGAAAAGCTATGGGCAAAAAAATAAAAGAAGTGATGAAAAAACAGCAAAAACAATTTGTGGCAGGTGCTATTAAAAATGGCATTAACCAGAATACTGCTGAAGAGATATTTGACCTTATTGCTTATTTTGCTGGCTATGGATTTAATAAATCGCACAGTGTTTCTTATGCTTTTTTATCCTATCAGACTGCCTATCTTAAAGTCCACTATCCTGTAGAATATATGGCGGCCTTGCTTACCAGTATAATGCAAAATACTGATAAAGTAGTAAAATATATAAAAGAATGTCAGAATATAGGTTTAAGAATATTGCCTCCGGATATCAATGAAAGTTTGATTGATTTTACTGTAGTAGATAAGCAGACCATAAGATTTGGTTTGGCAGCAGTTAAGAATGTAGGGAGAGCAGCAGTAGAGATTATCATTCAAGAAAGAAGAGCAAATGGACCCTTTTTATCTTTACTTGATTTTTGTCAGAGAGTTGATTTAAAGACTATAAATAGGCGAGTAATAGAAAGTTTAATTAAATGTGGCGCCTTTGATTCCCTGAAAATCTCCCGTGCCCAGTTGTTATCAGTTTTAGAAAGATCAATTCAGATAGCACAAGAAAGACAAAGAGAAAAAAGAAATGGACAAGCCAGTCTTTTTGTAGTAAAAAATGATAGTCTTGTAAATAATATTTCAGAGACCTTTGATGGGACTGAAGTAAAGGAGTTTACTGATCAAGAGCTTCTCACTATGGAAAAAGAGACTCTCGGTTTCTATCTTTCTCATCATCCCTTACAGGAATATCAGGATAAATTATCAGAAATTACTAATGCTAATTCATCTAATCTGGATGAATTTTCGGATAAGAGCCATGTAATATTAGGAGGTATTATTACTAATATAAGGAGAAAGGCCACTAAAAATGGTAATGTAATGGCTTATTTTACTTTAGAAGACTTAAATGGTACCATTGAAATTATTGTTTTCCCAAAGACTTTTGAAGAATTCAAGGAAACACTGCGAGAAGAGAATATTGTAATTGTAGAAGGCCGTCTGGATGCTATGGAGGTTAATGTAAAGTTATTGGCAGAAACTATTACTGCAATTGATGATTATCGGAAAAGAGATTCCAATAATGGAAAGGGGAAAAATCAAAAATTATATTCTGTTCATATAGAAATAGATTTAGTTGATCTTAATCAGAAAAAGTTAAAGAATTTAAAGAAAATATTGTATAGATATCCGGGGACCAATCAGGTAATTATTCATTTCAAGTCTGGAACAAGAACATTTCATCAGTATGTTGATGACCAGATCAGGATTGAATATAACGAGATACTGGTAAAGGAAATACAAGAATGTCTCTCTAAAGTAAAGATCTGGACTGCTCCTGGTTCATCTGGAGTGATTTAACTATGGTGCCGAAGGTCGGAGTCGAACCGACATGAGCTGTGAGGCTCGCTGGATTTTGAGTCCAGTGCGTCTACCAATTTCGCCACTTCGGCATTGAGGCATTACTTAAAAATTATAGATTAGAGCTTTATTAATGTCAAGCTGAATAATATCGATAATAGAGCAGTTCTTTTGTGATTTTTATATTTGATTCAGCCTAGTGTACTGTCAGCCTATCTTTAATGTTCAAGGATGAGAAATAAGGAAGATGATAAAAAAAACTAAAAAACTTTTTTTAATAGATGGACAGGGTTTAATATATCGTACTTATTTTGCTTTGCCCAGGCTAACCACTTCTTATGGACAGCTAATTAATGCAGCCTATGGCTTTACTTTGGTATTGCTAAGAATAATTGAGGATTACAAACCTGATGGAATTATTATTGCCTTTGATACTCCCAAGCCTACCTTTCGACATAAACAATATGACCAGTATAAAGCTCAGAGAGAAAAGATGCCTCCAGAATTGATAGAACAATTACCTATTATCAAAGAGATTGTACATAAATTTAATATACCAGCCATTGAAGTTGAAGAATATGAGGCTGATGATATTATAGGTTCCTTGGTTCAGAGAATGAAAGACAGTGAATATAAACCAGTTATTGTCACTGGAGATCGAGATTTATTACAACTGGTTGACAACAATACAGAAGTAATATTGATGCAAAAAGGAATTACTCAGGTTGAGCAACATCATTTGGCTTCTATTAAAGAAATGCTGGGTTTTTCTCCTCATCTTATTCCAGATTACATTGGATTAAAAGGCGATCCATCTGATAATATCCCAGGAATTCCTGGCATCGGGGATAAAACCGCTCAAAAGTTAATCCAACAATTCGGAAGCTTGGAAGAAATAATTAAAAATGTACATCAGATAGAAAATAGACCTCTGAGAGAGAAAATTATACAATATCAAGAGCAGGCTAGACTGAGTAAAGAGTTAGCTATGATTAGAAGAGATATTGCTGTAAAGATAGAAATACCCAAGATTGCTTATTCAGGTCCAGACTATGAGCAGTTAAAAGTATTGTTTTCCAGATATGAATTTAGAAAGTTACTGGAGAAGATTCCTTACCAAGAAGAAAAAAGTAAACCAACAAAAGATAATATGGTAAATTTTCAAAATATTATTAATAAAGAACAGCTAACAGAATTAAGTCAGAAGATAACAGCCCAAGGAAGAGTTTCCTTTTTATTAGAGACTGACTCCTCAGCCTCTTCCCCTTCCTGTCGAGGAATTGCCCTTGGTCTTAGGGATGCCGTTTTTTTAATTCCTATTGATAATCAGGATAGCTTATTGGGTAATAATAGTTTTCTATCAAAAGAAGTAATATTAACCGGACTTAAACAAATTTTTCAGGATGAACGAATAGAGAAAATTGGTTTCCAACTGAAGAATGCCTGGTCTTATTTATATGATAATATTGATTTTTTCCAATCCCCTTATTTTGATATTGAAATTGCCTCCTATTTATTAAATCCTTCTCAACAGGATTATGATTTAACCCGAATAATTCAGGACAACATGAAGGAAATAAGTGCTGAGGAAAAAGATAAGATAGGTCAAACAGATTTTATTGACTGGGAAAGGGTACTATGCTGGCAGACCAAATTATTATTACCCTTAAAAGAGATCTTATGGGAAAAGCTCTGTGCCCAGAAATTGGATAAATTATATCAGGATATTGAACTACCTCTGATAAGAGTAATTTATTTAATGGAAAGAAGAGGAATCAAAGTAGATAATGTTTTTTTAAAAAAGATGTCTCAGCAATTTTCTCAAAAAATAAGGACAATTAAAAATGAGATTTTTGATTTAGCGGGAGGTGAATTTAACCTAAATTCACCCAAACAGCTTAGTCAAATATTATTTGAAAAACTAAAACTACCTACTATAAAAAAAATAAAAACTGGCTATTCAACTGATGCTCAGGTTTTAGTAGAATTATCCAAAAAGCATGAAATAGTAGCCAAAATATTAGATTATCGGGAATTAGAGAAGTTAAAAAATACTTATATTGATAAATTACCGAGATTAATCAATCCCCACACTGGTAGAATTCATAGCTGTTTTAATCAGACTGGTACCTCAACTGGGCGATTAAGTAGTAACAATCCAAATTTACAAAACATTCCCATTCGCACTGAACTGGGTCGAGCTATCAGGAATGCCTTTATTACTGAGCAAGGATATATTTATTTATCAGCAGATTATTCGCAAATAGAATTAAGAATCCTGGCTCATTTATCTCAAGATAAAAACTTAAGGGAAGCTTTTTTGCAGGGAAAAGATATTCATGCTTTTACTGCAGCACAATTATTTAATGTTGATTTAAATCTGGTTAGTGAGGAGATGAGAAGAATTGCCAAAAGTATTAACTTTGGCATTATCTATGGTATGAGCAGTTATGGTTTGGCAACTAATCTTAAAATAAGTCGAGAAGAAGCAGAACAATATATTACTGCTTATTTTCAAAGGTACTATCGAGTTAAAGAATATATTGAGGAACAGATTGCCAGGGCTAGGAAAAATAAATATGTTAAAACCATGCTAAACAGGATTAGGTATCTGGAGGGAATAGATAGTCCCAATAAATCAATCAGAGAATTTTACGAACGTACTGCTATTAATACCCCAATTCAAGGCACCGCAGCAGATTTAATTAAAATAGCAATGATTAGAATAGACTATAGTATGGAAAGATTAAATCTGGACAGTGGCCTCATATTGCAGATTCATGATGAATTAATATTTGAAATACCGGAGTCGGAGCTGGAGAAGAGGCGAAATATTATTAGGGATATTATGGAAAATTGTTTACCTTTAGAGATACCATTAAAAGTGAATTTTAAAAGCGGTTATCGCTGGGGTGAATTAGAATGAAAGGTAGAAACTGGTATTTTTATATTGTTCATAAAAGGCAGGTTTTCTTATCTTGAAGATGTTGAAGGTTGGTTTAACGGGTGGTATAGTATCAGGTAAATCGACTGTTGCAGCAATATTTAAAAAATTGGGGGCACAGATAATTGATGCTGATGAAATTGCCCATATTATTGTTCGTCCCGGAGAGAAGGCCTGGCATAATATTGTGGATAACTTTGGTCAGGGAATACTGAAAGACAATTTGGAGATTAATCGCCAAGAATTAGCGAAAATAGTTTTTGCTGATAAAAGAAAATTGGCCCTGTTGAATAAAATTACTCATCCAGAAATTACGGCTATTATAAAAGAGAAAATTAACCAGATAGAGAATAGTTGTCAGAATCAGAAAGACCTTATCTGTATTATTGAAGCCCCCTTATTATTTGAAGCTCATTTGGAATATATGGTAGACAAAATAATTGTAGTTTATCTAAAGCGAGAAGAACAATTAAAGAGGCTCCTTATTAGAAATAATCTTACTAAGGAAGAGGCGATAATGAGAATAAACTCCCAGATGCCAATGGAAAAGAAAATAAAAAAGGCAGATTATGTTATTGATAACTGCTCTTCTCTTGTCCATACTGAAAAGCAGGTCAGGAAGGTATGGCAAGAATTAAACCAATACCTAAATAGTAAAAACTAACTTAGAAATTTTTAAATATTTTCTTGATAATATAATTAGACTACTGAAGATGAAAATAATATGAAAAAATCATTTCAAATAATTTCAGATTATTCTCCTCAGGGAGATCAACCCGAAGCAATAAGGAAAATATGCCAGGGATTTCGAGAGGGAAAAGATATTCAGACCTTACTGGGAGTTACCGGTTCGGGGAAGACCTATACTATGGCTCATGTTATACAATACTTGCAATTACCCACTCTGGTAATTTCTCACAACAAAACACTGGCTGCTCAGCTGTGTACTGAATTTAGGCGGTTTTTCCCGAACAATGCAGTAGGCTATTTTGTTAGTTATTATGATTATTATCAGCCGGAGGCATATATCCCCAGAACTGATACTTATATCGAAAAAGATGCTTCCATAAATGAGGAGATAGACCGATTGCGTCTTGCAGCTACTGCTGCCTTGTTAGAAAGGAATGATGTTATTATTGTTTCCAGTGTTTCCTGTATCTATGGTCTTGGTTCTCCTGCTGATTTTTCACAGCTGGTATTGTTATTAGAAGAGAATCAGCAACTAAGATTAGAAGAAGTCACTAAAAAATTGATAAATATTCAATATGAACGCCATGATCTTGAATTACAAAGAGGTCATTTTCGATTAAGAGGAGATATTTTAGATATATTTCCAGCGTATCTGGAAAATGCCTTTCGTATTGAATTTTTGGGAGATTTTGTGGAGAGAATCTATGAAATTAATCCTCTTACCGGTCATAAGATGGCCCGGAAAGAAAAAGTAACCATCTATCCAGCTAAACACTTTGTTACTCCGCAAAAAAGATTAAGAGAGGCAATTCAAAAAATAAGGGTAGAATTAGAAGAAAGATTGACTTATTTTCGTAGCCAGAATAAATTACTGGAAGCAGAAAGGTTAGAACAAAGAACAAAATATGATTTGGAGATGTTATCTCAATTCGGTTACTGTACCGGTATTGAGAATTATTCCCGACACTTAAGTGGAAGAAAAGAAGGTGAACCACCAGCAACACTATTGGATTATTTTCCCAGACCATTTTTTATTTTGATTGATGAATCACATGTAACCATACCTCAATTAAGAGGTATGTATGCTGGTGACAAATCCAGAAAGGATAGTCTGGTGCAGTATGGATTCAGGCTACCTTCAGCCTATGATAACCGACCACTGGTATTTCATGAATTTGAGCAATATCTGCAAAAGGCACTATTTGTTTCAGCAACTCCGGGAAGATATGAGATAAATAAGAGCGCTCAGATTGTAGAACAGATCATAAGACCAACCGGATTGGTAGATCCGGAAGTAATAGTAAAACCAGCTCAATACCAGATTGATGATTTAATGGCAGAAATAAAAAAGAGAATCGATCAGAAAGAAAGAGTCCTGGTTACCACCTTAACTAAAAGAATGGCTGAAAACACTGCTGAATACCTCCAGGAAATTAATATCCGGGTGAGATATCTTCACTCTGAAATTGGTACCATAGAAAGAATAAAAATCTTAAAAGACCTCCGAGAAGGTAAATTTGATGTCTTAGTTGGTGTAAATCTATTGAGAGAAGGATTGGATTTACCAGAAGTATCACTGGTAGCAATTCTTGATGCAGACAAAGAAGGTTTCCTGAGATCGGAAACATCCTTAATTCAGACTATGGGTAGGGCGGCTCGAAATGTTAATGGCACAGTCATCTTATATTGTGATAATATAACTCGATCTATTAAAAAAGCTATCGCAGAGACTAATCGTAGAAGAGAGATACAACTGGCTTTTAATCGTGAACATAATATCATTCCTCAAACCATTATCAAACCAATAGATGATATGATTTATTTTGAAGACCTGGAATGGGAGGAAGAAATTGTTCAGGAAAGTAAGGTCAATGAAGGTCAGATCAAATATTTACCTCAAAGTAGTTTGAAAGCACTACTCACATCATTAAAGAGAGAAATGACTCAAGCTGCTAAGGAACTTGACTTTGAGAAGATCGGAAGAGCACACTTCTGAACTCCAGTCACCGC
>CAZGKY010000036.1:0-8351 GCA_964525625.1 uncultured Atribacterota bacterium | reverse complement strand
ACCCCCATCAACCAAGATTATCAGCCAACTGACTATGAGCCCCCACCCCATATAAGACACCCAATCACGAGAATAAAACGGGAAAGGATGATATTTAAATAATTAAAATACCGAATCATATGAAAAATGTGAAAAATGATAAGTAATAAGATATTGACTTAGCATCAGCAACAAACAATGAATTAAAAGCTAATAACTGAGAACAAAAAACACTATATTAATGTATATAATCACTCATTTATCACTATATACATATACTAAATACTAAATACCAATAACTAACGACTAACAACTAACTATGTTATACGATATACTGATATACGGGTATACTGCATAAGAATATGCGGGAATATTAGTATGAGATTGCCACATACTGCTGGCGCAGTGTTCGCAATGACTCTGAAGTTCATAGTTTTTAGTTTATGGTTTATAAGTATATAGTTTGTGTGGGTATAATTGGGAACAGTATGGTTCATAGTTTATGGTTTATAGTGGAATATTTTTTGGGTATAATAGTGGGCCATAATTCACACACCACGAAATACTATATACTAACGACTAAATACTAAATACCAACGACTAAATACTGACGACTAACGACTAAATGCCAATTTGTCATTGCGAAGTGCGTAGCACTGAAGCAATCTCATCCACTTCTACCTGAGAAGAATTAAAACCAGAAAATAATGTTGCTAATTTATACTGAATACCAAATACTAGCGACTAAATACTAAATACCAACGACTATATACTTGTACTATGCAAAGTACCGGTAATTCTTTTAAATAGTGGAGCAAGCGGAAATATGGGAAAGAATAAAATTATTATTCAAGGTGCTCGAGAACACAATTTAAAAAATATCTCTTTAAGTCTGCCGCGAAATAAACTGATTGTTATTACTGGATTGAGCGGTTCAGGAAAATCGTCACTGGCTTTTGATACCATATATGCAGAAAGTCAAAGACGTTATTTGGAATCCTTATCTTCTTATGCTCGGCAATTTTTAGAGAGAATTGATAAACCAGATGTAGATTATATGGAAGGATTGTCACCTTCTATTTCCATTGATCAGAGAAAAGCTAGTAAGAATCCTCGTTCTACTGTAGGAACCGTCACTGAGATTTATGATTATTTAAGATTACTGTTTGCCAGAATCGGTATTCCTCATTGTCCTAGTTGTGGCCGAAGAATAACTAAACAGAGTGTTGATCAGATTGTTGATCAAGTAATGAATTTTCCAACACATTCCCAGATAAAGATATTAGCACCAATAATAAGAGCAAAGAAGGGGGAACACAAACAGCTAATTGAGGATATTAGAAAAAAGGGGTTTGTCAGACTGCGTATTGATGGTAAAATGGTTGATATTGATGAGGATATTAATCTTGCCCGCTATCAGATGCACACCATTGAGGTGGTCGTTGACCGACTGATAATCAATCCTGAAATCAAAAGTAGATTAAATGATTCTATTGAAACAGCATTAAACTTAAGCAATGGATTGGTAATTATTCTGGATGAGCAGGAAAGAGAATGTATATTTAGTGAGAAGTTTTCTTGTCCTTATTGCGGAATTAGTTTACCAGAAGTTACACCACGTATATTTTCCTTTAATAGTCCCTATGGTGCCTGCTCCAATTGTAGTGGATTAGGTTTTAAAATGGAATTTGATCCCGACCTGGTGGTTCCAGATAAAAATAAATCAATATTAGATGGTGCTCTGGTTCCCTGGGGTTTCGTTAAAGGAAGATATTTACATCATATTCTGCTGGGAGTGGCCAGGCATTATGGATTTGATTTATCTACCCCCTTTAAGGAATTAACTGAGGATCAGCAGAATATTCTTCTTTATGGTTCTGGGGCAACAAAAATTGCCTTTGAGTATAGAAATTTAGCCGAAGGTAATTCCTGGTTTCATCAGAACGAATTTGAGGGAGTGATCAATAATTTGAAGAGACGATATCGAGAGACAAAATCTGAATATATACGTGCTGAAATTCAAAAATTTATGACTATGAATAATTGCCCGGTCTGTAAAGGGAAGAGATTACGACCAGAAAGTTTGATGATTAAAATCGGGGATTACTCTATTGCTGATCTAGCTGATATGACCGTAAAAGAACTGCTAAATTTTTTTGAAAGAATCGATTTACCTCCGAGAGAAGCAGAGATAAGCAGGCAAATAAAAAAGGAGATATTAAATAGATTAAAATTTTTAATGAATGTTGGTTTAGATTATATAACTCTTTCTCGATCTTCCTCTACGCTGGCCGGTGGGGAGAATCAGAGAATAAGATTAGCTACCCAGATAGGTTCTAGCCTAACCGGGGTCTTATATATATTAGATGAACCCTCTATCGGATTACATCAGAGAGATAATGTAAAATTATTAAACACTTTATTTCAATTGAGAGATCAGGGTAATACAGTTATTGTAATTGAACATGATGAGGAGACTATTAGGGCGGCTGATTTTATAGTAGATTTAGGACCAGGAGCAGGTATACATGGTGGTTATGTGGTAGCAGTAGGTAGCGAGCAACATATTATTGCCAGCCAATCTTCCATAACCGGGCAATATTTAAGTAAAAAGTGTCAGATAGCAGTTCCTGCTCAGAGGAGGAGAGGGAATGGTAAAAATATTAGAATAATTGGTGCCCGACAACATAATTTAAAAAATATCAATGTCACTATACCCCTTGGTAAATTAAATTGTGTTACCGGGGTATCTGGTTCTGGCAAAAGTACTTTAATAGAGGAGATATTGTATAAGGCTTTACTGAAAGAATTGTATCACAGTAGAGTGAGACCGGGAGATTATGAGAGGCTGGAGGGTACTGAAAATATTGATAAGGTAATAATTATTGATCAATCTCCAATTGGAAAGACATCACGTTCTAATCCGGCTACTTATACTGGAATATTTACTCCTATTCGAGAATTATTTGCCCGGACCGATACCGCCCGGGTGAGAGGATATCAACCGGGAAGATTTAGTTTTAATGTAAAAGGAGGAAGATGTGAATCTTGTGAAGGTGCGGGAATAGTAAAAATAGAAATGTTTTTCCTCCCCGATATATTTATCCCCTGTGAAGTATGTAAGGGGCAGCGCTTTAACCGAGAGACCCTGGAGATAAGATATAAAGATAAAAATATTGCCCAGGTTTTAGATATGACTGTGGAAGAATGTCATCAATTTTTTGCTAATATTCCCAAGATAAAAAGGGGTTTGCAAACCCTCCTGGATGTGGGTTTAGGCTATATTAAATTGGGACAATCTGCTACCACTCTTTCTGGAGGAGAAGCCCAAAGAGTTAAATTAGCTAAAGAGTTGAGCAAGAAGAGTACTGGTCAGACATTGTATCTATTGGATGAACCGACCACCGGATTGCATTTTGATGATGTCCGGAAATTATTGGATGTGTTAAATAGATTAGTTGATCAAGGTAATACTGTATTGGTTATTGAACATAATATGGAGGTAATTAAATCTGCTGATCACATTATTGATTTAGGTCCTGGTGGCGGTGAAGAGGGGGGAGAGATAATTTTTTGTGGTACACCAGAAGAAATTGTAAACCATCCAATCTCTTTTACTGGAAAATTTTTAAAGAAGGTCTTAAAGGAAAATCTTCCTGAAGAAAACACTATAGAAAAAGATGGTATTTCTGGGGACAGAATATGGACTGGACCAACCAGGTAAAAAATTTGCCGGAACAAAGTGGAGTTTATATTTTTAAAGATAGTTGTGGAGAGATTATTTATATTGGCAAAGCTAATTCTCTGCGGCAGCGGGTCAGTTCTTATTTTCAAAGAGGCAAGGCTCACTCATTAAAGGTACAACAAATGGTAGAACGAATTGCTCAGATAGAATATATTGTTACCACTTCAGAAATGGAAGCTTTGCTTTTAGAAAGTAGGCTGGTCAAAAAAAATAGGCCTTATTTTAATATTCAGTTAAAAGATGATAAGAGTTATCCTTTTATTCAGATTACTAGAAGTGATCCTTTTCCGGCTATTCATTTAATCAGGAAGACCAGCAAGGAGGCGGAAAGAAAGGCTTTATATTATGGACCATTTATTGATGTGGACACTACTAGAAAAGCACTACATAAATTGCGGAACATTTTTAAAATTAGAAATTGTAGTCAACAGAAATTTAATTTAGGGAAACCCTGCCTTGATTATCAAATAGGTTTATGTTCAGCCCCCTGTGCTAATAAGATTGACCAGGAAGAATACCGAAAAAAAGTAAGAGATTGCACTCTACTGTTAGCTGGGCGACATAAAGCCTTGTTAACAAAATTAAAACAGGAAATGAAGATTGCTGCTCAATTGATGTTATTTGAGAGAGCGGCAAAAATAAGAGATACTATAAAGATGATAGAAAAGGTTATCACTCAGGAAAAAATTGGCAGATACTATCGTAGAAGATTGCCTCTTTATCTCAAAGAAAGCCCACATAAAGAATCATTACTTAATGTCCTTAAAGATTTGCAGGAGTATTTAAAACTTCCTGTTCTACCATTATCTATTGAAGCTTATGATATTTCTAATATTCAAGGAAAAATAGCTGTGGGCTCCTTAGTTTCTTTTCAGAGTGGAGTGCCCAATAAAAAGAAGTACCGACATTTTAAGATTAAATATCAAGAGGGGATTAATGATTACGCCATGATGAAGGAAGTTTTAGAACGCCGATTTACTACTAACCAATTATCAAAAGAAAGCTGGCCTGATTTGATATTGGTAGATGGGGGTAAGGGCCAATTAAATATTATAGACCAGGCCTTAAGGGAATTGGGTTTATCATTACCTCTGGTAGCTCTGGCCAAAAGAGAAGAACAACTTTTTCAACCGAACAAGAAAGAACCAATATTACTTCCCCGTAATTCAGAAACCTTCTTTCTAATTCAGAGGATAAGGGATGAAGCGCACCGCTTTGCTCTAAGTTACCATAAAAAGCTAAGAAGCAGATTGATAAGAGATTCAATAATTGATTTTATTCCTGGTATTGGTAAAAAGAGGAAAAAAATGCTTTTATCAAAATTTAAAAGTATTGAATCTATTAGAAAGACTCCCCTAGAAGAATTAAAAGCACTTCCCGGAATTGGAGAAAAAACGGCTCAAAAAATAAAGGATATTCTGGAGGTTAAATATGATAGTAAGATACAAGAATAAAATTCCGGTAATAGATGAGACTGCTTTAGTAGTTGATAATGCCACTTTAATTGGTGAGGTGTATATTGGTAAATATAGTAGCGTTTGGTTTTCTGCTGTATTACGTGGTGATCTAAATTTTATTGCTGTGGGCAATTATACCAGTATACAGGATGGTGTGGTAATTCATGTAGCAGAAAATTTATGCACTAAAGTGGGAAACTATGTTACAATTGGACATGGAGCAATATTGCATGGTTGTACTATAGAGGATTATGTGTTAATTGGTTCTGGAGCTAATATTTTAGATGAGGCAGTAATAGGTAAGCATTCCATTATTGCTGCTGGTACATTGGTTACCCCGAGAACCGTAATTCCAGCATATTCTATGGTCATGGGTATACCAGGAAAGGTAGTAAGGAAAATTACTGAACAGGAACTATCTTTATTGAAGGGACATGCTGAAGGATACGTAGCATTGATGAAAACTTACCAAGAAGAATCGTCCTGACCAGCATTTTTTGGGTAAACATTTTGACCTTTATTTTTTTCAATAGTTTTGATGATTATGAGTAATATGAGTAAAAAAAAATATTTTTACAGGGAAAGGTTAGTAAATTTTAACAGATGATTGTATTCCGGGATGGAGGTGGAAAATGCCCAGGAAATCAATCGCTGACTTAGCCTATAGTATCCTTGAGGAAAATCATCGTCCCATGCATTACCGAAAGATTACGGAAGAAATAATGAAAATTAAGGAGATTAAGGCTGATCATCCCCATCATGAGGTTAATGCTTTGATGGGAGTAGACAGAAGATTTGTGAGATATCAACGGGGAATTTGGGGGCTGACCAAGTGGAAATATCGGGAAGCCAATTTACCTTATACCTTGACCTCTTACTGTCTGCGCAATGGTAGTATATTTTTAACCAGTTATTTAAAACCTTATTTTTCTTGGCACCGCGAAGAGCGTGTGGTGGAGGTTATTTTTATCGACGGCGAAGGAGAAGAAATTAAAGCTACAGTCGATTATCAACAAAAATTAATATCTGGTTTTCAAGAATGGTTTCGTAAAAGAGAATTAGAGGTGAATGATACTATTTTAATTGGTTTAATTGATGAGAGCCGGAAAAGGTATTTTATTACAGCTGAGAAAGAGATTAAGCATGAGACAGAAAAGGATATGGCAGATATTATTTATCAAATCTTACAAAAAGAAGGTCAGGCTCTTAGTTTTCATCAGATTTATTCTGAGGTGACCAAAACAGAACTCCAATCTGGCAGTCTATTTGAAAAATACATCCAGGAGATATTAAATAATGACTTTCGTTTTGTATTAATAAATAACAAACAATGGGGCTTATGGGAATGGTTAAATGAAGCTGAGCAACTGAGCCTTAATCTTTATTCTGCAGATAGCCGGGAGAAGATTTTTAATACACTGCATAGATGCTTTCAGTTTTTAGGATATAAGGTAGAGGCAACTCAAGAAATACAGCCAAGTTTTTTTCTAGCCCGAGCCCATCTTGCTGTTCAATCTTATGCTTTAATTATTACTGGATTACCAGGCAATTATAATATAGATACCATAGTTTCCTTTGATTGGTTAGCATTAAAAAAATTAAGAGAAAAAACAAATGCCGATTCTATAATTTTATTTTCAGAAAAATTTTCTTTACCAGAGTTGATTAATAGAGCTAGTGAAGAAGGGGTTCAATTGTATGAACTCTCCATTTTAGATTACATCATTAAGGAGCATAAAAGGATTCCTTTTTCTTTATTAGATTTAAGAATTGCCTTCAGTCCATTACATCATCCCAGAAATAACCTGGCCAAATTGAAAGAAATAAGAGAAAATCAGCAACAAAATTGGCTATTGGTAAAGATGGTAATCAATATTTTACAAAAGGTTAGAACTAAAAATGTATTTATGGATATAAACCTGTTACTTAAAGAATTAGAATTAATGGCCAATTCCCATAACCAGTTGAAAATTGATCATGCTCTGGTGAGAAAGATAATCACATTCTTAAATCAAGAGCCTTTTAAGTTGATTGAAATATCAGAATCAGGTAATATGGTTTTGGTTTATTCCGATAATCTTCTTAAGGAGAAGATCTCTAATATTTGGCAATTGATACTAAGTAATTAAGTAAAGCATTTCAAAGGAAATCTAAATAGCAGAGGTGAGATTAAGGATTATAATGAAGATAAAATGGTTAGGGCATTCCTGTTTTCTTATTACCAATCAAAGAGGTATCAATATTCTTACTGATCCGTTTGATGAAACGCTGGGATATCGAATGACTAAAGAAAAGATTAATATTATTACCATTAGTCATGAACATTATGATCATAATAATACTATGGGTATTAAAGGGAAACCAGTTGTTTTAAAGAGAACTGTTTATAGGGATACTCATAAGATAATTTTTCAGGGGATTCATTCTTATCACGATAGTGTTTATGGCAAATATAGAGGTGATAACACTATCTTTGTAATTAAAATAGATGAAATGGTATTATGTCATCTGGGTGATTTGGGGCATTTACTGGAAAAGAATCAGCTGGAAGCCATCGGTAGGGTTGACATTTTATTTGTTCCCATTGGTGGTTATTATACTCTTAATCATGAACAGGCTGACCAGGTAATTGAACAGATTCAGCCGAAGATAGTACTTCCTATGCATTACAAGACTGAGGCTATCAAGTGGTCAATCGATCCTCTATCGATTTTTTTAGCTGAAAAGCAAAATGTGAAAATGATTGGAGGCAATACCTTAGAAATAGATAGTAACTTACTTCCTGAAAAAACTACCATCTATGTATTAAATTATTAATTAAACTATATTTATCTATGAAAACTATTTTTTAACAGGTGGTAAAAGAGCATAACAGAAGGGTACTGACTAACGGTTGTACTTCTTTGAGGAATTCCGTAAGCTCTTTGCACAAGCTGATCTCTTTACTTTTTTTATAAATATTAGGAAATTTAAAATTTTGCTCTTAATATTTTTTCAAGTTCCGATTATAATAGTCCTTGTTATAATAAATGAGCTCATTTTTTCTTCTTAAAAAGCAATAATATTTTGAAATCCCATACTTAAGTTGCACTTAGAACCTTGAAAAACTGTTGACAAATCAGTATAAAGAGAGCATGAAAACATGTCCTCTCTGCGGCAGTAAAAAATTC
>CAZGKY010000035.1:0-17440 GCA_964525625.1 uncultured Atribacterota bacterium | reverse complement strand
GTCAAAATAATAGGAATACCAATATCGGGGAAGCAAAGACTTAACCAGGAAGATAAATAAGCCATGGTATCTGTGCCATACAGGATTAATACACCATCCAGCTGATTTTCTAATTCTTGAACTATAAGTGAAGTAATTTTCATCCAGTTTCCTGGATCCAGGTTGGAGCTGTCTTCCCCGGGTATTCCCCACGGCTCATAACAGATTAAATCAATATTCTTATCCTGGACAAAATGTTTGATATAACCATATAATAACTGAAATGATTTTTTACTGGGACTGGTCACTTTATTGTGTAATCCACTGGCAATTGTCCCTCCGGTAAAAATAACCAGAATTCTCTCTTTCCTTTTCATTTCTTACCCCTATTATTACATCTTGTACATCAGCAAGTACTAAGTTTAATAAAATAGCTTTCTATAATATGCCTTGTTTAGTTCTGTAAACTGAGTAACACGTTCTTATGTATAAGAAAATCATATTTTATATCTTTATTACCATAATTCTATCATTTTATTTCAGAAAAGTCCTCTCTATGCCCATTAGCTTGCCCATGTTTAATTATCATTGTTATTTAAATATTATTGTAATACATATGACAACATATTATAATATACTAAAGAAAGAATAATCTAAATACAAATACAAGCTAACTAGGACCTGGAATAAAACTCATTACCAATAATATATAGTAAGAAATTTATTGACGGGAGAAAGATCTTGAAATCAATTAAAAAAACAGAAAAATTAACCAGCCAGGTTTTTGAACAGTTAAAAGACCAAATTATTACTGGGAAGTGGAAGCCAGGATATAAAATACCTTCCGAAAATAAACTGACCGAGATATTAAATGTCAGTAGAATAACTATAAGAGAGGCTTTGCAAGCTTTAGTGGTTCTTGATCTTTTAGAAAAGAAAAGAGGGCAGGGTACTTTTGTTAAACACTCTTTTACTGATTCATTCATCAGTTCCCTTTTGCCGCTTATTCAATTTGATCGTTCTCAAGCCGTTTACATGCATGAATATAGAAAAATAGTAGAAATTGGCTCCATCGAATTGGTAGTGGAAAGAGCTTCTCTAGAAGATATTCAGAGATTAAAAAATATTTTGCAAGAAATGAATAGATATAAAGAGAACAATCTGGAAAAATTTGCCTTTGAAGATCTTAATTTCCACTTGGCATTATCACAAATTACCAAAAACCCCATTATTATTAGAGCAAATTTTGTTATTAAAGATTTTTTCCGAAACCACATGATTAAAATTGTAGAAGCTATGGGGACCGAACCCGGCTTGTATTTTCACGAAAAAATAATCCAGGCCATTGAAAAGAGAGATAAAAAAGAAGCAAGAAAGTTAATGAAGAAACACCTGGAAAATAATGAAAAATACTTACATCTTTATATGTAGCTAAAAAAGATTTTCTACTACTTAGAATAATTTTAAATAGAACCAGAAGTTTCTACGAACTCCCTTGACATTAGCGATAAATGCAACTAATATATTAGTTAAGAATATGTTGTAATACAACTGTTATCTTATAACTTTATTTAAAAAATGTTTCTTAAAACTTGAGAAGACTTAAGTTATGAGACCATCAAGAGATTAACTGTATCTTTTTGAAATAAATCTTATTAAGAGACGAATCATGGTCTGACTAAGGGAATAATATTCAGGAAGTGCTATATTTCCACGGAGTAATATCTATGGAAAATAAAAAAATCAGAGAATTGGAAAGAAAAGCAAAGATTGTCAGGGAAGGAATTTTAGACTGCATCGGAATTGATAAAAAAGGTCATCTTGGTGGCTCCATGTCCTCTGCTGATCTGGTAACTGCCCTATATTTTTACAAAATGAAGATTAATCCCAAAAATCCTGATGATCCAGAACGTGACCGTTTTATATTTAGTAAAGGACATTCTGTTCTTGCCCAATATGCCGCATTAGCAGAGTTAGGATATTTCCCTAAATCCGAATTAAAAAAGACTAAAGAGCTTGGTTCTATTTTACAGGGACATCCAGAAATAAGAACACCGGGCATTGAAGCGAATACTGGTTCATTAGGCCAAGGATTATCTATTGGTGTGGGAATGGCGTTGGCTGCAAAATTAGATCATAAAAATTATCGTATTTACGTAATTATCGGAGATGGTGAATTGTGCGAGGGACAGATCTGGGAGGCAATTACCTGTGCTAATTTTTATCGTTTAGATAACTTGGTAGCAATTGTTGATAAGAACCAGCTTCTGGCCAGCGGTGCTATTAAAGAAAGGTACGATATCGGTAATATTAGAGCAAAATTTAAGGCATATGGCTGGAAAACCTGGGAAATTGATGGACATAATATGACTGAGATTGTTGCTGCCTTAGATCAGACAGATCAGGTGAAAAATTCTCCCTGTGCCATCATTGCTCATACCATCAAGGGGAAAGGTGTTTCTTTTGCCGAGAACAATTATAGCTTCCACAATAATTCTTTAACTCCAGAGCAGTATGAGCAAGCCCGTAAAGATATTGCCAGTATCAAGGTATGAGGTAAAAATCGATGAAAATGGAAGATTTAAGAGAAGCATATGGCAAAGAGTTATTGGCAGTTGCCCGGATGGACGAGAGAGTAGTTGCCCTGGATGCGGATTTATGTGGCTCTACCATGACTATCTTTTTGGAAAAAGAGATGCCGGAAAGATTTTTTGAAATGGGTATAGCAGAGCAAAATATGGTTTCTGTAGCTGCTGGCTTATCTTTAGCGGGGAAAATACCATTTATAAATTCCTTTTCTGTTTTTGCTGCTGGTCAGCCCTATAACCAGATAAGACAGGGAGTAGCTCTACCCAATTTAAATATTAGAATTGTAGGTTCCAGTTGTGGTTTATCAGATGCTGGTGATGGTGCTACTCATCAATCAGTAGAAGACATTGCCATTATGAGAGCAATTCCAAATATGACTGTTATTGTTCCGGCAGATGCTGATGAAACTCGCCAGGCAGTGCAAGCCTCTCTAAGACATCAAGGGCCAATTTATATCAGAATTACCCGCAGTTCATTACCGATCCTAACAAGTCACCATACAGTATTTGAGATAGGGAAAATGTACTGCTTGGCCGAAGGTTCGGATATTACTATTTTTGCTACCGGCATAATGGGGTTTCAGGCATTACAAGCTCATGAAATCTTAAGGGAAAAGGGAATTTCAGTGCGAGTAGTTAATGTAAGTACCATTAAGCCTTTACATCTGGAAGAGGTATTGAAACATATTAAAGGGGTAAAAGGGATTGTTACCGCTGAAGAACATAGCATTATTGGGGGATTGGGAAGTGCCATTGCAGAAACACTATGCGATAGGATGATACCCATCAAAATGATAGGAATAAAAGACCAGTTTGGTCAATCTGCCAGGACTCATGAGGAGTTACTGGAATATTATGGTTTAACACCCCAAGCAATTATAAAGGAAGTTGAAACTTTACTTGAATGAATTATGTATTTAAAATTAAGATAAAGTTTTAACTTTTTTCAAGAAAGGAGTTTTATTATGTCCAAACCAAAAATCGGTTTTATCGGAATAGGTATTATGGGCTTTCCCATGGCCAAAAATTTACTCAAGGCAGGCTATCCCCTTATAGCTTACGATATAAATCAGGAAGCCCTGTATGGTCTAACCAAAGAAGGTGCCGACCGGGGAGAATCCTGCGCCCAGGTGGCTAAAAATTGTGATATTATCATCACCATGTTACCCAACTCACCCGATGTCCAGAAGGCTATTCTTAGCAAACAAGGCATTTTAGAAGGAGCCCGTCAGGGTCAAATCCTCATCGACATGAGTTCCATTGCCCCCTTAGTTTCTCAAGCCCTTGCCCGGGAGCTGGCCAAGAAAGGTATAGATATGTTAGATGCCCCAGTAAGTGGGGGACAGGAGAAAGCCCAATTGGGAACCTTAGCCATAATGGTAGGGGGGAAAGAGGAGATTTTCCATCATTGTAAACCCATTCTAGAGGTAATGGGTAAACCGGTTCTGGTCGGTGATATTGGTGCTGGTGGCACCACTAAATTAGTTAATCAGGCTATTGTGGCGGTCAATATCGCCATTGTGGCTGAAGCCCTGCTCTTGGGTAAGAAGGCTGGCGTGGATCCCGAGCGTATCTTTGAAGCCATCCGGGGCGGACTGGCCGGCAGCCAGTGTCTCACGGACAAGGCACCCCGTATGTTCAGTGGAAACTATGATCCCGGATTCCGCATGAGATTACATGTTAAAGACCTGACCAATGTCTTACAGACCAGTCAGGAACTTCATAATACCATGCCTTTAACTGCCCAGGTCATGGAGATGATGCAGGCCTTGATGGCTGACGGTCATACCGAAGTGGATCATGCCGGACTGGCATTGTTTTATGAGAAAATGAATGGAATTTCCTTGAGGAAGGAGTAGTTGGTAATAATCAAAGGAGGTGAGGTTTAGCAGAAAATAAATAACAGGCTAGATTGACTATCTACTGTAGGTGTAAATTACTATTTTGATAGAAAATTTAAGGAGGTAATATAATGAAAAATTTAAATAAATGCATCTTTTTATTAATAATGATAAGCTTGCTCATTTTATTAGCTGGAGGGCAAAATGTTTTAGCTCAAAGTGAGAAGTTGTGGCCTAAGGGTACTCCAGTGGTAACTGTTGGATTTGGAGCAGGTGGGGGTACTGATACGGCAGTAAGACCAATATTAGCTAAGATGGAGGAATATCTGGGTGAAACAGTTAATGTAGTTAATATGGAAGGTGCATCCAGTGCGGTAGCGGCAGAACATGTACTTTCTCAACCAGCCGATGGATATAATATGTTTGCTACTGGTTCCGGTCCGCTTTCTGGTTTCCGGGTAATGGGCACCAGTAATACTTCATGGCGAGATTGGATTTCCTGGCATCCTTTTAATGGACCAGCTGCTTTATTGGTTAAAGACGATTCTCCTATCCAAACATTTGAAGAAGCAATGAAAGCGATTAAAGAAGAAGATTTAAACTTTGGTATCTCAGGTTTTGGTGTAGGTCCCCATGTTCTTGTCGAAGCAATATTTCAAATAGCGGATATTCCTTCTCCCAACTATGTAACAGCTGGATCCTGTCGGAATGCAGCTGTTGCTTTATATGCAGGAGAAGTAGATATAGCCATGTGTACCTTTTCATCCGCTGTTGATTTCGTGAAAGCCGGTCAATTAAAGGCGCTGGTTGTCACAACTGCTGATCCTTATCCTGTTGATGATATTATTATTCCTTCTATTACTGATTTACTGGAGGACAGTGAAAATGTGCCGTTACTTTCCGAGACCTGGCCTGTTTTAATTAGAAGAGAAACACCGCAGAATATTATTGACAAGTTAAATGAAGCTTTCTTATGGGCGATTGAACAGCCAGAAATTAAGGAATTTGCTGACACAAAAGCCCTAAATATTGTAGGTTATTATGGTGAGGAAGCAGATAAATTCTTATCCTTCTCTGAAGCAGGATACTCCTGGGCTCTCTATGATAGTGGATTGGCAGAAAAATCACCAGAAGGTTTTGCTATTCCTAAATTAGCAGATTGGGATTGGGAAAAAGAGAAAAACTTCTAAAACAAGAGAAATTATCTTTAATGAGAGAAGGGATTTGAAATCCCTTCTCTCATTGTTACTTTATTTTGCTAAGAGTGGATAAATGATATGGGAAAAATGGATAAAATGGCTGCTGCAGATCTTATGATGGGTTTATTTCTAATTGTATTTGGTGGAGTTGCTATCCGGGCTTCCTTAAATATGAAAGTTTATAAGACCTTTTTAGATGCTCCCGGATTTTTTCCTTTTATTCTGGGAATAATTTTTATTTTTTTAGGAAGCATACTGACTTCATCATCCTGGCGCAGAAAAGGCTATGAGCAAATCAAATCTGGTCTTAGAAAATTTAAGTTTACTCATCTCTTTCAGAATATTCAGGTTCGTAGAGTAATGACTTTAATCGTCTTCATGGTTATTTATATTTTTATCTTAATTGATAGAATTCACTTTACCATAGCAACAGTTTTATATCTATTCTTCACTCTGTACTATTTAAAATCAGCAAACCTTATTAAGATAATAATTATTTCTATTACAACTTCATTCTTAATAAGTACTTTTTTTACCAGATTTTTTCGTATACCTTTACCATAAATTTACTAAGGGAAAAGAGGAGATTTAAACAATGCTTGACTCATTTTTACATCAGGCAGGTATGTTTTTCCATGCTTTTTCAGCCCAGCTCTACTTAACAAATATTTTAGTCTTAGCTGGTGCCACATTTATGGGCATTATTGTGGGGGCAATTCCGGGTTTGACAGCCACTATGGCTTTAGCCTTGCTTATCAATTTGAGTTATGGCATGCAATTTGATTTAGCTATCTCCTTTTTACTGGGAGTTTATGTGGGAGCTATAATGGGTGGTTGTTATTCCGCCATTATGGTTAACATCCCTGGTACACCAGCTGCTGCGGCTACCGCCATAGACGGATTTATCCTGGCTAAGAGAGGAGAAGGAGGATTAGCAATAGGGGCTGGTGTTATTTCTTCTTTTATTGGCATGTTGATAAGTATAGCCTGTCTTATTTTTCTCACCCCCTTTGTATACAAGATTGCTTTAAAATTCGGTCAGTGGGAATATTTTCTCCTGGCTGTATTTGGTGTCATGATTTGTGGCAACCTGTCTACCGGGAAAGATCCGATAAAAGGATGGGTGGTAGGCTTTTTAGGATTTTTTACTGCTATGATTGGTTTGGACAAAGTCTATGCCTACCCTAGATTTACCTTTGGATTGTTACAATTAAAGGGTGGAATATCTCTTATCCCCGCTTTGATTGGGGTATTTGGTATTTCGGAAATTCTAATTGTTTTAGAACAGGAGGTTCCCTATAAAATCCTGGGTAAAGTTACCAAAGTTATACCCAGCTGGAAAACTATTTGCTCCCTTATTCCTACCGCAATACGTTCGGGAATTATTGGAGTAGGTATTGGTGCGGTACCCGGAGCAGGAGAAGATGTGGGAGCCTGGGTGGCTTATGATGTGGGAAAAAGAAGTTCTAAACAGGGAGAAAAATATGGTACCGGATGTCTGGAGGGAGTGGCTGCTGCTGAAACAGCCAATAATGCCGTAATCGGAGGGGCCATGATTCCCTTATTAACTCTGGCGGTTCCGGGAAGCCCTCCTGCTGCTATGTTTCTTGCTGCTATCTGGCTTCATGGCGTTCAACCCGGTCCAATGTTGCCCATTGAACATCCCGGATTTCTTTATGAAGTTGCTATCTCTCTTTTAATAGCAACATGCTTTATGTTAATATGGGGACTAATAATTGCCAAACCCATTGCTTCATTATTAAAATTGAGAAGAGAAATTTTAATGCCCCTTATTTTACCCCTTACGGTAATCGGCGCTTATGCAGGAGGAGTAAGGATTTTTGATATAAAAGTAACCTTTTTCTTTGGTATTTTAGGCTATGTTCTGCGTAAATTAGACTATCCTATGGCACCACTGGTTCTGGGGATTATCTTAGGACCTCTGGCCGATATCAGTTTCCGCCAAGCACTGATGCAGAGCCGTGGAAGTCTGATACCTCTATTAGGGAGACCGGTGGGCATAGTTTTACTGGCTGCCATTGTATTAATTGCCTACAGTGGTTTTCGCAGAACAATTGAGTATACTAGAAAACATGCTCAGATAAATGCTGAAACGATACAAGAAGGAAAGTGATAAATATGGATAGGTTAGCTAAAAAAATTGCTATTATTACCGGAGCAGCTGGAGGAATTGGTTCTGCTATTTCCTTGCGCTTTGCCCGCGAAGGAGCATTAGTATTGCTATGTGATTTGGACAATTCATCCGGAAAGGATTTGGAGAATAAAATTAGACAGAGTGACGGAAAGGCTGAATTTTTTCCCATGGATGTTACCTTAGAAAAGGATTGGAAGAAGCTGATATCTTACCTAATAGATTCTTATCAACAATTAGATATTTTAATAAATAATGCCGGAATTAATATAAGAAAACCAATAGAAGAGATGGAGGTTGAGGAATGGGATACCATGATGCGGGTGAATGTCAGGAGTGTCTTTCTGGGGACCAAGCATATCTTGCCAGTAATGCGAAAACAAAAAAGTGGAAGTATCATCAATATGTCTTCCATTTGTGGATTGGTAGGACACAAATATACTCCGGAAGCATATACAGCATCTAAGGGGGCTATTACCCTGTTAACTAAATCCACAGCGGTCAGATATGCTAAAGAAGGTATCAGAATTAATTCTCTGCACCCCTCTACAGTAAGAACTGATCTGGTAAATAAGATGTTGACAGATCCTGAAAGATTGCAAGAAAGGCTTGGTGAGATTCCATTGGGACGATTAGCAACAGTTAATGATGTAGTTAATGCCGCTCTTTTCTTAGCCTGTGATGAGTCATCCTTTCTCACCGGGGTATCTCTACCGGTTGACGGAGGTTTAACTGCGTACTAAGTAGACCAGAACATAAGTCTATGAACGTCAATAGAGTTTAAAATATTTCTAATATACTTCCCGATTTTCTTCTTAAAATTTCTATATCCTTATTGATTATTATCATAGTATTCAAATTGGTTAATATGTTATAATTGTAATCAATCTAATAAAAACTATCTTTTAATTATATTGAGTAAAGGGGCTAAAAATGAAATTTCTAATAGAAGAAAAGCTAAGAGAAACTGATGATGTTTTCAGTTTTATCCTCCAACCACAGGAACCCATTTCTTGGCAAGCAGGACAGTATGTTCTTTATAAGGTTCCTCATGATAATCCCGATAACAGGGGAGATACCCGTATTTTTACCATCTCTTCGCCACCCTTTCAAAAAAAGATTAGACTTACTACCCGTTATTTATTTGCAGAAAGCAGTTCTTTCAAAAAGGCTCTCTTTACCAAAGAGGCAGGAGATATAGTAGAGGCTATTAAAATTGATGGGAGCTTTACCATAAATGTGGAGGATAAAAAATTAGTCTTTGTTGCTGGTGGAATTGGCATCACTCCCTATCATTCTATTCTCCTGGAATTGGAAAAAAGGGAAGAAAACAAGGATATTATATTGATTTACAGTAATAAGAATGAAAATCATATTATTTTTAAGGATACCATAGAACGATTAGCAAAACAGTATGATAGGTTAGACATTGTTTATCTTTTTTCACCACAGCGCTGTGACATCCCTTTAATTAAAAAGGTAGTTCCAGATATAGCCGAGCGAATTTTCTATATATCTGGCCCTATGGTTATGGTTAAGTCGGTAGAAGAAGCCTTGCACGAGCTTGGTGTTGATGGGAAAAAGATAAAAAAAGATTATTTTCCTGGCATTACTGAGTAAAAGATATAATAACATAGTGGGGATAGTACTATGAATCAGCTATCAGGAGAAAAGAAAATAAAAATCGTTGATTTAGGATTAATTGATTATGAAGAGGCATTATTAATTCAGGAAAGATTGCTTAAATTAAGACAGGAAGACCGTATCGATGATACTTTACTCCTTCTGGAACATGAACCGGTAATCACTATAGGAAAAAGAGGTAACAGCAGTAATATTCTAGCACCAAAAGAGTTTTTAGCAGAACAGGGTGTAAAGGTTTGCTCTATTGGTCGAGGTGGGGATGTAACCTATCACGGTCCCGGGCAGATTGTAGGTTATCCCATTATGCGCTTTCTAAATCATGTACCCGGAATTAAGGAATTAGTAAGAGCTTTAGAAGAAGTTTTTATTCAATTACTCAATAAATATTATCAAATTGCAGCTGGTCCTATTCCTGAATATCCCGGAGTTTGGGTGGGGAATGATAAAATCACTGCTATTGGTTTATCAATTCACTCCGGAGTTACAATGCACGGATTCGCCTTTAATGTCAACACCGATTTAACTGCCTTTCAATGGATATTATCCTGTGGTATTACCGGTAAAGGGGTAACTTCCATTAAAAAATTAACAGATAAAAAGCAGGATATTGCCATAGTGAAAAAGCAGGTTATACAATGCTTTGGAGAAGTTTTTCGTCTAAAGCCTTATTGGGAAGATAAAACAACCTTACTTCAAAGTATGGAGCTATTAGAATGATTACCAGAAAACCAGATTGGTTAAGGATAAAATATAGAAAGAATGAAGAGACCGAACAGCTTATTTCCTTGCTAAATCGTCTATCACTCCATACAGTATGCCAGGAAGCCATGTGTCCTAATCTTCTGGAGTGTTTTAGCAAAAAGACTGCTACCTTTCTAATTTTAGGCAAATATTGTACCAGGAATTGTACTTTTTGTAATGTTCAGAAAGGAGAACCTGAACCGGTTGATGTTTATGAGCCGGAGCATATAATGCAGGCAGTACAAGAGCTTGGTTTAAAATATGTAGTAATTACCTCAGTAACTCGCGATGATTTGTCGGATGGCGGAGCATTTCAATTTATTCAGACTATTCAGAAATTACAACAGTTTTCAGAAGAATTATTAATAGAGGTGCTTATTCCGGATTTTGCTGGAGACTGGAAAGCATTAGCTGGTGTACTTCAAGCTGCTCCCGATGTATTAAATCATAATATGGAAACAGTACCCCGCTTATATAATGAGGTAAGACCAAAAGCGGACTATCATCGTTCTCTTGCTGTTTTAAGCAATAGCAAGGAGATTGCCCCGGAAATAATAACCAAATCAGGAATAATGGTTGGTTTGGGAGAAAGGGAAGAGGAAGTAATTCAAGTTTTACATGATTTAAGATCAGTAGATTGTGATATGTTAACCATAGGGCAGTATCTAACACCTTCCCGCCGGCATCACCCTATTATGGAATATATTTCCCCGGAACAGTTTCTATTCTATAAAAAAACGGCTTATCAGATGGGTTTCAAAGGAGTTGCCTCTGCGCCTCTGGTTAGAAGTTCACATGGAGCAAGAGAATTGTATCTCAACTTAACTTAAATTATTGGTTTTTTATTTAACCATGAAAAGCAGATTTTACAAGGGGATAATGGTTAAAAAATTAGGAGTTTCTTAAAATCACCCGCTATAGTAATGCAGATTTACTCTAAGATTAAAGGAAGTTTTCTGAAGTGATTATGAATTTTTCTGATGAAGAAAAAGAGGGCATTGTGGTTATCGGCGGTACCAATATTGATATAAAAGGAAAGCCTAAAAATGTTCTTCAATGGGATACTTCCAATCCCGGAACCATACGGATTAGTCATGGCGGTGTTGGGAGAAATATTGCCCATTATTTGGGATTACTAAACATCCCGGTAAACTTTTTAACTGTAGTAGGTGATGATGAGGAAGGCAGAGAGATTTTGGAAAAGCTAAGAAAGGCCCATGTTCAGACCAGAGATGTCATTCTGTCCAAAAAGGATCCAACCGGAAAGTATATAGCTGTATTGGATGAAAAGGGAAATATGCAGGTTGCCGTAAGTGATACTGTGATTATGAAAAGGGTCACTCCCCGTTATCTTATTGCCAAATCCGGGATTATAATGAAAAACCGCCTTGTTATCATGGATACCAATCTTACTACCCAAGCAATTCATTATGTTGCCTCTTTATGTAGCAGAGAAAACATACCTATGATTGTTGATCCAGTATCAATAGTAAAAAGCAGAAAATTATTAGGAATTTTACCTAAAATTAATTATCTCACTCCTAACATCGGTGAGCTTGGTGCTCTTTCCGGTCTAGTAATAAAAAATTCTGCTGATCGAGAGAGAGCCATAGAAAGGCTCATGAAAAAAGGTGTTCAGAACATTATCTTGACTAACAGCACTCAGGGTGTTTATATTTATTCAGTGCAGGTTCCAGAGGGAGAGTTTATTAATACCAGGAGAAGAAAAATGGTAGACTGTACTGGAGCAGGTGATGCACTGGTAGCTGGAATAGCCTACGGATTATATCATAATTATAGACTTTACCAGTCGGTTCAAATAGGTCTTATTATCTCAGTCTTAACGGTTAATTCTCCTGAGTCGGTCTATCCCCAGCTTGATGAAGTTATGGTTAAAAAACAAATGGTAAGAATATTCAGGATTTTATAATGATGGATTATTTTGAAATTTCAGAAGAAATAAGAGAGGCAATCGGCAAAGGTAAAAGAGGCAAACCGGTTGTGGCACTTGAATCTAATCTTATCACCCATGGCTTGCCCTTTCCGGAAAATATTGATACAGCTTTCCAGATGGAAAAGAATATACGTGAACAGGGAGCTATTCCTGCTACTATTGCCATTATAGATGGTAAGATAAAGGTGGGTTTAAGTCATGATGAAATTGAGAAGCTTGCCCATTCTAAAAGTACTATTAAAGCCAGCAAGAGAGACTTATCCTCTCTTATTGCCAAGGGCATGAATGCAGGAACCACTGTAGCTTTAACCATGTGGATAGCTCATCACTGTCAGATAATATTCTTTGCAACCGGTGGCATTGGAGGAGTTCATAATAATTACCAAGGAGAATATCCTATGGATATTTCTACTGACTTAACTGAGCTTGCCAGGACTCCAGTGGCGGTAATCTGTTCTGGTGCCAAGGCTATTCTAGATATTCCCCATACCATGGAATATCTAGAGACTGTAGGTGTTCCGGTATTAGGTTACCAGACAGAAGATTTACCTGCTTTTTATAGTCAATCCAGTCATTTGAAAGTTGATTATCCTTTAAAAGATAGCTGGGAAGCAGCTCAAGTGGTTTGGGCTCATTTACGATTGAAATTAGGGACCGGTTTATTAATAACCAATCCGGTACCCACTGAATTTGCCCTTAGCAAAAAGAAGGTTGATCACTGGATAGAACAAGCTATGAAGTTAGCCCACCAGGATAATATTAAAGGTAAAAAACTTACTCCTTATTTGCTCAATAAAATAAAAGATCTTAGTGATGGAAGAAGTTTAAAAGCAAACATAGAACTATTAAAACATAATGCCTGCATAGCTGCCCAGATCGCCCTGGCCTATCAGGAAATCTTTCTATCTACTGCTAATAAATAGACAAATTGTTACCTGCAGTCTGACGTAATTGGTAATATTACCCAGAGAAGATTTCTGCACTAATTATTATCATATTGTTAGCTTTAACTATCCATAATATTTTAAGATTGTTCAGGAGGAAGGAATCCCTTTAAGTATGTTTGTTTAATCTTTTTTAAAGCCTGGTTACGCCTGTAGTTAATTATTTGCTGGGATTTACCCAGCATATTTCCAATTTCCGCATCTCGATACCCACACCAGTAATAGAGCAAAATAATCTTCCGTTCCTGCCAAGCAAGCTTACTTAAGCATTCCTCAATAACAATATTTAGTAAGTGATTTTCTAAGTCATGATAATTCATTCAATCCCCCATAATTAAAAAAGTCATACGTTGCTAGTCGATAGTCGTTTGTCGTGTGTCGGTAGTCGATCGTAGAGAGCAAAAATATAGTCATAATATAAGAAGAGCTTATTGGTTGTTCTTTACAAAATGAACTGACAACTAAAAACTTTATTTCCCACTATGATTCCCATACAGTTTTCTCCAATACACCCAAAGCCCCCATTTAATCCTTTTCTTCATATATCCGGCAAAGGTTACCGGTGGTATCAGCCGGTACTGGTAAACACCGGAAATAAAGTATAAAACAGCCTGTTGATAGGCATCTTCATATTCCAGTCCCAATAGCTTGAAAAAGCTAGCCTGTCTTTTTAAGAGAGGATTAAATTGCTCAATTAACTGTGCCATAGCTTCCTTATCTCCACCTTTAGCCTTTTGTATTAATTTATTCATTATTTTCATGATAAAAATTTAGTTACCTCCTGAATCAGCTATTATTTAATTTTTTATAAGTAATTTTTTATTAATAAAATGTTTTTGGTATATAATAAGTCATGGGATATTATTTTGTAGTCCAGTAACAGTAAAAATAGAGGATATTTTTACTAAAATTTTGCTCAAAAAGACTTAAAAGTAAAAGCAAAAGGGGATTTATTGCTGAAAAAAAGATTAAACTTAAGGAGATTTTAAAAAATAACAATTTAAGAAAGACTAACTTACTGAAAAGCAATCTTGAAAAAAAAGCGATAAAAGGGTAACATTATTTACTACAGGCTGATTATTAGATAAAAAAGCTAATCGCCACTAGTGTTTAACCTATTTTACTGCTTAGGTTGAATGGAGGTGGATAATAAAATGAGAAGATTTAAAATAATATTTCTTTTTCTCATATTAATCCTTTCTTTAATGATGTTTGACACTGCAATCTTCTCACAGGAAACAGAAGAATCTGTCTACCATCAACGTCGAGAGAAGATGGTAACCAGTCAATTAGTTGCCCGAGATATTACCGATACACTAGTCTTGGCGGCCATGAGAAAAGTTCCCCGACATGAATTTGTAGATAGCCGAGTTAAGGATGAAGCATACAATGATTATCCTTTAGGTATTGGTGAAGGTCAGACTATTTCCCAACCCTATATTGTCGCTTTAATGACTCAATTACTGGAGCTAACTGGAGAAGAAAAAGTCCTGGAAATAGGTACCGGCTCTGGCTATCAAGCCGCCATTTTAGCAGAAATAGTAAGGGAAGTTTATACTATAGAAATTTACGAATCATTATCCCTAAAGGCACAAGATCTGCTAAACAGGCTGGGTTATAATAATGTTAAATTTATGGTTGGAGATGGCTATTATGGCTGGGAGGAGGAAGCACCCTTTGATGCTATTATAGTTACCTGTGCTCCCGATCATGTACCTCCACCTTTATTAGAACAATTACATCCAGAGCATGGACGAATGGTCATTCCGGTCGGTAGTGTGTGGATGATTCAAACCTTAATGAAAATTTATATCAAAGAAGGCAATAGAGTTTCGGAAGGAATTACTGGCGTTCTTTTTGTACCCATGCTCAGGTGAATTGATTAAACTTATTAAATCTTGTTTAGGTATTTTAATCCTGCTTTAAAGAAAGCGGTAAAGAAAATGAAGCAGAAAAAGATTGGTATACCTTATGCACTCTATTTCTATGAATACTACCCTCTCTGGAAAGAGTTTTTAACTCGCCTGGGAGCAGAGGTAATACTTTCTAAGTCTACTAATAAAAATATTCTTGATTTAGGAATACGTTCTTCTCTAAGCGAGGTCTGCCTGCCGGTAAAGGCGTTCTATGGACATGTATTAAGTTTAGCCGATCAGGTAGATTATATGTTGATTCCTAGAATGGTATGTGTTGAAAAGGGTGCCTTCTTTTGCCCCAAGATTATTGGTCTTCCGGACATGGTAAAAACTTCCCTTACTTCTTTATGCCCAATTATCAATCCGGTTGTTGATATTAGAAAGTCTTATGGTACCTGGAAGAATAGTTTATTTCAGGTAGGGCAATTGGTAACTGAAAATTCTTTAGCTATCTCCAGAGCCTTTTCTGCCTCCTGGGAGAATTTCCAGAAAAATTATGTGGCTAACATTTTAGATCCCAAAACACTTAGACCCGGTCTATTAAACATCGATACTAATAGTGCTAGGAAGCAATTACCAGAGATACCAATTAACATTGCCGTAGTTGGTCACGATTATCTCATTAATGATTCCTATATTAACTTAAACTTGATAGAGAAGTTGAAGAATATGAAGGTTAATGTGCTGACACCGGGAATGGTGCCCCCTAATATTGTTAAAAAACAATTGAAAAAGCTATACAAGCCAATTTTCTGGAGTCTTTCCCGAAAAGTAACAGGTGCTGCCTTTTATTATTTTGAAAACCGGGTGGAGGGAATTATACATTTAACTTCCTTTGAATGCGGAGAAGATTCCATGGTAGGTGAGCTGATTCATCATCAAAGCCAGCAGCACCCTGGAGTTGCCTATACTGAATTTGTTTTTGATGAGCATACCGGAGAAGCGGGTATCAATACCCGTATTGAGGGCTTTCTGGATATGATCAGGAGGAAAAAGAGAAATGAAATTAGCTTTGCCCCGTCTTGGTAATATTGACGTGATTAATGAAACTATTATTACAGATATGGGACATGAGCTGGCAGAGGTGCCGCCAAACAGTAAAAAAACTCTGGACTTGGGAGTCAGATATTCGCCGGAATATTGCTGCTTGCCTTTAAAGATTGCTCTGGGTAATTTTATAGAGGCTCTGGAACTCGGTGCTGAAGGGCTAATTATGGCCGGTGGCTGGGGACCATGTCGGTTTGGTTATTATGCTCAAGTACAGCGTGATGTACTTATAGACCTGGGATATGACTTTAAAATGATTATTATGGAAATTCCCCGGGGAAACTGGATGACCCTATGGGATAATATTAATATCTTACGTAATGGTAGAAGCTGGTCTTATATGATTAATCAATATCGATTAGCCTGGCAGAAAATTTTGTTAATGGAAAAACTGGAGAATAAAGTATTACAGGTTCGACCAAGGGAAAAGAAGAGAGGGGAATCCTCCCGAGCATTAAAGGAGAGCATGATTAAGATAAAGAAGGCAAAAGATCTGGAAACGCTGAAGCAAATTGAAGAAGATAGTCTAAGTAAATTTAAGGAAATTACTGATTTTCAAAAGAAAATTCTTATTAGAATAGCCCTGGTGGGGGAATTCTATGTCTCTCTGGAGCCTTTCTCCAATCATCATCTGGAAGAGAAGCTTGGTTATCTGGGTGTAGAGGTAGTAAGGAAAAATTCTATCGAAGCCTGGATTGGCCCTATTATAAGGTTGAAAATTTTCAAGGACAGCTTTAAGGAGGAGAAGGAGATTGAAGAAGCCGCCTACCATTACCTGGCACATTCAGTAGGCGGCGAAGGGCAAACCACTGTGGGTAATGTGGTGTTGGCTCATCGGGAAGGATTAGATGGAGCTATTCAGGTTATTCCCTTTACCTGTATGCCTGAGATTGTTGCCGAGACTATTTTAAAAAAGGTTAGCGAGGATTTAAATTTTCCTACTTTAACATTGACCTATGATGAGCAAACTGGTGAAGAAGGTCTTAATACCCGTATAGAAGCTTTCATTGATTTGCTTAAAAAGAGAAGGAAGAAGGTAGTGATGGTATCATGAGGACATTTTTAGGGATTGATGTAGGAGCAGTAAGCACTGATCTCGTTTTATTGGATGAAAATAATAATGTACTTAGCGATGTTTATCTGAGAACTCAAGGGCAACCAATTGCAATGATCAAGGAAGGGCTCTCTATTATTAAAAAAGAGAATAAGGGTATTTCCTTAGAAGTAATAGGTGTTGGTACCACAGGTAGTGGAAGAGTGCTAGCCGGGGCTATAGTGGGAGCCGATATTATAAAGAATGAAATTACCGCTCATTCTGTAGCAGCATTATATATAAATCCTGAAGTACGTACCATCTTTGAGATAGGTGGTCAAGATTCTAAAATCATTATTCTCCAGAATGGGGTAGTGGTTGATTTTGCCATGAATACCATTT
>CAZGKY010000034.1:238-17796 GCA_964525625.1 uncultured Atribacterota bacterium | reverse complement strand
GATAATGAGCGGTGACTGGAGTTCAGACGTGTGCTCTTCCGATCTATTTTAACAAAATATTTTCCAGAAATCAATATCTTTGGAAAATATTATTATAAATTTATTAAATTAAAGAACGCAGAAAAATATCCTATCTCATTAAAACAATAGTTTTTTCCTTTATTTATTATTGTTTATTACTTTATAAAATTAACAACCATTTAAAGACTAATGACCATTTATTATCATTAATATTATCCAGCTATTCAATTTTTTACCAATCTTCATAATATTCTATAGCGCTTGCAAAATTATTATTCTGGAATTAATATTAAATCAGTATTCTATTATTAAAATTGAGTCAACACTATAGTACTATATATTTTTCAATATTATGGTAATTACTGAATTTTTATAAACGGTGTCTTTCTTACTTTATTATTTATTGTTGGAATAGAAGATAGTACTGAGTAATTACCAATAATGCCATGGGAAATAATTATGAAGGAAAAACTTATTATCTTTTTTACTAATATGTCAAAAGTATCATTACTTTTCTTAGTATCCTTTTTCTGTGTAGGTTGCGACCAGGCTACCAAGTTTGCTACACAAAGATTACTGGAACCTGATTCGGTTACCAATTTATTAGGTGGCATTATTAGAATACAGTTAACTCAAAATGAAGGCTCTTTTTTGAGTTTAGGTTCTTCACTTTCTGCTGAATGGAAATTTGGGATCTTTATCATCCTGGCAGCAATTATACTCTTTATTCTGCTCATTTATTACTTTCATTCTCCTTCTAAGGCTTATTTATCAACAATAGCCTTATCCTTAATAATTAGTGGTGGTTTCAGCAATCTGTTTGATCGTATCAGATATGAAGGTACTGTTGTTGATTTTCTTAACATTGGGATAGGTAATTTTAGAACCGGGATATTTAATATTGCTGATGTTGCTATCACTTCAGGAATAATACTATTAGTGGTTTCCTTTTTAAAAAAAGAGATAGAGACATTTCCCTTGAATAGATAATCTTGTTAGTTCTTAATTCGAATGATAATGTCTCTACCTCTTTTTCTCTTGGTATTACGGTCATTATAAATAGAGCAAAATAGTTAGTTTAAGATTCGTACTTAAAAGAAACGCTTAGTTTGGTCCGAAAAAGCATGCTGCCATTCTCATTCATCTTGATATCAAGCTTACTCACCTCTGCAATTCTCATATTACGAATTGTTTGGGCAGCCTTATCCAGAGCGTTTTGAGCCGCCTCTTCCCAAGATTTTTCACTAGTTCCCACTATCTCAATAATCTTGTACACAGAATCCATTATTTATACCTCCCTCCATTTTTAATTAAATTTCTAATATATTATCATGATATCTATGTTTACCTAATGGGACAAATTCCATTAGAACAAGAATCCTCGCCAGGATCAATTGCTAATTCATCTTTCTCATATTTGGAAATAAGTGAAGGGATGAAATGAACCATATCTTTAACTCTTTGTTCATATTCTTCTTTACTTATTTCTTCATAAGGCATCTGGGCATAAAAGCTGTCTTCTAAAGAAACAAAACTGACTGCTACTATATCATCCCAGTTATTCCATAACCACTCTTCCACTTCTTCCCACTCATTATTTCTCACATGTATAGTGATAGAAGTATTATGGTCTGTATATTCCTTCTGAAAAGCTTTGTAATTTTCTAATTGTTCAATTGCAGAAACATCCTTTTTTGTTTTTCCAGGAGGGGCACTACAGGGAAAAGAGATGACCTTTGTTCGACAGTTTTCCTCAGTCTGCCCATTTTCTGGTTTTATATCATAACCAAGTTCTTCACAAACCTTGAGTAAGGGATCGGAAGCATTGATACGCACTCTTCTAATATAAAATGGGGCATGAGAATAATGTATACCACTGGAAACATTAGGGAGTTGAGTAACTGTTCCTTCGGGCTTAATAGTGGTAACCAGAAGAGGTGGATTAACCCCTAATTTTTTAGCATAGGACTCAGCTTCTTGATGGGCAACTTTTCGGAGTTCTTTTCTTAAACGAGATTGTTCTTCAGAAGACATCTGCGTAGCATTGACCATATCCTGCCATCCGGTTAGACTGCAGCCAACTAGTCTATCTCTTTTCTGTTTGATATCCCAATTATCTAATTCCAAATCTAAAAAGGTCATTCGAAAAGCAGCTCGAACGGAAAGACGTTGTGCCTCACATAATTTCTTTTCATCCAATTTTCCATCTTTCACAAAACCCATGACATTTACCGTAGTTAGATTACACATCTCATCCCGATCTAGTAATACCTCCATACAGGGGTTAGCTCCTTCAAAATTAGGTCTTCTTCGACCTGCAGCCTCTGCATTTAAAAAACCTGGCTCACCACTATAACGCAATTGCTTAATATGCCAGGAGAGTTTTTCGCGGGAAGGCTTACTGGTATAATAAATACTATTATTACTCATCTCCCGATAATCAATCTCTTTATTTTTTACCCATTTGCCTTCTATCTGTTCATATAAGTTATTTTTAGCATGCAAAATATCCTGGTCATCAGGGTCAAATAATATTACTTCACTGGTTCTTCTTACCCCACCTACTACTACATTCTGACCTATAATATTGGCTATATCCATACAATCGATTGGTTTTAACTTTTTTGTTAGCCCAAAGCAGTTGTTTTTAATAATCTTGTCTATTTTAGAAAACATCTTCTCCAGGCTCTCATAACCAGAGGCAGTACCCCCAAAGGTCTTTAATCTTTCACCTTTAGGTCTTACCTGATCATAATTAAAAATAATAGTATTAATATCTCGATACTCTTTGCGAGATAATATATTTAAATATAATTCTAAAGCCTGTACCCAACCTTCCTTACTATCTCCAATAATGATATGGGCAGTGCCTTTATGAAAGGTAATACTGGTAAGATCTTCTCTATCTTCTTGGGGAATTGGCGAATATGATTCATGAATAATTTTAATATTTGTCCTTACTTTTGGTAATTTCTGAACATCTGATTTTAAAACTCTAATCCCTACTCCTGCACCAATCATTAAAAGATAAAATAGATCTCGAAAAGCAGTAAATTGATCTAACACCATAAAACTGCAATTGAAATTAGACATAGGATATTTTAAACTAACTTCAGTGCCGCCAGTCCATAATGTTCGCCCAGCTAAAAATTGACGTAGATGATAGATGTTATCATAGAGTGCTTCTGCTTCCTGTTGTGATGTTCTAACTAAATTACAGTTAAATTCTACCGCCCTTCTTACTGTTTCCCACCAGTATTCTCTTCTTTTTTCCTGGGGAAGCCATCTGGAATAAGTACGATAATAAACGAATTGGCCTAATTGAGTAGGGAAAGGGTTGGGGAGATGTTTATATTTACTGATAAATTCATCGGTCAATAATTTATGATTTTCTTTACTCATTTCCCTTAGCTTATCACGTTGTTGCCGATATAAGATATATACTTTGGCAACATCTTTTCGTTCACTATTCATTAATTCAGCCTCTACTCTCTCCTGAAGATCGGCAACGGTCACACTTTCCACAGTTTGCTTCAGGTCCTGTTCAATTTTTTGAGCGATAGCAATACAGAGTTGTTCATCTACTCCTTTAATTGTTTCCCTCATAGCCTGGGTAATGGCATTAATAATCTTTTTCTGGTCAAAATATTGGACTGTATTGTTACGTTTGATAACTTTTAACATTAGTTAGAATCCTCTCAATTTCTTTCTGAATTATTGAAAATTATAGTCATGCCTCTTGTGTTATTTATTTCAGTATACCAGTATATTGGCATAACGTATACCGTAGATAGTCGTTAGTTGTCGGTATTTAGTATTGGGTATAAATTTATAGCATTATTTTCTGGTTTTTGGTTTTATTTTTCTCGGGTATAGATGGATGAGATTGCTTCGTCGCTACGCTTCTCGCAATGACGAATTCGTCGTTGGTGGTTGGTATTTAGTCGGTAGTATATAGTATTTCGTGGTGTGTGAATTATAGGCCACTATTATAGCCAAAAATATTCCACCAAAAACTATAAACTAAAAACTATCAACTATACTGCTATCCACTATACCCACCTAAACTATATACTAAAGCAATAATAATCTGCTTGCTAAATTGTGTGCATCTATTGTACTTGTCTTTTAAAGCATTACTCTTCTAAAATTGACAACAGAAAGACTTGACCATTGTTTTGATTTTTTTATTAATGACCGTTAAGTAAAATAGAAATTTATAAGTGCATAAATTAGTTTTTATTGATCATAAATAATATTAAGATAATAAATAGAAAGGTTCCTATTCTTTGAATTGCACCAATAAAATAAGTAAAAGCAGCATGTCGTAAAATAATGGCTACTTGTTTAATTTCTTCCTGATCTGCTAAACCAATCTCCTTTAGAGTCTTTAAAGCACGGCTACTAGCATTCAATTCTACTGGTAAAGAGACTAGAGCAAAGATAATCATACCAAAGAGAAAAAACAATCCGGTATAGATTAATAATATATTTCTAAAAAATACCCCCCATATAAATAACAGAGGACTGAGTTGACCCATCACTGCCAAAGTTCGGGCTATTCTGTTTCTCAAATTTATAAAATGAAATCCTAGATGATCCTGTACTGCATGTTCCACTTCATGAGCTACAATACCCAGGGAAGTTATGGAAGGGTATTCAGCAATTTTTGTACAAATATTCAGGGTCCTATTTTGGGGATTATAATAATTGACCATCGGTCGAGAAGTTTGTAAAACTGGTATGTTTAATTGATAAAAAGACAATAAATCCTGGGCAACTTCTGTTCCCTTCTTTTCTTTTTTATTTGGTATCTGTAAGTAATGACTGTAAACTTGTTTCAGTCGATATTGGGCAAACCACCCTAAAAGTGCCGGTATAATTAGAAGTAAATAGATAGGCTTAAAATTAAGCATCAACAATCCCTACTCCTACCACTATTTTTCATGACAAATAGTTAAGAAATATTTATCTGCTATTTTGCCTGGGTAATGAGATGTAAACTGTACGGTTATTTTATTATAGTACTATATAGTATTAATCGTTATTCTATAAAATAAAAAAGTTATCTTGATAAATTTTTTATATTTTGGAATCTCTTATAGCAAAAAATTATGATAACTACAGAAATCATGGCAATAAACTGAATAAGTAGCACGGGGTTATCTAAATCACTTCCTGAGGTAATACCATGAATTGCTGCTAAAAGAAAAGCAGGGTAAAGCAAATAATGGATATATTTCCAGTATTGGGCTATATTTTTTCTCCAGAGAGCAGCAATTACTGCCATATAAATTAAATATAAAGCCGGTCGGCCAGCATTAGTTATAAATACTGACCAGGAGTGGAAATTGGGAATAAAAATCCTGGTAGTGCCAAAATCTATAGCCATAATCACGGGATGTAAACTGATCAATATCAGTCCCATAATAGAAAAAAAGTGATGGATTTTTAAATAGTATACCCCAAAAATCTTTTTGCTTTCTTTTACCAGTAAACTTAAGAGAATAGCTATAAAAAGAGAGGTAAGACCAGCAAGTCCAGTTAATCGCCGAATGAAGTGTAAGGTATTATCAGATCCCTTGAGCAAAATAATAATAACCGGAATCAGATAGAGAATAGCAAATAAAAAATAAAAAAGATAACGCACTCTGCCTTGTTTATTTATCTGTTTCTCTTTATCTATCATATCCTACTCCTTTGGATGATAAAAATTCCAAATATAAGATAATTTTATTAAAATTGCGAGCTTTACCATATATTAGCAGAAAAGATAAAAATATAAAATAGGGGATTGTGTTTGATATTGATAGGATAAATTTATTAATTTAATAAAAACTAAGAATTTTTCAAGTAATATGTGTAATGTAAGAGTTAATAATTTTCATAGATGTATTCTATAATTTGATTCTCCCACAGCTTAGGATCGTTCTTTTCGCCACGAAAATTGTTTTCCATCAAACAGAATACAATGTTTCTTCCACTTTTAGATGGAAATATTCCAGCCAAACCAGAAGCAGACGGCAAACTACCTGTTTTCGCCCAGAGAGGAAAAGAAAATCTATTTCTAATAGTCCCCCTTTCTTCGGTACTGGCAAAAAATTCTAAAATATCTTGACCATATTTATGATAAAGATAAGAAATAACCTCAATTACCTGGGTTGGTGTTAATAAATTGTATTCAGAAAGACCACAGCCATCAACTATAAGGTAATCTTCTCCCCACTGTATGCCCAATAATTCATAAAGGAGGTCTGAAAGTATTTCAATAGATCGTTCTATAGTGGAGATTTGGGTAGGACTTACCATCAATGGCAAGGTACGAAAAATAATTTCTGAGCTTTGATTGTCACTCATTTTCATCATTGACCTTAAAATATTATCCAGATTATCAGAATAGAAAATAGCCTTAATACTAACATCCTCTTTAATCTGATCAATCTTAATGCTTCCCTTAATCTTTACTCCTAATCGTAATAATTCACGATAAAATATCTCTCCCCAGCTTAAAGACATAGTATTATAATAGGAAATGTGCTTATCCTTTGTGCTGTATCCTTTTATAACCAGGGCACCGATCAGAGGATTTTGATCATCCCACATCCATCCTCTACCTAAAAATTCCTCCTTCTGAAATAAAAAATCATCTAAAATTATATCACCGGCAATCTGTCTAATCTGATATTTATTTACTAAATTTTGAGTAATTTCCCTTATCCTCTCTGGGGAATGGGTGGGATCTCCACTACCCCTGATATAGAGAGAACTATGTATTTCACCAGGAACTGGACTGGAAAAATAAAAAAAGGTGGGAAATTGATATTCCTTTCCTAATATCTCTAATCCAGCCAATAAAGTAAATATTTTTATTAAAGAGGCTGGGGTAAAGAGCCTATCCTGGTTATGAGAGAGCAATATTTGTCCACTATAAAGATCCTGGATTAGAATTCCAGTAAACCCATTGAATTCTCCAATACTTTCTTCTACTATTGATTGACAAAATACCAGTGGCGATACCAAGCAAAAAATTACCAGAACAGTCACAATAGATATTTTAGTTTTCTTTATCACTTTACTTTACTCCTTTGGCCGCACTCTGTCCTGCTAAATAACCAGTGCTCCAGCATTCCTGAAGATTATAACCTCCAGAAGGACCATCTAAATCTAAAATTTCTCCTGCAAAATAGAGATTATCTATCTTTTTAGAGGCCATAGTAGCAGGATTAACCTCTCTTAAAGATACTCCCCCACAGGTGATCATAGCCCAGGAAAAGCCTAATAACTCAGTGGGAGTCAGTGGTAAGGATTTGAAAAGATGCACTAGTCTTTTTCGTTCCTCTTTAGTAATATAATCTACCCTTTTCTCGCTATCAATATTAGATAAGTTAACTATTACTGGTATCAAGGAGGAGGGAAGTAATTTTAACAATGAATTTTTAAACATCCGACCTTTAAATTCCTGAAAATCCCTCTGTATTCTCTCTTCTAATTTTTTAAAATCCAGAGCTGGTTTTAAATCCAGGAATAGCTTAACCTTCCCCTCTCTTAAATATCGATCAATACTTTTACTCATATCCATTACGATTGGTCCGCTGATACCGAAGTGAGTAAATAACATCTCACCAAAACGTTCATCACATTTCTTTCCTTCTTGATACAATTGTAGAGACACATTCTTTAAGGTCAACCCCTGTACCTCCTTAACCCATTTCTCGGAAGTCTTCACAGGATTCAAGGCTGGGTAGGGTGTAATTATGGTATGTCCGAATTTTTCCGCCCAGCGATAGCCATCACCAGTAGAACCGGTTTGGGGATAAGATTTACCCCCGGTACAAAGGATAATCTTTTCTGAAAATATTTCTCCTTCAGCATAATAAATTTTAAATCTTCCACCATCGTTCTGGGTAAATTCAATATCTTTAACCCTGGCATTATAATACACCTTTACTCTTCCCTTTTGTAAATATTCCTTTAATATCATCAATACATCTCGTGCCTCTCCCCCTTTGGGAAAAACACGGTTACCATGTTCTATCTGCCAGCTCAATCCCCGGGATTGGAAAAACTTCAAGACTTCCTCCACTCCAAATAATTCCAGTGCACTATACAAAAAACGACCATCTTTACCAAATTTCTCAGCCAATTTCACCTTATCCAGCTCATAATGCGTGAAATTACATCGACCCTTACCGGTAATTAACAATTTCCTTCCCAAGGAATCATTTCTTTCTAGTAGAACTACATTAGCCCCCAGCTGAGCTGCCCTGCCAGCAGAAATCATCCCAGCAGGACCTCCTCCCAAAACGGCAATATCAAAATAATCTTCTTTTTTATTTGTTTTATTCTGCGGAAAAAATTCCATTACGCTCTATCTTTTAACTTCGAAATAATACATTCTCTTTATGAAACACCTTAGTTGCTACAAAAAGTGCCAGTAAGGCAATAGCTATATTACTGATCAGGGTACCTGAAATATGAAGCCAATCGATAGTACCCATTAATAACTGTTTAAAAACAAAACTATTGTTCAAAACAGGAACAAAAAATAGTGGTTTAGGTAACTCAATTCCCTGGCTTAAAGAAATCATACCCAAAAAGATGGCCATCATATATACGGGAGTAACATAAGTAGAAGCCTCCCTGCTGTTTCGGGCAAATATACCAATCAAGATAAGTATAGCACTGGCCAATCCTACTAAGGGCAGCAAAATGAGGAAAAAGAAAAAAAATAAGGAAAAAGAAAAATGTACTTCTATTGCTGAGACTTCTCCCAGCAGATAAGCTGGGGTAAGAAAAGCAATGCCCAGCCCAATTAATCCCAGAAGTAGACTTATGGCGGAAATAGTTACCACAGTAAAATATTTACCTAAAACAATTTCCAGACGGCTCAGCTGGCTAACCAACAAAGTAGCTAAAGTTCCTCTTTCTTTTTCCCCAGCAGTAATATCTATGGCAGAATGCATAGCTCCAATGAAGACCAGAATAATAATAAGATAAGGCAAAATCATACCCAGCATTGAACCAATCTTCTTATCCTCCGGGGCTATATCTACCCACTCTTCTTTTATAGGCTGGATAAAATTTTTATCCAGATTCCATTGTTCCAGTCTATCCTGGACAATTTCCTGTCGGTAATAGTCAATTAGTGCACTTACTCTTTTCTTAGCTAACTGGGAACGTTGTTCAGTAGAATCAAACTGTAGTACAATGGATAGTTGAGTAATTTTACCCTTTCCGCTATATTCTTCTTCAAAAATTTCAGGAATGAATATGGTTAAATGAATATCTTCTTCTAGTAGATCGTTTTTTGAATATTGCTTCTCAGATTGCTTGGGGTCAGATTGTTTTATAATAATATTTTCATCTTTCTGTAATATTTCAACCAGTTGCGGTGCCTTTTCTCCCCCAAATATATTAATTAGAGAAGGTAACTTTTCAATATTTCTCTGTCCCATTACGGAAAAATAACCAATTCCTAAGAAAAGAAGAGGATAAAAGACCAGAGGAATAATTATCATGCTAATTAAAGTTCTGCGATCCCGGATGGCTCCCTGAATTTCTTTTTGGTAAACCAAATAAATATTTCTTTGATTCATACTTCTTCCCCTATTTTGTCTTTTACTAAGTGGAAAAATATCTCCTCCAAGTCCTTCTCTGGAAACTGTTGCTGTAACTCTGTTAAGGTACCCTGGGCTAGAATTCTGCCTTTATGAATAATGGCAATCTCATCACATAATTTTTCCGCTTCAACCATCTGATGGGTGGATAAGATAATACATTTGCCCTGACTTTTAAATTCCCTGATATAATTAACCACTACTCTTGCTGTGATAAGATCTAAACCAACAGTAGGTTCATCAAAAATTAAAACGGGGGGATTATGAATAATTGCCCGGGCAATGGAGAGTTTCTGTTTCATACCGGTGGAAAGTTTATCCACCCTAATATCCTGAAAACTATTCATATCCAGGATTTGAAATATCTCCTTCATCCTTGCTTTTATTATGTGCTCTGATAGACCATTGATTCTTCCAAAAAATAGGATAGTTTCTCGTGGTGTAAAACGGTCATACAATCCAGTCTCTCCAGAGAGAAATCCAATACTCTGCCTTACCTGGTGTGCTTCTTTTACTACATCATAACCATTAACCAGAACTTCTCCCTCAGTGGGCTTCATTATAGTAGCCAATATCCGCAAAGTAGTAGTCTTACCGGCTCCATTTGGTCCTAATAATCCGAATATCTGTCCCCCAAAGCAATGAAAATCAACATCATTTACTGCCTTGATTTTCCCTCTTTTTTTATCACAAAACACTTTTTTTAAATGGGAAACCTTAATCACTAAGCATAACCTTCTCACAATATACTATTTTAGAAATTTCAGAAAAAAACAGGTAAATTAATACTGTATTGACAAAAAATGTTGCTAGTAATATGAGTCTACTCCAGCTTATAATTGATAGTTCTTAAAAAATTTCTTCTCTTTGCCACATCTTCCTCTTTTTCAATTCCTTTAGGCGAAAAACCATCAATAACTCCCAATATGCCCCGTCCCAATTCTGTTTCTGCCACTATAACCTGCACCGGGTTGGCAGTAGCACAGAATATACGACATACTTCCGGGCATTGTTTAATGGCATTTAGAACGTTGATAGGGAAGGCATTTTCCATGATAATAATAAAAGCATGACCAGCTCCAATTTCTTTAATATTAGCAATGGCCAGTGATTTTAATTTATTATCATTTCCCTCAGCCCTAATCAGACAGGGGCCGGAAGCTTCATTGAAAGCCAGTCCAAATTTAATCCCAGGCACTGAGGAGATCAGAATCTCATAAAGATCCTCAGCTGTTTTGATAAAATGAGTTTGACCAAGTATAATATTTACTTCCTCTGGATATTCTAACTTTACTATTTTAATTTCCATTTCCTCCTCTTCTCCTTTTACCTATTTTATTATTGCTATACTTTTTATATTTTACACAGAAATAAAGATTAGTGCTACTCTTCTTAAAAAAATATCATTTACTGGGTATAATATTTTAATAATAATTTTCTGGACATAAAAGGTAATAATTTCTGCTTAATTAAAATGCCCTTACTCGATTAAAAATTTCTCAATAATTATTGATTATATATTATTTAATTTATCATAATAAAATAGGGTTATAAAAATTACTGATATCTGTTATAATTTTTTAGATGAGAAAAGACTAGTAAAATTTTGCTGATAGAGTAATATTTTATAGAACTAAACGGGATAGTATTTCCTATTTTGGGCAAATAATTTTAGTCATCAGTAAACAGCAAGGAGGGTAGTAGCAGCTATGAACAATAATCACAATTATCAAGAAAAAAAATTTAAAGCAGTCTTCTTTGACTTTGGAGGAACCCTGATGGATGCCGAAAGTGATAAGATTGCCCATTTCCATATGATGCAAGAAATAAAAAAAATCTATCAACTTCCTGTTTCAGAAGAAGAGCTGGTTAATCTTTATGAACAACAACTTTTCAATAAAGATATGACCTTGAAAGATATAAAAGAACACAATAATACCGATGGTAGTAATTTTCGAAAACTGCATTTCTATTCTGAATTGGCATTTCAGTCTCTTTTAAAATACTTTGATAATAATATTAAGATTGGTGCTGAGGATTTACTTTTATTTAATGACCTTTACTTCCAAAACCATCTAAAATATATTCATTTAGCAGAAGGGGCACAGGAGGCTATTTTGCTGGTAAAAGAAAGGGGTTATCATTGTGGAGTTATCAGCGATATTGATCTGGACTACCAGCAAGAACAATTTAAAGCTCTCCATATTGACCAGAACTTTCATTCTGTTACCACTTCAGAAGAAGTACAAAATTACAAACCAGCTATACAAATTTTTCAGGCTGCTTTAAAGAAAGCAAATTGCCAGGGCCAAGAGGCTATTATGATTGGGGATTCCTACCGTAAAGATATTGTGGGTGGAAAAAATAGTGGTATGACTACTATCTGGATTAACCGTTATCAGAACCATGGAGAAGTGAACAATTCTTTAGCCGATTTTACAGTTTGCCAGTTGAAAGAAATTGTACCCATATTAAATGATATTCTGTAATTTAATAATAATGATTATTCTATAAAAAATATTATTTCTTAAGAAATTGAATAATGAGCAATGAAAATAATAAAAAATAAATTTATAAAAAGAAAGAATAATGACCGGCACAGTTTATTAATTGTGGTAATAATAGTAATGATTGCTATTTTATCCATAGGTAATCTGGAGCTTAATGCCTATCAACTAACTTATGACGAACTTACCATTCCTATACTTACCTATCATAAATTCTGTATTGGAGAAAGTCCTGATGACTATACCATAAATATTGAGCTTTTTAAACAACATATGAATTATCTTAAAGAGAACGATTATCGGGTTATCTCCCTTTCTCAACTGTTAGAATGCATCGAAAATAATTTCTTCCCGGAAAAACCGGTGGTTATCACTATTGATGATGGTTTTAAATCTGTTTATACTCTTGCTTACCCTGTTTTAAAAGAATATGGTTTTCCTGCTACCCTCTTTTTGTATACCAATTTTATTGGTAATGGTCCTAACCAGTTATCGTGGTCAGAAATTAAAGAGATGATTGAGGGGGGAATAGAAATCGGTTCCCACAGTATCAGTCATACTAATTTAATTAATATGAAACAGAATGAATCTTATCTTGATTATTTAAATAGAATAAAAAAAGAGGTTTTTCTCTCCAAAACCATTCTAGAAAGAAATACCGGGAGTACAGTACTCTCTTTTGCCTATCCTTATGGAGTGTATAGCCAAGAGGTAAAAATGCTGGCAAAACAGGCTGGATACAAAGCCTTACTTAATGTAAACAATATGAATAATTCTATTCCTATTTATGCTTATTCCCTTAATCGCCAGGTTATCTCAAAAAATTGTTCTCTAAAACAATTCCAGGCCATTGTGCAGGAAAAAACTTTACAAGTTAATGATATTTTCCCACCTGATGGTACCATTACCAATAACCAAGGAATTTCTATTGGAGCAGTTTTAATTAGCCAAAATATTGAGCTAACATCTTTATATTTGAGATTAAGTGGTTCTGGTTTATTAAACTATACTTATTACCCGGAACAGCAAAAGATATCTTTTACCCCTGTGGCTCCTAAACTTCTTCAAAAACGTACCTGGATTGCCCAGATTACTGCCCGGGATGTAGAAACCGGGCAGCAAAGAAAGGTATCATGGCTGTTTACCATAAGATAATAAATTATCATTAATACATAATATCAATATATATATAATAAAAATAAACATATAACAACAGAATAATCTAGTATTATTTAATAATTATTCAAACTTGACATCCTTTAATTTCTCTACCATCTTGACAAAATCATCTATCCATTCAGCATCAAAGTTTATTCCTTTTTTGGTATGAATATATTCATCTTTATCCTTGAGTTTGACATAAGTTCTCAAATCAACCCTTTGTGAACCTCTGTATTCTCCAACAGATAGAATAAGTCTTTTGGTATCGGTAATATCTAATTTACCAATTTGCTTCATATATTAGTTCCTTTCTATTTTGTAGTGCATTGATTTTGTTAAGCATCCAACATCCCATCTCTGCTTGCAAGATGATAGGGATCGATGGAAATTATTTTTGCTCCTGGGTGTTCTTCTTTAATCTTTCTCTTCTCTTGCTGAAAATTGGCTGAAACAATAATTTTTAAAGAAGGGATTTTTTTAGCATATTCAAGAACGTTTTTATGAGGAGTAATCGAGGTAATGAGAAAACATCTTTCCATATCATTCCGGTTTAAATATTTCTCGATACCCTGTAGATGAGTAATTCCAATTCTACTAAGTTGAGAAATAAGAATCTGTTTAACTGGTATCTGTTTTTCAACCACCGGCAATCCTCTCTTCTTTTGATTCCTTTACAATCTCCACTATTATAATTTTATTACTTTACCACTAAATAAATATATAAATCTATGAATCTCAATAATTATTAGGAAGTTTCTGTTCTAATAAAATAACCTCTGGGGAAATGTTTTAGTAGTAAGCCTCTATCCTGCCTACCTATCTCATATTCTAAGCCAATGATTTCCACATCTCTTACTTCACAGGAGGTAGTAAAATATTTTTGTACATATTCGCCCAAATAGGGACTGATTAAATTGGAGAGCAAGAGAGCAATAATAATATTTAAAATGCTCACTATTCCAGTTGAGAAAAGCAGAATAAAAAAGATTAAAGCAGTGATAAAATTGGCAATAGCTATATCTGTTCCGCAGCGACGATGGATCGCTAAATGGCAATATCCCTGTTTCAATAAGTTTAAACCACGCAAGGCTGCTTCTTCCACCATCTTGGGATTCTGTATCCCGGCAATATAAAATCCATCCTCCTGAGATAAGCCAGAAATGTTTAGTTGATGTCCTGCCCATTGCTCTAATACATTTATAGTAGCATGTTCAATAGCATGGTTTCTTCTAATATTCTTGCTTTGAGCTATTTTCCAAATTTGCTTGGGAACAGTAATCAGAGTTACCAGGGAATATAAGGTAAAACCATAGGGTAAGAAAATCAGAGCGATAATAAAAAAGAAGAATAATGGCATTAAAAAGAGATAAAGCAATAGCAGAAAAATCAACTTTATTGACCTACTTCCTGAAGATATTTTTCTTATATGATATTTTTCTTATATTTTGATTTTAATATCAAGTTTATATTTTTGTCAAAAATTATTTCCCCAATTTAATCATAAAACAACATTACAAGATTACAAGGGGAATGCCATATGGGGAATACCGCACGGAGACGGTTCTTCTGTTTCATTATTCGGGGAAGGGAAAGCAATATTTGGTAAGATTAAGCTCCCTTTGGACAGCAAGCAGTTGTTTCTGGAGATTTTTATTAATAGGTATTCCCTTCTCTTTTCTCTCCAACCAGGCTAAATATTCTTTCTCACCAGCAGTATATATTCTTTCTGCACCAGGTGCTTTTTTAGAAGCACGGAGTGATCTTAAAATATCACCAGTAGTTTTTTTAAATGATGTAAGGTCAATAAAAGAGGAAATATTAATAGCTATAAAAAAGTGTCCTAAATTAATAGGTACTTCTTTATCCTCTTCTATACCAGAAAGCATCTTTAAAAATTTTCCTCCGGTCAATGCCGCAGAGAGAATTTCCACCACAGTAGCATAACCATAACCCTTATAACCGGCAGTCTCCTCTCCAATTCCTCCCAGTGGTACCAATGCTGCCCTTCCTTTCTGAAAATCTTCCAGTATCTGGTGGGGATTGGTTTTAGTCTTTCCATCTATTCCAATTACCCATCCTTCAGGAACTTCTTTTTCAGCCCTTTCATATAATTCTATTTTCCCTCTTTGTACCATAGAAGTAGCACAATCCAAACAAAAGGGGAATTCTTCATCAGTGGGCAGAGCAAAGGTCAGGGGATTTGTTCCCAGCATATTTTCTACTCCAAAAGTAGGGGCAATGGCCGGTCGAGCATTGGTACCAGTAATACCTATCATCCCGGCTTCCACTGCCATTAAGGCATAATAACCAGCAATCCCATAATGGGTAGAATTTTTAGCCACTACCATCCCCATACCATATTCCTGTGCCTTTTGGATAGCAATCTGCATCGCCTTTTTAGCAATAACCTGTCCCATCCCATTATGGCCATCTACCACTGCTGTAGTAGGGCCTTCTTTGACTACTTCAAATCGAGTAACCGGTGATTGAATGCCCTTCTTTAACCGGTCATAGTAGATAGTCTTAAAACGACCAACTCCGTGGGAATCAATACCGCGCTTATCAGCAGTAATTAAAACATCAGCACATATTTTGGCATCCTCTTCTGGTACTCCTACACCTTTAAAGGCATCAATCATAAAATTTTCCAGTATATCACAATCTACCCAAACTTCTTCTTTCTTCATTAACTATTTTCCTCCTTCGTGTCATGGGGACGGTTCTTCTGACATACTTTTATAATGTAATAAACAAAAACTTTTCTTACACTGAGAAATGACTAATTATAAAAATAGTTTCTCACATTAAATCTTTCATCTTTTTTTATTGCCAATGTTTCATCTTTATGTATTTTAAAAAATAAAAACTATAAACTAAACATTTTTCACGATATTAATTTAATTATTTCCAAGTATGAATAATTACTTTACTCAGTTAGTTCTGGATTAGCAATAATAATTTTATGAATAGCAATATCTATTGTCAAATAAAATTTAATTATTTGGTTTTCCGTTTTTAGCTAAGATTTATTTTAATATTCACCTAACATATAAAGTGTAGATTTCTTCTTGTTTTCATTTCTACTAATAATTAATTAATCGTTAAGCGAAAATATTAAAAGTTAGTATGATGATTCTCTTTCGACAAGACAATTATTTTAAATCATATCAAACTATTTCTATGTCACAAGAACCGTCCCCGTGACACACATATCAAACTATTTCTATGTCACAAGAACCGTCCCCGTGACATTACCGTTTTAAATTAGAGAAATAACACCCCACCGATTATCCGATGAGGTGCTATATCTCTATCAAACAGTAAGTTGTTCTCTGTTTATGTTGCAAACTGTCTTTATTACAATTCTTCCCCTATTTCTTATGGTTTTAATTCAACGGGACCAGATTTTACTAAAACCCAGCCACAATTGGAAACTGATACGAATAGCTTGTAATTATCTCCAGCATTGTATTTCGCAGGAGCTATGTCAAGTTCAACAGTAAATGAGTTATTCTGAGATGTTAAAGTATCTGTATAGGTTTCTTTTGGATTTCCACCTTTATTGTATAAAACAAACATTATGTCTATTTCTGTTAACTCTGCGCAAGCTGGTCCAGTAATTACTCCATCAACATCAATTCTTGGATCGCTATGTCCATGACTTCCAGCATACCATAAATATACTGTAACACCAGTGGCATCCCAACCAGAACATGGATCACATACCCACTGGGCATAGAGAGTCACATCGGCCGCAGGCATACTGAAGGTATCGCCCGGATTATAAGCGGTTCCACTACCGTTGGCTGCAGTATTCCAACCATCAAATACATAACCTCCCGCCATACTCATAGTACCTTCATCCAGAACGGTTACTGTATCACCTTCATAGTAATCATTACTATCGCTCTGTGAACCTTCTCCTTCGTTATTGTCATAGTAGACGTTGTATTTGGGATTCTCAGACCACTGGGCATAGAGAGTCACATTATGAGCTGGCATACTGAAGGTAGCACCAGGGGCATAAGCGGCTCCACTACCATCGGCGGCGGTATTCCAACCAGTAAAGGTGTAATGAGTTCGAGCTATGCTTCCCTTATCCAGAACAGTGACTACCGCTCCTTCATAGTAGGGAGAATTGGCATCCGTCTGCGAACCAGTCCCACCATTGGCATCGTAGGTTACGGAATACTTCTCATTCTCAGACCACTGGGCATAGAGAGTCACATTATGAGCTGGCATACTGAAGGTA
>CAZGKY010000034.1:0-138 GCA_964525625.1 uncultured Atribacterota bacterium | reverse complement strand
AGGGAGAATTGGCATCCGTCTGCGAACCAGTCCCACCATTGGCATCGTAGGTTACCTTGTAAGTTGGTAATCTCTCAAAATTAGCTGTAGCTGATTTATTTCCATTCATTAAGATCGAAGTGCTGGCATTTGTTCCAG
>CAZGKY010000033.1:0-17909 GCA_964525625.1 uncultured Atribacterota bacterium | reverse complement strand
AATATTATTGGTCCTAGTGGTAAAAATATCAAAAAGATAATTGAAGAAACCGATACCTGTATTGATATTAAAGATAATGGTGAAATATTCATTACCGCAGACACAAAGGAAAAGATAGAAAAAGCAAAATATCTTATTGATGGCTTGGTTAGAGAAGTGAAGACTGGTGAGATATATAATGGTAAGGTAAAAAGAATAACCAAGTATGGGGCATTTGTAGAGATTCTTCCTGGTGTAGAAGGGCTTTTGCATATTTCCAATCTTTCTCATTACCATATTGATAAAGTGGAAGATGTATTGAAAACAAATGATGAAATTCAGGTAATGGTAATTGGTATTGATCCCCAGGGTAAAATTGATTTGAGTAAGAAAGAATTAATGCCGAAACCAGAAAAAGTTGAGAAGAATTTTAACAAGCATTATCATAAAAGACCAAGTTTTAAATAAATACTTTTATGGATATTAATATAGAAAAGGTAGAAATAAAAATAGAAAGAGAAAAAGGATGTGAAGATTTACCATTACCCAAAGCAGCCAGTCAATATGCTTCTGGGATAGATTTATATTCTGCTCAGCAGGAAGTAATTGAAATTAAACCAGGGGAAAGAAAATTAATTTCCACCGGTATAAAAATTGCTCTTCCTCCAGGTTATGAGGCACAGGTAAGACCTAGAAGTGGATTGGCCTATCAATATGGTATTACAGTGCTAAATTCTCCTGGAACAATTGATGCTGATTATCGGGGAACAATAAAAGTACTTTTGATTAATCATAGTCAAGATATTTTTTATGTTCACCGGGGAGATCGTATTGCTCAATTAGTTATTCAGAAGATACTTCAACCTATACTGATAGAAATAAAGGAATTAGATAATACCAGCAGGGGTGAAGGTGGATTTGGGCATACTGGTATTAAAGTTAGAAAATAAATAATTTTCTTATATTATAAATACCTTCATTTTGACATATAATGAAAGGAGATTAATGTACTACGTTATCCTTGGTCTTATACAAGGGTTAACAGAATTTCTTCCCGTTAGCAGTTCCGGTCATTTAGTTATAAGCCAATATCTTTTGGGAGTAAAAATCCCGGGTACGGCTTTTGAGATTTTTGTGCATTTTGGAACATCTTTGGCAGTAATCTTTTTATTTAGAAATGAAATAAAAAAGATTATTTCTTCTTTTTTACAAAGTATTGAAAAATTATTTGACAGACAATCTTTCATTAATTATTTTAGAAAAGATAACCACTGTAAGTTATCATGGCTCTTAATAATTAGCACTATACCTGGGGCATTTATGGGTTATTTTTTTCAAGATACTATTGAACGGATGTTTGATAGCCCATTATTCACCTCCTTTATGCTCATAATAACTGGGCTATGTCTTTTTTTAACTGATAAATATTTTATCCGGGGACATAGAACTATAAAAGAGATTAATCTAATTGATGCCATTTTTATAGGTCTAGCTCAAACTTTTGCCATTATTCCAGGAATTTCCCGTTCTGGGTTTACTATTATGATGGGTCTTGGCAGAAGGTTAGATAGAAGTTTTGCTGCCCAATATTCTTTTCTTTTGTCTATTCCCATTATTTTAGGTACTTCCATATATAAAATTAGAGCAATTTTTCAGTTAGATATAAATATTTTTATTTTACTTGTTTCCGGATGTGCTGCTTTAATATCGGGATATTTTGCCATGTTATTTCTTACTAATATATTGGTGAAATTTAAATTAAGATTTTTTAGTTATTATTTATGGATAGTGGCTATGGTAGTATTATTATTTTATAATGTGCAAAGTGGGAAATAAGATGTTAAAAAAGGAGAAAAAAAATTATTGTCTAAAAAAAAGGATTATTGGCTTAATTATTACCTTACTTTCTCTTTATTATTTGTATGTAATTATATTTCCAGATAATAGCATAGCACTTTTTTTAAATATTATCTCCAATATCAATAAAACAGTTGGTTTAGGTAAATATTTTATATTTATCTTTGTTATGATGAAAGGGCTTTATTTATTACTTAACTTAAATATTACTAATTTCTATAATAGATTATTTGGTATTCTCTCTTTATTATTGATTCTGCTAGCCTTCATCCATTTAAGATTAGTCTTTATTGATAATGCCTACTTTATGGCTATCAATGGGGTAGGTGGTGGACTTTATGGATATTATCTTGCCAGTCATTTAATTAATTATTTTGGTTTAACTGGGGCTTATCTTTTTTTAATAGCTCTTGGTTTGATTGCATTATTGTTTATTACCGATCTTTCTTTTTTCTATATCTTTAGATTTATTGTTAAAAAAATATTTATTGGATTTAATAAATTATTTATGTATTTTGCTAATAACAGATTAAAAGAAAAAAGAATGCAGAGAAAAGAAACAAAACAATCAATTAAAATTTATTCATCTAATACCAGTGAACTGAAAAGAAAACCAGAGCCTATTTTTAAGAGAAATATTTTATCTAAAGATGAAAAAAAATCTCCTACTGTTCTGCAAGGGAAAATTGATTTTTCTACCCAAAAAGATACAATGGCAGAAAGAGGTTCTTGCCAGTATAATCCGCCACCGATTAATTTATTGAGCGAACCTAAAAAAGAATACAAAGAACGTGGATTGGAAAGAATTAAAGAAAATATTGCTCTATTGCAGAAAACATTAGATAATTTTAATATTCAGGGGGAAGTAATAGGAGCTACCCAGGGACCAACGGTAACCAGGTATGAAATTCAACCGGCTCCTGGAGTAAAGGTATCAAAAATTACCAATTTAAGTAGTGATATTGCTTTAGCTTTTGCCTCTCCCTCAGTACGAATTGAAACTCCCATTCCCGGTAAAAATGCTATTGGGATTGAAGTACCTAACAAAGAGAAAAACACCGTCTTTTTAAGAGAAATATTAGAATCAAAAGATTATCAAGTTAATTCATTCATTCTACCTATAGTATTGGGAAAAGATATCGGAGGTAAAAATATTATTGCTGATTTAGTAGAACTACCTCATTTACTTATTGCGGGCTCAACAGGTTCTGGGAAGAGTGTCTGCCTTAATACCATTATTATGAGTTTGATTTATCGTTTTGGTCCGGAAATGGTTAAATTGTTAATCATTGATCCCAAAAGAGTAGAACTCAATATATATAATGGCATTCCGCATCTAATTACACCCATTGTAACCAATAGTAAAAAAGCTGATAAGGTACTTAATTGGGCAATATCTGAAATGGAAAGAAGATTTAAAATATTTGCTGAGGTAGGGGTGCGTAATTTAAAGGGATATCATGAGTATATAAAGAGTATAAAAACTGAGGAAACTAATTTACCCTATATTGTCTTTGTTATTGATGAATTAGCTGATTTAATGCTTGCCGCACCGGTAAAAATTGAAGAGGCGTTGTGCAGGTTGGCTCAAATGACCAGAGCTACTGGAATCCACCTTATTATTGCCACTCAAAGGCCTTCGGTAGATATCATTACCGGTTCCATAAAGATTAATTTCCCTTCCCGTATTGCTTTTGCAGTATCCACTCAGGTTGATTCCAGAACTATTCTCGATGTCAATGGAGCGGAAAAATTACTCGGTAATGGAGATATGCTATTTTCCCCTATTAACGCTCCTAAACCGATAAGGGCTCAGGGAGCATTTGTTTCGGAAAAGGAAATTAAGGATATTGTATCGTTTTTGGTTAATAATAATCCTCCTCCAGATTATAATGGGAATATAATTGAGCATTTACAACAAAAAGAAGGTGAGCAGGAAGAGATTGAAGATGAAGAAGATGAACTATTCGAAGATGCAGTAGAAACTATTATTAATAATAATCAGGCTTCCATATCTATTCTACAGAGAAAGTTAAGAATCGGCTATACCAGAGCGGCTCGTTTAATAGATTTAATGGAAAAGAAAGGATTAGTTGGTCCTTATGATGGGCGAAATCCCAGAAAGATATTGCTTTCCAAAGAAGATTTCTTTTCCGATTATAAAAATTCAAGATCTTAGTTAACATAAATTATTATTGTTACCATTTTTTAATTGAATAAAGTCCAGGAAGGTATTATTATAATAGTAAATTAATATTAACATAACTAAATATTGCTTTATAAAATGTACTTTGATTTTTAATGCAGATAATTTTTTCTTAATGGGAAAGGAGGTAATAGCATATAGCAAGTTAGTAAGAGACAAAATTCTTTATATTAAAAAATAAGAAAAATGGAAAGGAGAAAAAAATAAATGAAACTTAATTATAAGAATGGCATAGCCTTGTTATTAGTTAGCATTATGTTTTTTTCTTTAATAACTATAAATTGTTTTGCTCAAAGTGATTTAACAGTTGGTTTAGTATTTGATATTGGAGGTAAGGGGGATAAATCTTTTAACGATTCTGCCTCACGAGGCTTAAGCTGGGCAGCTCGAGATTTTGGAATAAAGAGAATAGAGCTTGAACCAGGAGCTGATGCTGATAGAGAAGTAAATTTGAGAAATTTAGCCAGTATTGGGTATAAACTTATTTTTGGAGTCGGGTTTTTATTTACTGATAGCATATCTGATGTTTCCGATGAATTTCCAGAGACCAAATTTGCCATTGTTGATGGATTTATTCCTGACAAACCTAATGTAGTGTCCTTAACTTTTGCTGAACATGAAGGTTCATTTTTAGTTGGTATGATTGCTGGATTAAAGGCACTAAAGGATGGGAAAGATACAGTAGGATTTGTTGGTGGTATGCATGTTCCCTTAATTCAAAAATTTGAAGCTGGTTATAGAGCTGGTGTTCATTATGTCTATCCAGATTGCAAAATACTTTCTGCCTATGCTGGCGATACACCTACAGCCTTTGCTGATCCAGTTAAGGGGAAAGAACTGGCTTTATCCCAGTATGATAATGGTGCTTATGTTATTTATCATGCTTCTGGTTTAACCGGTGCCGGGGTCTTTGAAGCAGCAAAAGAAAGAAAGAGATATGTTATTGGGGTAGATTCCAATCAGAATTATTTAGGCTATATTGAAGAAACTGGTGAGAATTTTGGTTTGACCAGTATGTTAAAACAGGTTGATGTATCAGTTTACCTAACAATAAAGTCTGTTCTGGAAGGTACTTTTGAACCAGGTGTAAAATTATTTGATTTAGCCACATCTGTGGTTATTGATAATGTGGAATATAACGGAGTCGGTTATGCTCTGGATAAATACAATAAAGATCTGTTAACCGAAGATATGATAAAGAAAGTTGAAGAAGCTAAAGCAAAAATTATCAAAGGAGAGATAATAGTACCTGCTGAGTTATAAGGTAAAGATAGTAGTTAATCATCAGGAAATTTATAATATTTATTATATATTGTAAATATTTAATTTCCTGATGATTAATGTTTTTATATTATATAATTATTATAGTAGGATATGGTGAGTAAATTGGCTGAATATTTAATAGAAATGAAAAATATCTCTAAAAGTTTTCCTCTGGTTAAAGCCAATGATAAGGTAAATTTTGCGGTAAGAAGAGGAGAAATACATGCTTTAGTAGGGGAAAATGGAGCTGGTAAGAGCACATTAATGAGTATATTATATGGTCTATATCAGGCCGATGAGGGAGAGATATTTATTGATGGAAAAAAGGTGAATATTACTAATCCCAATAAAGCAATTGAAAATAAAATTGGAATGGTACATCAACATTTTATGTTAGTTCCTCCTTTAACCGTAGTAGAAAATGTAATACTGGGGATGGAACCCAGAAGAAACTATTTTTTTCTTGATTTACAAAAAGCGGCCTCTGATATTAGAAATCTCTCAGAAAAATATGGTTTCAAAATTGATCCCTGGGCTAAAATTGAAGATGTTTCAGTGGGAATCCAGCAGAGAGTGGAAATTATTAAGGTATTATATAGAGGTGCCGAGATTTTAATATTAGATGAACCGACTGCCGTCTTGACTCCTCAGGAAGTAGAAGAATTATTTAAAATATTGAAATCTTTAAAAGAACAAGGAAACACTATTATTTTTATTACCCATAAATTAAACGAGGTAATGGCTATATCAGACCGAGTAACGGTAATGAGACATGGGAAAGTGGTAGGAACTAAAGATACTGACCAGACCAATACTTCTGAAATTGCTACTCTTATGGTTGGTAGAGAAGTCTTGTTAACTACAAACAAAACCGAACAAATATTTGGTAAGACCGTATTAAGATTAGACCGGGTGAGTGCTTTTAATCAGCACAAATATCCGGTATTAAAGGATATTAGCCTGACCATTAAAGAAGGACAAATACTGGGAATTGCCGGAGTAGAAGGTAATGGGCAGACTGAATTAGTAGAAGTAATTGCTGGATTGCGCCCAATATCCAGTGGCAAAATATATCTATATGAGCAGGACATCACCGGTTTGAGCCCCAGAAGGATAAGAGAATTAAATATTGCTCATATACCAGAGGACAGGCGTAAAAGAGGTTTTATTGCTGAATATTCAGTAGCAGAAAATTTGGTCTTAGGTAATCATTATAGAGCCCCTTTTGTAAAAGGGTTTTTTATTGACTTTCCAGCAGTAAAAGAACATGCTAATAAATTAATTGAAGAATATGATATCCGCCCGGCAGTAAAAGAAAACCTATTAAAGTCATTGTCAGGTGGTAATCAACAAAAAGTGATTGTGGCAAGAGAATTACAGAGGGAACCTATTCTGCTGATAGCTGCTCAACCTACCAGAGGATTAGATGTAGGTTCCATAGAATTTGTTCATAAACAAATTTTAAAGGAAAGGAGTAAAGGCAAGGCTATACTGTTGGTTTCAGCAGAATTAGATGAAATATTATCTCTAAGTGATGAAATTGCCGTTATTTACGAAGGGAGAATTGTAAAAATTGTAGCCAATAAAGACATTGATAGAGGAGAATTGGGTTTACTTATGACTGGTGCTTTACAGGCAAGAGATAGTAATTAGTAACAGGTTAATCTTAGATAGGAGGAATATTTTTTGAACAAAAAACAATTACAAAAGGGTATTCTTCTTTTTTCAATATTAGAAAAAGTATCTCCTATTATCGCTATTATAGGAGCTCTGATAATCGGCTCTATAGTTATTCTGTTAATTGGTGAGGATCCCATACAGGTATACAAAATGATGTTTGGTCTGGCAATAGGAAATCGTGATGGATGGGGAAATGTTTTATTTAGAGCAACACCCTTAATATTTACAGGATTAGCAGTTGCCTTTGCCTTTCGTTGTGGATTATTTAATATTGGTGGTGAGGGACAGGTCTATGTGGGCGCCTTTTTAGCTACTTATGTTGGATTTACTTTTACAAATTTACCAGCCATCATCTTAATACCTTTAACTATTGCTGCCTCTGCTCTTGGTGGGGCATTATGGGCTACGGTACCTGGTTTTTTAAAAGCAAAGAAAGGCATTCATGAAGTAATTATCACTATTATGATGAATTGGATTGCTGCTTCCTTTACTTTTTATTTAGCATTGGTTTATAAAGCACCTCCCACTGAGGCAATGAGGATGGCCGGAGTGCAACAGATGATTCCTCATACCAGTGAAATAGCAGAAACAGCACGACTACCTAGAATTGCTTCTTTATTAGCAAAGGTAAATATTCAATTTCCGGCACATAATCCCCTGAATGTATCATTTCTGATAGCAATTGTTGTGGCATTGTTGGTCTATTACCTACTCTGGAAAACAAGCTTAGGTTATGAAATAAGAGCAGTTGGTTATAATAAAACTGCCTCTGAATATGCCGGTATTAATATTGCAAAAAATATTATGCTGGCTATGATGATTAGTGGAGCATTGGCTGGGCTGGTAGGAACAAATGAAGTTATGGGCTATAAATTTCGCTGGCGGCAAGAACTATTTTTGGGTTTAGGTTTTAATGGGATTGCCGTTTCTTTGCTGGGTAAAAATCATCCCTTGGGGGTAGTATTAGCTGCTATTTTATTTGGTATTCTCTCTTATGGTGGAGCCTTAGTTAATATATTTACTGCAGGTAAAATACCTCGAGAATTAATAATGGTTATTCAGGCGGTTATTGTTATTCTGGTAGTTATTTCTGATGAAATCATAAAAAGGCTTATTCTCAGGAGGAAGACAATATTATGATGGATAGTATCTTCAATCCCGATTTTTTTGCTTCGGTAATAAGAATTGCCATTCCGCTTACCTTAGCTGGTTTAGGTGGTGTTTTTTCTGAGAGGTCAGGAGTAGTGAATATTGGGTTAGAAGGTATAATGCTCACCAGCGCCTTTACTGCTATTGCTGCTACCAATTTTACTGGTAATGTATGGCTGGGCATATTCTTTGCTGTGCTTGCCGGTATTTTATTAGGTTTGATCCACGCTATCGTTACCGTGTCCTTTAAAGCTAACCAAATTGTCAGTGGAGTTGCCATTAATCTATTTGCAAGTGGTATTACGGTATTTTTAAGCTGGCTCTGGTTTCATGAAACACAAATAATGGCATTAAAAAGCCTTCCTATCTGGGGATTTAAAGTACCCAGTCCTGGAGAGACTTTTCCTCTGGTAAGAAGTTTAATTATAATCTTTGCCCATCATTCCCCATTGGTGTATTTGACTATAGTTATTGTATTAATTGCGCATATTCTAATTTTCAGGACCCCCTTTGGTTTAAGATTGCGTTCTGTGGGGGAGTATCCTCAAGCAGCAGATACTTTGGGAGTGAATGTTATTAATATGCGTTACATTGCAGTTATGATATCTGGGGCTTTAGCCGGATTAGCAGGATCATTTCTTTCTATTGAACAGGCACATTTTTTTGTAAAAGAGATGAGTGGGGGCAGAGGATTTATTGCTTTAGCAGCAATGATATTTGGCAAATGGACACCATTTGGAACAGTTGGAGCAGCCCTTTTGTTTGGGGTAGGAGAGGCATTAGCCATTAGATTACAAGGAATTTTTACTATTCCCGTACAATTCATTAATATGGTACCTTATCTGCTGGCTATATTTGTTTTAGTAGGCGCCATTGGTAGAGCTACTGCACCAGCTGCTGATGGTATTCCCTATGAGAAAGAGATAGGGTAGATAATATTTAAATATTTTTTTCGGGTTAGGCATTATACAGAATAATATTTTGTGTTATTATTTATATAAGATTTCAAGCTTTATCCATTTAATTTTTATAAAGAAAACCATAAAATGGATAATTAGGTAAATATCCCCAGAAGATCTTCTGCGACAAATAAATAAAGAGGAGTATTATGATATGAAAGAAATTGGAGAATACTTAAAAAACAGAAGAATTGAATTAGGGATTTCTTTAGATGAGGCAGAACAATTTCTTAAAATTAGAAAAAAATACTTAGTCGCTATAGAAGAAGGGGATGAAAGCGTCCTTCCTGGTAAAACTTATTTTGTTGGTTATTTAAGAAATTATGCTAATTTTCTGCAAGCAGATCAGGATTATGTAAATCAACTCTTAGCTAGATCAGAACAGATCTCCAAACCGATTGAAACTGAACCACAAATAAAGAGAATAAAAACAAGTAGATATTTATCTAAAGGCAAAAGAAAAGCAAGAATAAAGAAAGAAAGAAAACCAATCAATATTATTCCTTTATTAAAAATTGCTTTTATAATTTTTTTAATGGGAGGATTTATCTTTGTTCTAAATCAGTTTCTGCATAGAATAAAGCAGCCCACTTCCATATCCGTTGTGGAAAAGGAAAGCATTTCTGAGCAAAAAACTATGGAACAAGAAATGTTAGAAATAGCCAAGGAAAATATCCCAACAGAAGAATCTCCCGAAGAAGATCAACTCACTCTTTTTCAGCCATTGCCTGATTATAAGCCCATTGAAATTATAGCTAGTGAGCCTAGTTGGGTAAGAATAATTCAGGATAATCAAATATTGTTTGAAGGAGTAATAGTTTCTGAAGAAAAAATCATAGTAAAATCAGACAATTTGATATCCTTGATCACCAGTAGTCCAAATAGAATCAGTGTATCATATAATAACCAGATATTAGAACCCCAACCTTTAGAAAATTATCGTTTTATAGGCTATCAAATTGTGCCTAATAATAGTTAAAAAATGGGGAAAATTATTTATCCTAATCCTGTTAAATTAATATTTAGTATTATTAGTGCTGAAGAGAAGATGTTTTTGACAGCCCAGAAGTTTTTAGTAAGTATCTTTGGGAATATTGATCAAGAAAGTGATTTTCAGCTATTTGATTTTACCAGCTATTATCGAGAGGAAATGGGAGAGGGGCTGAAACAAAAATTAGTTTCTTTTGAAAAATTAATTCTTCCCAATCGATTAATACAAATTAAAGTTGACAGTAATCAATGGGAATTTTTACTCAGTTTGGATAACCATAGCTTAAAAAGTTTTGTTAAGAAAAAGAGAAAGATAAATTTTGACCCAGGGTATTTGACACTGGATAAATTTATCTTAGCCAGTACCAAAAATGGTCCAGCCAGAATTTATCTCGACAAAGGTATCTATGCTGAGGTTACTTTAAGATTTATTAGCGGTTCCTATCGCCCTTTAGAGTGGACTTATCAAAACTATCAGACCGAATTATACATTTCTTTTCTCAATAAAGTAAGAGAAAAGTACAAAAAACAGATAAAATATTATAATAAAAATATAATTATATAATGAAATATAAGAATAATAGTAAGAAAGAAGGAGTACAATAATATTAATAGTACCAAAAGAACATTTATAGCTATTAATTTAAATAGAGAAATAAAAGATTATATTTTTAAAATACAAGAAAAAGTTGGACAGCTCAGCAAGAGCTGTGATATGAAAATTAAATTAGTGGAAAGAGAAAATTTACATATATCACTGAAGTTTTTAGGTGATTTAAATTCAGGAGAGATTGGAAAAATTATAAATGTATTACCAAAAATTGTCCATAATTATGATCAATTTACTATTGACTTAGCAAAAAAAATAGGCTTCTTCCCAAATTTAATAAGACCACGAGTCGTCTGGATAGGTATTGCCAAAGGAAATGATATAATTGTCAAAATATATAAATCAATAGAAAATGAATTGAAATCAGAATCATTTTATCAAAAAGACAATCAATTTACTTCACACATAACTTTAGCCAGAATAAAGTACCTCAGAAATCCCAAGAAGTTTAATGAGTATGTAGAAAATATTCAGATTAGCAGCCTGTCCCAGAAAATTAAAACAATAGATTTGATGGAAAGCAAGTTAACCAGAGAGGGTCCCATATATAATATTATTGGTAGTTTTCCACTTGCTAAGGAGGAATATTAGATTGACTGTTTCTGGTAATTAATTTATGAATAATAAATGAATATCTAACAATATAAATGGTAAATAAAAATTATTTTTCATCGATTTTGATATCTGTTGATATATTTTAATAATTTTAGAATTATTTCGTTTATTATGAGGAGTTATTTATGAAAGAAAAAGAAGAGAAAGATATTGTTTCAGAAAGAGAGAAGGCTTTAAAAATGGCAATGGAAAATATTGAGCATCGTTTTGGGAAAGGTTCTATCATGAAATTTAGTGATAGGCCAAAGATTGCAGGTAGTAATATTATTTCCACTGGTTCTTTAGCATTAGACATTGCCCTGGGTATTGGTGGGGTACCTAGAGGAAGAATTGTGGAAATATTTGGACCCGAATCATCAGGAAAGACCACGTTAGCTTTACATATGATTGCCGAAGCGCAGAAGAACAAGGGTATTGCAGCATTTATTGACGCAGAACATGCTCTCGATCCGGTTTATGCTAAGAACATTGGTATAAATATAGATGAACTTATCATTTCCCAACCAGATACTGGAGAACAGGCCTTAGAAATTGTGGAATCTTTAGTTAGAAGCAATGCTGTGGATATTATCGTTATTGATTCCGTAGCAGCCCTGGTACCTAGAGCGGAAATTGAAGGAGATATGGGCGATGCATCAATGGGCTTACAGGCACGCCTAATGTCTCAAGCCCTCAGGAAACTAACAGCAATTATTAATAAATCTAGAACTACCACAGTATTTGTTAATCAAATAAGAGAAAAGATTGGAATTATCTTTGGAAATCCCGAAACTACTCCTGGGGGAAGGGCTTTAAAATTTTACGCTTCCATTAGATTAGATATCCGAAAAAAAGCTTCTATAAAAAAGAATGAATCGAATATCGGAATAGAGGTAAAAGTAAAAGTTGTGAAAAATAAGATGGCTCCCCCGTTTCAAGAAGCTGATTTTGATATAATTTTCGGTAAAGGCATTTCCAAGGAAGGGGATATATTCAATTTAGGTTATCAGTATGGAATACTTAAGAAATCGGGTACCTGGTTCTCGTATAATGATATGCAATTAGGACAGGGAAAAGAAAATACCAAGATCTTCCTGGCAGAAAATCCTGAATTAGCTAGAGAAATTGAAAAGAAAATATTACAAGCAGCTAACCTTCCTGGCTTAGAGAATAATTTCCATGATGAACAGACGATACCAAATAACTGATATTAAGATTAAGAAAAATAATCTCAATAGAGTAAAAATATATATAAATGATGAATTTTTTTCTGAAACTGATTACTCTGCAATAAAAGAATTAGATCTCTATGTAGGTAAAATTATTTCTGAACATATTCTGGATACTATTGAACAAGACAGTAAACTAGCAAAAGCAAAGAATGAAATGATTAGATTTCTATCTTTTAGACCTCGTTCTGAATGGGAGGTAGAAAAAAAATTACAAGAAAAAAAATATCCACCAAATATTGTCTCGAAAGTAATTAATTGGCTAAAAGATGAAAATCTTATTAATGATCGTGAATTTTCTCTCCAGTGGATTAAATATCAAATCAATAAAAAACCAGCCGGAAGAATAAAATTAAGAAATGAACTATTAAAAAAAAGAATAAATAGAGAAATTATTGATAGTGTAATTGATTCATTTTTTGAACAGGACGAAGGTGAGTTAGGATTAGCTTATCAATTAATTAAAAAAAAGAAAGGCTCCCTGCAATCAAAAAATATTAAATTAGACCCTCTCAAAATCATTAATTTACTAAAGAATCAAGGATTTTCCGGGGCAATTATTCAGCGAGTATATGAGGAACTTATAAATGGGGAAGATATAGAATAATAAAAAGACATTTGTTTGTCAGTTTATATTTAGTGGTAGAGTTGCATTTGACTTTTAATTTATTAAGAGATAAAATATTACAGCTAATTACCAATAATATTTTTGTTTTGTGCCATTATTTATTGATTAGTAAAATAATAACAAGGTAATTTTTCTTAATTTAGCAAATAACTATTTTGAAATATTTTTTTGTACCTTTTAAATTGAATAGGGGGTGAAAGCCATTAACATATTTATTTTATCAATTGTGTTTGTACTAATTGGTATACTCATAGGCTTTTTCTTAGCCAATTTTATAGCTAAAACAAAATTGTCTGCTTATGAAGAAAATGGCAAGAAAATTATTGAAAATGCTAAAAAAGAAGCTGAATCAATAAAAAAAGAAGCTCAGTTGCAAGCGAAGGAAGAATCCTATCAAATTATCAGACAAAGTGAAATAGAATGCCAGCAGAAAAGAAATAAATTAGAAAGTATAAATGAGCAACTTATTAAAAAAAGCAATAGTCTGGTGCAAAAGATTGAGCTTATTGAAAACAAGCAAAAGCAAATTGATGCTAAAGAAAAAGAAGTTGAACAAAGATTACTTGAGGCCAATCAGCTGTTACAAAAACAAAAAGATGAGCTACTAAGAATATCAAAGCTAAATATTGAGGAAGCTAAAAAAGATTTACTGAATCGTTTGGAAAAGGAACTAAGTCATGAAGCAGGCAAAATAATAAAAAATATTGAAGAGAAAGCCAAAGAAGAAGGCGAAAAGAAGGCACAAAACATTCTAGCTATGGCAATTCAACGTTATTCTTCTGAATATACTGTGGAATCAACCATATCCGTAGTTTCCCTTCCTAATGAGGAGATGAAAGGGCGGATAATTGGAAGAGAAGGGAGAAATATTAGAACATTCGAACGGATAGCAGGGGTAGATTTAATTGTAGATGATACACCTGAAGCAGTAATTATTTCTGGTTTTGATCCTATAAGACGTGAAATTGCAAGAATTGCACTAGAAAAATTAATTACTGATGGTCGTATCCAACCAGCCAGGATAGAAGAAGTAATTGAGTCTTCTCAGAAAATTGTAGAAAATAATATTAGAGAAGAAGGAGAAAAGGCAGCATTTGAAACAAATGTTCGAAATTTAAATCCTAAACTAATTAATCTATTAGGGAAACTCAAGTATAGAACGAGTTATGGTCAGAATGTCTTGCAACATTCTAAAGAAGTAGCTTATTTTGCAGGGATAATGGCAGATGAACTTGGTCTTAACGCTAATTTATGTAGAAGGGCTGGGCTTCTTCATGATATAGGAAAATCCGCAGATATGGAGGTGGAAGGACCACATGCCTTAATAGGTGCAGATATCGCTAGAAAGAACGGAGAACTACCTAAAGTGGTAAACGCCATTGCTGCTCATCATGAAGATGAAAAGCCAGAATCAGTGGAAGCTATTTTAATTCAAGCTGCTGATGCTATTTCTGCCTCCAGACCGGGTGCAAGAAGAGAGATGTTAGAAACTTATATTAAGCGGTTACAGCAACTGGAAGAAATTGCTAACTCTTTTGAAGGTGTAGAAAAATCTTATGCTATTCAGGCCGGTAGAGAAATTAGAATTATTGTGAATCCAGCAGAAATTGATGATTATTTGGCAGCAAAACTTTCTAGAGATATTTCTAAGAAAGTTGAAAAGAATATAGACTATCCTGGACAAGTAAAGATAAATGTGATCAGAGAAACACGTTCTATTGAATATGCCAAGTAAATGCTATTGTAAATAATTTCAATGTTGAGTTTTAAAAAAGAGGGAGGTATATAAGAGATATATCTCCTTCTTTTTTTCAATTGAGCAACTTTGATTATATATTTAATTTTTTATTATCAAAAAACTATTTTATTTTTCAGGCAAGAAGTACTTCATTTTTATAAGGATTATTCTACAGAATTAAGATGTAAAATATTGTTATCATATTGTTGAAGAAGGAATTTTATATAATTTTTATTTATTCATTTTGAGTGATAATAAAGAACATTATATGATATGGGAATATTGGAAGAAGAAAGATGTATTATATTATATGGAAAGAAAAGAAGAAATGGTAGATAAAAAAAGCAGCAAAAAATTGATTTATTTTATTAAAACATTTGGCTGCCAAATGAATGTGAATGATTCTGAATATTTAGCAGGTCAACTTGAGGAAATGGGTTATGAAAGTAGTACCGATTTATATAAAGCTGACCTCATAATCTTAAATACCTGTTGTGTTAGGGCAAAGGTAGAACAAAAAATTTATAGCCTGGCTGGTATAGTCAGTCAGATAAAAAAAGAAAAACCTGAAATTATTTTTGGAATTTGTGGTTGTTTAGCTGAAAAAGAAAAGGATAATATTCAAAAAAAAATACCCTCAATTGATTTAATATTTGGCCCCTCTCAAATTACTTCTTTTAAAGAATTATTGGAAGTTTATAGAGATAACCAAAGAAGGGAAGTTGTTGTTTTCTGTGATAACAGAAAATCATTACAATTAGCAAATAAACCAATAAAATATAATCATCATATTAGAGCTTATGTACAGATTATGAAGGGTTGTAACAATTTTTGTTCCTATTGCGTAGTACCTTATACTAGAGGACCAGAAGCAAGCAGATCTACTGATGAGGTAATTAAGGAAATTGAAACTTTAGCAAGGAAAAACTATAAAGAAATTATGTTGTTAGGTCAGAATGTCAATTCTTATGGACATGATCTAAGTACTGGAGATAATTTTCTTACCTTACTATCCAGAATTAACTCTATAGATGGTATTGAAAGAATTAGATTTACTACTTCACATCCCAAAGATTTTAACCTGGAATTAATCAAAGTGATTAAAAAGGGTAAAAAAATATGTGAACACATTCATTTACCACTACAATCGGGATCAAATAGGATATTAAGTAAAATGAACCGAAAATACCACATGGATCAGTATTATAAAATTATTGATAGTCTTAGGGAACATATACCAGGAGTTAGTATTTCCACTGATGTAATGGTTGGATTTCCAGGTGAGACAGAAAATGATTTCCAACAAACTATAGAAGCATTTCAAAAAATACAGTTTGATTCTGCCTATACTTTTATCTATTCTCATCGAGAACCTGCTCTGGCCTCATTTTTAGGAGAGGATATCCCTCTTTTAGTGGCAAAAAGACGTTTGTGGACTTTGAATCAAATACAAAACAATATATCTAACCAAATTAACCAGGGTATGGTTGGTAAAATAGAAGAGATATTAGTAGAGAACAGTTCTAAAAAAGGTATTAAAAACCAATATTGGGGGAAAACAAGAACAAATAAAATAGTTGTTTTTCCCGGTTCTGATGAAAATGAATTGTTAGGTCGATTAGTAAGGGTTAAAATTAATCAGGCAGATTCTTATACTTTATATGGAGAGCTGGTAAATGTTATATCTTAAAAAGATTATTATACTTACTGGGCCTACTTCTAGCGGAAAAACTGAAATTGCTATTAAAATAGCCCAACTTATGCCTGATATTGAAATTATATCAGCTGATTCAATGCAAATATATAAATATATGGATATTGGTACTGACAAACCAGAGAAAGAGATACTTAAAAAATATACACATCATTGTATTAATTTAATTGAACCTTTAGAAAATTATGATGTGAAACAATACACTGAACAAGCTAACAAATGCATTGCTGATATTTTATCAAGACAAAAAAAGCCAATTGTCGTGGGGGGAACAGGATTGTATATTAAATCGCTTATTCATCCACTATTTGAAGGGCCTGGTAAAAACCAGCAAATTAGGAATGAATTATATGAATTGGCAAGAGAGAAGGGTAATACCTTTTTATTTGAGAAATTAAAAAAGTATGATTTAGAATACGCTAATAAGATAAATATAAATGATACCAGAAGGTTAGTAAGAGCTTTGGAAGTCTTTTATTTGACTGGAAAACCAATATCATATTTTCACAAACAGAGGAAAGATGATAATAGTAAATTAAAATCAAAATATAATTATAATTACTTTATCATATGTATTTTTAGAAATAGAGAAAATATCTATAAAAGAATTAATAACCGTGTAGATAAAATGATCGAGAATGGCTTAATAGAGGAAACCAGAACATTATGGGAAAAATATAATAATATTAATTTGAATGCAATGCAAAGTTTAGGATATAAACAGATAATAGCTTATCTGCAGAACAAAATATCAAAAGAAGAAGCAATAGAGATTATAAAGAAAGAAACAAGACATTTTGCTAAAAGACAATTAAGCTGGTTAAGAAATCAAATCAAGATAGATTACTGGATTAATCTTGATGAATATAAAAGTATTGAGATAGTAGTGGAAAAGATAATGAGTATAATGAGGGAAGAGGGATATTAAAGAATAATTTATTAAAATTAGCATTATTATTTGTTCCGATAATATATCTTATGTAAAGTAATAGGATATATAAAAATAATAATTTTATATGTTAAGTATAGAAAAATATTAAGTATTTAAATGGATATAAAAATCCATTTATTTTTATTTTATGTAGATATATCAAAATATTGCAAAATAGGCTTAAAATCGAAAAATTTATCATGACATATAGTTGTTTTTTTATTTATTATTATAATATATTATTTTATCAATGAATTATCAATATTGATTCAACATTAATTTGATTAAGTATTAATTATTGAAACAATACAATTTTTATTTATATTAAAATGTTGTAGTAAAATAACAATAAAAAAATTAAAAGATCGGAAGAGCGTCGTGT
>CAZGKY010000032.1:0-18659 GCA_964525625.1 uncultured Atribacterota bacterium | reverse complement strand
GATAATGAGCGGTGACTGGAGTTCAGACGTGTGCTCTTCCGATCTATATTTATTTAGTAACACTATACACGCCTTGTTTTCTGCTCTTATTAAATCGGCAAGTCTTTTATCCTGCATACTAATAGTCTGCGAAGCATCTAAGACCAATAATACTATATCTACTTTTTTAATAGTCTCAATCGATCTTATATTGCCAAAATATTCAATTTTATTTTTTACGTTTTTTTTTCTTCTTAGCCCTGAAGTATCAATAAATTTGATTAGATATTTGTCAAATTCCAGTAAAGCCTCTATTGCATCTCTGGTGGTACCGGGAATACTATCAACAATAATCCTTTCTTCTTTTAATACTGCATTTAAAAGGCTAGATTTACCAACATTTGGTTTACCAATAATAGCCACTTTAATAATATTATCATTTTTTCTATTTTTATCAGGTATTAAATCATTATCAGGTAGCAAATCGGATATTCTGTCCAACAACTGATTAATATTAGTACCCTGTTCTGCTGAAATAAGACAGGGTTCTCCCAAACCTAATTGATAGAAATCACTAATAAGATAATTCTTATTCTTAATATCATTCTTGTTTACAACTAGAATTGTTTTTTTATTGCTTTTTTTAATAAGTCTAGCTAGATCAATATCTTCCATCTGAATTCCACTCATAGTATCTAAAAGAAATAAGATGATTTCAGAATCGGAAATAGCCTTTTGTATTTGTTCTAAAATTTTTTTTTGTATAGGGTCTTTTTTTTGTAAATAGTTAATACCACCAGTATCAATTAGAGTAAAAGTCTTATTATACCATTGCACTTCTGCATAATTACGGTCACGGGTAATACCTGGTTCGGGGAAAACAATGGCCTTTTTAAAACCAATTATACGATTAAATAGAGTAGATTTACCGGTGTTTGTTTTACCAATAATGACTACTTTTTTACTCATGTTGTTAATTTCTGCCTTACTAATTGTTAAATAATTATTTTATAAAATTTGTAACTTTTTTTGAAATTGTTTTATTATATGCTCAGGATTTTCAGCTTCAAATATTTGGGAACCAACTACTAAGATTGTTGCTCCAGCCTGATTAACCTTCTGTATATTATTGATATCAATTCCACCATCTACCTGAATATCTATATTTTTTTTAAATTTATCTACTATTTCTCTTGTCTCAACAATCTTTTCTAACATAGCCGGTATAAATTTTTGCCCCCCAAAACCTGGATTAACAGTCATGATCAATATCACATTCAACTTATCTAAAACATATTTTATCATTTCCAAAGGAGTAGAGGGATTTAGAGCTACACCAGCTTTTATACCAGAATCAAGAATCATTTGTAAGGTTTTATCCAAGTGTAAGCAAGTTTCCACATGAATAATTAGACAATCATGATTATCTAAAATTTGCGAGAATTCTCTGATATATCGTTCTGGCTTTTCTATCATCAAATGAACGCTAAGAGGAAGATTGGTGTTTTTTCTTATGGTGGCAACTATTTTTGGTCCAAAAGAAATATTGGGAACAAAAAAACCATCCATAATATCCAGATGCACTAAATCAACTTTGCATTTCTCTAAAAGAAGCAGAATTTCTTTTAAACAAGAAAAATCGGCATTCAATATTGATGGAGCTAATTTATTTTTTGACATCATAATAATAACCTCTTTAATAGTTTATTGATATGGTGTTATGAAAATTGTTATATCAAATACTCTCTATCCAAACTTCGATATTGTATAGCTTCAGCAATATGGGCAGTTTGAATCTCTTCCTTTAATTCAAGATCGGCAATTGTTCTAGCCAACTTTAATATTTTATCATATGCTCTAGCACTTAATTTTAATTTTTCCATTGCTTTATGTAATAGATTGCCGGCTTCTTTGGATAGTACACAGTATTTTTCAATATCTTTTCGCTGCATCTGGGAGTTATTAAAAATATTTTTACCCCGTAAACGTTCTAATTGTATTTGCCTTGCTTTCTCGACTCTTTTCCTGATTTCCAAGGACAGCTCATGGTTATTTCTTTTATAGTTCACTAATTCCTTATAGTCCAATCTTGGGACTTCAATTTGAATATCTATTCTGTCTAATAGTGGCCCAGAAATCCTGGCTCGATATTTTTGTATCTGATATGAGGTACAGTTACATTGTTTAACTGGATCTCCAAAATAGCCACAAGGACAAGGATTCGCTGCAGCTATCAGCATAAAACGAGATAAATAAGTTACTGAACGTAAAGCTCTGGAAATTGTAACTATTCCGTTTTCTAAGGGTTGTCGTAATGACTCTAAGGCTGTTCGACTAAACTCGGGTAACTCATCTAAAAATAGAACACCATTATGCGCTAAACTGATTTCTCCCGGTTTTGGAATTGTTCCACCTCCAATTAGTCCGATATCACTAATAGTATGATGTGGCGATCGAAAAGGTCTTCTGGTCATGATGGGATATTTTCTATTAGTCAAATTAGAAATACTGTATAAACGTGTTATTTCAATGGATTCCTCTAAAGTTAAACTGGGTAAAATAGTGGGAATACGTTTGGCTAGCATAGTCTTTCCGGAACCTGGCGGACCAATCATAATAACATTATGTCCACCTGCAGCAGCTACCTCCAAGGCTCTTTTAGCATGTTGCTGACCTTTCACATCAGAAAAATCTATAGAATAATCTCCAAAATGAGACATTAATTCTGATTTATTAATGTAAAATGGAGGTATATTAATTTCTTTATTTAGAAACTTAATTACTTGCCGTAAATGGGATACCGGAAAAATATTTATATCATCTACTATTCCTGCCTCGCGGGCATTTTCCAGAGGAACAATTATATTACTAATACCATTTTTTTTTGCCATTAGGGTAATGGAAAGCACTCCATTTACTGGCTTGATACTACCATTAAGAGAGAGTTCACCAATTATAATATGATTTCTATGAACAAATGTAGTAAGTTGTTCATTAGCTGCTAATATACCGATGGCTATAGGTAAATCTAAAGCTGGTCCCTCCTTTTTTATATCTGCCGGTGCCAAATTAACAGTGATCCTTTGCATGGGAAATTGAAATGCACTATTTTTAAGTGCAGATCTTACTCTTTCCCTTGATTCCTGTACTGCAGTATCAGGTAAACCTACAATATTAAAAGAAGGTAATCCATTAGCAACATCAACTTCTACTTCAACTATAAATGCATCTATTCCTAAAAGAGCAGCGCTAAAAAGTTTTGCAATCAAGACTACACCCAAACCTATAATAATTTTTATTTGGTATTGTCTTCCTACTTATTGAGAAAAGGCATTAGTAATATGTTTTATTTCTGTTAGTAGAGAATTATTAAAGTGTAAGGTAATAACATCAAAGCGAAAAAACTTATCCTGAACTCTTTTCTGTTTGATATACATTTGAGCTACTTTAATAATTTTATCTTTCTTATATTGAGTAATTGACTCTTCCGGTAATCCATACTTTTTTGACTTCCTGCATTTTACTTCAATAAAACAAAGGCAATCATTCTTTTCAGCAATGATGTCTATTTCACCAAAAGGAACTTTATAATTTCTCTCTAAGATTTGATATCCCTTTTTAATGAGGTAATATCTAGCCAATTTTTCACCAGTATTTCCAATAGTATTCATGCTAATATGCTTATTACTCAATTTAAAAAATTAGTTTTATTTATTTTACACCTTTAAATGATTTTCGATGTATGGGGCATATTCCATGGATTTTTAAAGCTATAAGATGGTTCTTAGTCCCATAGCCCATGTTTTGATTAAATAGATAAAGGGGATATTGCTTATGTACCTTTTTCATTAGATTGTCTCGATATACTTTAGCTACAATTGATGCTGCAGCTATGGAAATGCTTTTATCTTCACCCTTGATAATACTATCCTGGGGAATGTCTATAAAGGGAATATTCAAGGCATCAACTAATAAATAGTCAGGGCAGTACTTTAGAGACATGACTGCCCTTTTCATAGCCAGTAAAGTGGCTCGTAGAATATTTATTTGGTCAATAGTATCCGGGTCAATTATACCGATTCCAATATCATAAGATTTTTCTATAATTAGCTTAGATAAATATTCCCTTTTTCTATTATTTAATTTTTTTGAATCTTTTAAATCAGTGATAAAAAAAGAATCAATATCTTTTATGATTACAGCTGCAGCAACAACTGGACCAGCTAAGGCTCCCCTTCCCACTTCATCAATACCAGCAATCAAACGGAAACCAGCTTGAAATAGCTTACGTTCAATGGTTTTTAGTTTTTCAATTCTGATTCTTTCCTGATATAAATAGTTTATTTTTCTTTTTAAACGGAAATACTTTTTTCTCAATTGTATAAAGCCAGTTCAGAAGAGATTAATTAAGTCATTAAGCCTTTTTGTCCAATTTTATCTCTTAAGAAGTATAATTTTGCCCTTCTTGAGGAACCGCTCTTAATAAGTTTAATCTTTTCTATATTGGGAGAATGTATAGGAAATATCTTTTCTACACCAATACCTTTGGTAACTTTTCTTACTGTTATAGTTTCTCTACTCCCACTATGTTTTCTAGCAATTAAAATTCCCCGGAAAACTTGAGTACGTTTTCGTTCTCCCTCAATAATTTTTTGATATACTTCAATTAAATCACCAGGTTTTGCCTCCCATGGTTCTTTTTTTAATTGTTCTTCTTCGATATGTTTAATATAATCCATTGCTATTTTATCTCCCTTTCTTTACTAATCATATATTTTCAAATCATTAATTATTTCCAGTTCTTCTTTGGAAAATTTTCTATTTATTAATAAATCTGGTCTGCGCATAATTGTTCTTAATAATGATTGTTTTATTCTCCATTTTTTAATTCTTTTATGATCCCCAGATAATAATACTTGAGGTACCACAAAACCCCGGTATTTTTCAGGCCTGGTATAATGAGGATAATCTAATAAACCATGATAAAAAGAATCATTCTTTACTGAATCATCCTTACTTAATACACCAGGTATCATTCTGATTATCACATCTACCATAACCATGACCGGTATCTCTCCACCAGTTAAAACATAATCTCCAATAGAAATTTCTTCTGCATTTAATATATTGGAAACTCTCTCATCAATACCTTCATATCTTCCACAAATAAAAATAATTTTCTCTAAAGATGATAGTTTCTTCGCTATCTTTTGATTAAATAATTTACCTTGTGCAGAAGCAATTATTATCTTACTATTTTCCCAGCTTTTATCTTTGTTAGTAATATATTCCACTGCTTCAATGATAGGTTCAGGTTTTAATACCATTCCAGGGCCACCACCATAGGAGTAGTCATCGACACTCTTATGTCTATCTTTTGTGAATTCTCTAATATCTTTAATGTGAATATTTAATAAATTTTTATCTTTAGCCCTTTTAATAATACTTTCTGAAAATGGTGAGTTAAACATTTCTGGGAAAATGGTTAAAATGATTATTTCCATAATTATTTATAATTAAATCTATAAATTTATAATGGGAAGGGAAGAAGATCTTTTTTTGCCTTCCCTTATTTCTACTACGGTCCTATTTTTGTCTCTTATGGTGGCAGCATTGACAATTGTTCTTATGGCTTTTATTACTTTTCCCTGTTTGCCAATAATTTTACCCATATCAGCTGGATCAACAATTATTTCTAAAATAGTCAAATTATCTTTGGTAATCCTGTTAACTATTAGTTGTTCAGGATAGCTTACCACCATCTTCAGTAAATATTCTATGGTTTCTTTCAATGGTTTCTCCCAATATTTTATAGAATTTTATTTTCAAAATTTACATAGTTTTGGCCTTAATTCTTAATTAATAAGCCTTAACCTTTATTAGCTTTACTTAACAGGCCTTCTTTTTTAAATATAGATTCTATTGTTTTGGTCATTTGAGCTCCTTGCTTTATCCATTTTAAGCTTTCCTCTTTATCAATATTAACTAAATAAGAATCCTTGGTGGGTTGATAATACCCTAACATTTTTAAAAATCTTCCCTCTCTAGGTTTACGTGAATCTATAACCACAACTTTATAGCAAGGATTTTTTTTAGCACCTTCTCTTCTGAGTCTTATTTTGGCAGACATCATTTCCTCCTTAAATTATTTTATTTCATAGTATAATGCTAAAATCATTTCTATTTCATAAATGGAATTAAAAATTTATTACTACTTTTATTTTTTAAGAATCTCTTCATATTAAAAAACTGATTTAACAGACGGTTAACATCACTGGCTGTTGTTCCGCTGCCCTGAGCTATTCTTCTCCTCCTGCTTCCATTAATTATTTCTGGTTTTAATCTTTCTTCTCTGGTCATTGAACAAATAATTGCTTCAATTTTTTGTAACCCCTTTTCTCCATTGTCCCTGTTTTGTTTTAAATTCTTCAATGAGCTTGTAAATTGACTGGGCATCATATTGAATATATTTTCTAAAGATCCCATTTTTCTAATTTTTGTTAACTGATTATAAAAATCATCAAGATTAAATTGCTCTCTGAATTCTTTTCTACTGAAATTTTTAATCTCACTTCGGGCATAATTAGCTTCAATTTTTTCTATTAGTGTTAAGGTGTCACCCATACCCAGTATTCGAGAAGAAATTCGTTCCGGATAAAATGGTTCTAAATCAGTATTTTTTTCTCCCACTCCAATATATTTTATTGGTAAGTTGGTTATGCTTCTAATAGATAAAGCAACACCTCCGCGTGCGTCTCCTTCTAATTTTGTTAGAATAAAACCATCTACTCCTACTTCATTATTAAAATCATGGGCTACCCTTAAGGCATCCTGACCCATTAAGGCATCAAGCACTAATAACGTTTCTTGCACCTGTATTGTTTTTTTTATATCTTTTAATTCATTAATTAATTCTTGATTAATATGTAGTCTCCCTGCCGAATCAATAATAATTACATCATATTTTTTCTCTTTAGCCCATCTTTCGGCTTCACAAACAGTATCTAAAACTGTTTTGTTTTTATCATCAGTAAAAACAAAAATACCAGCCTTTTTACCCATTATTAATAATTGCTCAATAGCAGCTGGCCTAATTCTATCTGCAGCAACTAAAATTGGAATATAACCATTATTTTTAAGATTTACCGCTAATTTAACTGCAGTTGTGGTCTTACCTGAACCCTGCAAACCAACAAGTAGTATGGTAGTTGGTCTTTTATCGCTAATGATTATTTTACTCTGCTTTTCTCCTAATATTTCTGTTAATATAGTATGAGTTATTTTAATAATTTGTTGTCCTGGAGTAAGTGTTTCAGAAAGTATTTCTTGTTTTGCCTGTTGCTCTAATTTAGCAATAAATTCTTTTACTACTTTATAATGTACATCAGCTTCTAAAAGAGCAAGTTTAACTTCTCTTAAGGACTGCTTGATGTCTGTTTCTGATATTTTACCCTTTTCTTTTATTTTTGCAAAAATTAATTGTAATTTTTCTGATAATTTATCTAACAAAGTACTTCTCCCAAAATATGCCATATAAATAATATGATAATAGATTTAATTACTTTTTATCAAATTAAATATCAAAAAATTTGTCTAAGATCTAAGAAATGTATTTTTCTTTTGCCTCATACTAATAAGAAATTAAAAAATATTGAAATAAGAAAAATGGCAAATTCTATAACAGTATATAGAAAATTATAATTAGTGTCAATCAAGCAGTGTTTCAACAAATCTTTTGGGATCAAATTCACATAAATCAGTGATATTTTCTCCAAAAGTAATAAAGGAAACAGGAATCAATAACTCTTTTTGTATAGTTAATACTATTCCTCCTTTAGCAGTACCATCTATTTTAGTTAGTACTATACTGGATACTTCTAAAGAATTCTTGAATCTGCTGGCTTGAACAAGTCCATTTTGACCGGTAGTAGCATCAAGTACTAAAATGGTATGCAATAAAGATTCAGAGGCATTCTTTTCAATTACTCTTTTCATCTTTTCTAATTCTTTCATTAAATTCATATAGGTATGTAATCTTCCTGCTGTATCGATAATTAAAAAATCCTTTTTCTTGGCCTTGGAAGATTGAATACCATCAAATACTACTGATGCAGGGTCGGAACCTGCAGATGCACCTAATATCTCTACTCCAGCCTGTTTTGAAAGATAAGTCAATTGTTCAATAGCACCTGCTCGAAAGGTATCAGCAGGAACTAGTAGAGAATTAAATCCTTTCTTTTTAAAATAATAAGCCAATTTTCCAGCAAAAGAAGTTTTACCATTACCATTGACTCCTACAATCAATATAATATTTAACATATCAGGAATCATTTTTAAGGTATTATTAGTTATAGTGGTGGGAATCAGTTCCATTAATATTTGTTTCAAAATTTCTTTAAAATGATTAAAATCATTCATTTTAAATTGATGTAAATTTATAGTTCGAAAACGAGATAAGATTTCTTCAGTAGTTTTCGGTCCAATATCTGATAGTATTAATAATTCCTCAATTTTTTCCAAAAACAGATTTTTATCATTGATAGCATCTGAAAATAATAGGTCATATTTGTCAATTAGATTATCCCTGGTTTTTTTTAAACCGGTTTTCAAGGAGTTTATGAAACTATTAATGGTTATTTCCTCCTAATCTATCATTTTTACTGACATTAACTTAGAAACCCCATATTCATCCATAGTAATTCCATATAATGCATCTGCTGCTTGCATAACTTTTTTTTGATGAGTAATAATGATAATTTGAGAATTCTTTAATTCATCGTTTTTTAGAAAAGAAGCTAAACGAATGGCATTTGTTTCATCTAAAGCTGAGTCTATTTCGTCAAAGAAACAAAATGGAGTAGGATTAGCTTTCCATAAAGCAAATAATAACGCTATAGCAGTAAGTGCCTTTTCACCGGTAGATAGTAAGGAAATATTTGTTATTCTTTTCCCGGGTGGTTGTACCATAACCTCTATCCCTGCTTCTAAAGGTCTTTGAATATTAGTTAACTCTAACGATATTTCACCACCCTGAAATAATTTTTTAAATATGTCATTAAAATATATTTGAATTTTCTGAAAAGTCTTTAAAAAATGTTCTTCTGCAATTTGATCAATTTGCTTAATTAAGGCTAATAATTTTTCTTTAGATTGAACGATCTCTTCTTTTTTATTATAAATTTCTCTGTATTTGGCAAGTTGTTCTTGATATTCCTGAGCAGCACTGAAATTAATCTGGCCCATTTGCTTTATCTGTTCCTTATATTGAGTAATTTTTTCTACAGCTTCTGTTGAGCTATGAGCATAATTTTTATAACATAATATTTTATCCAGAGAAGTATTATATTGACTATTTAAAGTTTGTAATAAATGATTAATTTTTTCTTGATTCTGGATATCAACCATTTTACATTCATTTAGTTCATCATGTTTTTTGCCAAGTTCTTCTTGCTCCATGTCTGCCTTTTCTCTTAATTTTTTTAACATTTTTTCTTGTTCTTTTAGGTTTTCTCTTAACTTTTTTATACCATTATCTAAAATATTTAACTTTCTTACGGTGGAATTTAGATTTTCTTTTAATTCCGTTTCTTGTTCCCCTAATTGCCTATATTCCAGAGAATATTGCTCTAACTTATTTTCTCGTTCTTTTTTTTCCTGGTGAAAACTAGTAATAAAATATTCCATCTCTTTCTTTCTTTTTTCTAATAATACTCTTCTTTCTTTACTCCAGGATAGTTCAATATTATAATTATCGATATCTTTTTTAATCTCATCTATCAAGTAACGGCAATAACTACCGTATTTAGCCAGACAATTCGTATATAAGGTTATAGATACAAGATAATTTTGATAATCGGTAATATTTTTATTTAAAATAATAATTTCTTCTTCTATATTGTCAATTTTTTCCATTTCAGCATTTTTTTTGCTTTCTAATGACTTTAATAAATATGTTGAATCTCTAATAATGTTATTGATTTCTATCAAATCAATCTTCTTTTCAGTAATTTTGTGCGTAGTACTGTTTAATTGCTTTTCAATATTTTCTATCTCAGACTGTAATTCTTTCTGATTTTCTTTTTCACTTTCTAAAAATAATTGTTTCCTCTGTAGGTCCCTATTAATAAATTGTATTTCTTGTTTTAATTCTAATATTCTTTTTGGGGAAATTTCATACTTATCTCTTCTTGTGGCATTTAAAGAAGAATCTATAATCACAATACCTTTTTCATTGATTACTATTCCATCTAATGAAATTATAGTCCACTGTCCCCTTCTTTGTTGGGCAACAAGCAAGGCAGTAGGCACATCTTTCACTATCAAGATATGACCGAAAAGGGCTTCCACTAAAGATTTATATTCAGAAGGAAAGGAAATCAATTGAGGTATGAACCCCAGGATTTTGTCTTCAAATTCAGGTTCTTTCTTAATACTTTTTAAATTATTATTATTTATAATAAGATTATCAGCAATAATTTCTATTTTTGGAGTATGTTCTTTAGTAAGAAGTTCTCTTAAAAAAGGAATCTTATCTCCGTATGGCACATGGACATATTGTATACCATCTTCAAAAATATAGTCCAAGATTTGCTTTAAAATTTCTGGTATCTCGATAATTGATTTTTTTAAATCATGACCAGAAATAGAATTTTTTAAAAGATCTTCTTTCATGAAAATAGGGTTATTTTTCACACTAATATCCTGATTTAGTTTTATCAAATCCTCCAACAGATTTACTTCTTTAGTTTTTAAGGTTAACTCATTGAAATAATTTTGTATTGTATTATTTTCTTTATTTATTAATATCTGTTTTTCAGATAACTCTCTTTTTTTTTCTCTCTCCTCTTTACTTAACTGAATAATATTATTTTCTAAAACAGATAGTTCCAAACCTATACTTTTCAATAATTTTTGATTATTAATTACTCTTTCACTAAGATAATTTATCTCTTTTTCTATTTCTGAAAGAGAGAACTTGCTTGATTTTAATTCTGTTTCTTTTTTTATTTTTTCTTCTTGATAATAACCAAAACTGGTTCTAAAATCTTTTAAACTATTTTCTGCAATAAGTAACTGCTTTTGGTAATAATTATGAATCTTACTATATTTTTCTAATAATCTTACTACTTTTTCTAAATTATCTTTCAGAGATACTTCCTTTTGGTATGTTTCTTTGATGTCATTATCTATATCAGCAAGGTTATCGATAAATTTTTGATACTGATTATGAGCATGTTCCATATCTTCTTTAATTTTTTGGGTAAAATGAACTATTTCTGATTTTTTTTGCCTGTTAAGTGCTAATTTATTACTAATAATATTTTTATTAATCTCCATTGCTTGAAATTCTTTTAAATCTTTTTCTAACTGCGTTTCTAATTGCTCTTTTTTTTGTTCAATATGCTGTATATTGTTCTTATGGTGAGCTAATGTTTCCTCAATTCTTAAAATATCATTTTTAAAGATATCCAATTTTTTGTTGTTTCTATTAATATTATTTTGTAATAATTTATACTGATGATTAAATAAATAATATTCCAGCTTTTGAATTTGATCTTGGTAAGATTTATAAATTTCTAAATCTTCGGATTTCTTTTTGTAATGAGATAAGGTTTCTTCAACTTGATATAAGATATCATTAATTCTTATAAGATTATTGTCGGTAATCTCTAATTTCTTCAGGGCATTTTCTTTTTTATTACGGTAGATAGCAACATCAGATGCCTCTTCAAATAATATCCTTCTTTCTAAAGCTTTAGCATTTAATACAAAATCTACTTTACCTTGGGCAATAATAGAATAGGAATTTTTTCCTAATCCTGAACCAAGAAAAAACTCTTGGATATCTTTTAACTTACAAAGATTACCGTTAATATAGTTCTCAATTTCACCAGAACGATAAATTATTCTTTTTATTTCTACTTCTTCGGAATTGATAGAAAACTTTCTATCAGCATTATCAAACAGCATATAAACTTGAGCAAAATTTTTTACTCTCTGTTCCTGATTTCCAGAAAAGATCATATCAGTAATTTTAGTACCTCTTAAAGAACGTATATTTTGCTCTCCAAGTATCCATCGAACTGCATCAATAATATTGCTTTTGCCACAACCATTTGGTCCGACAATTACTGTGATTCCAGATGGTATGTTAAGTTTAACATTATAAGCAAAGGATTTGAAACCTTTAATACCAATTTCCTTAAGATACAATGTTAGAACCTTTCTGATAAAAATCTTAATTTTTTCAGAGCTTGATAAGCAGCGGTTTGTTCTGCTTCTTTCTTATTTTTTCCACTTCCACTACCATAAAGCAAATCCCCTATATATAATTCAATATAAAATATTTTTTCATGTTCTAATCCTTCTTCTTTTACTATTTTGTAAGAAGGAAGGCAATAAAAATTCTTTTGAGTATATTCCTGTAAAACAGTTTTATAATCATTGGTTAGATCTTTTATGACCAAGGGAATATTTTCTTTTTCTATAAACCTATTAACAATCTTTTGACAGTGATGAATTCCACCGTCCAGGCAGATTGCTCCTAAACAGGCCTCCAAGCAATCAGCCAAAATAGAAAATTTCCCTCTCCCCTTTTTTATGTCTATGCCTTTACCTAAAGTTATATAATTTTCAAGTGTAATATAGCTAGCCCATTTAGCCAAAAATTTCTGACTAATAATTAGTGACTTTACTTTAGATAATTCACCTTCTGAGGAAAAAGGAAATTTTTGGTATAAATATTTACTAACTAAAAAATTTAATACTGAATCACCTAAAAATTCTAGTCTTTGAAAATGATTTATGATATTCTTTTCTTTTTGATTGAAGTAAGAAGAATGGGTTAAGGCTTTTTTTAATAAATCAATGTTTTTAAAATTATATCTTAATTTTGCTTCTAGTTCATTGAGGCTTATTTTATTAACCCCCTCTACCATCTTCTACCATCTTCTTCTAATTCTTAAAGAAAAGGATAAACACACCTACAATTGTTGTTTATCTTCTAAATAGCGGATAACATCTCCTACAGTTTTAATTTTTTCAGCATCTTCATCGGCAATTTCAATATCAAATTCTTCTTCAAAAGCCATAATCAGTTCCACTATATCTAAAGAATCGGCTCCTAAATCATCAATAAATGAAGAATCTTCTTTTACTTTTTCTTCTTCAATTCCCAATTGGTCAACAATTATTTTTTTTACCCTTTCCATTATTTCCATAATTATAATACTCCTTATTTTTTAATTATTGTATTTATAAGTATTATTATTTATTCTAAAGAAACCATAATTAATTTAGCAGTAAAAACTTCTTTATGATCGCATTTTATGTGCACTGAGACTAAGTATTTGTTACTTTTTTTAGTAGCAATCCGGGCTTTGGCTACTAAAAGTTGTCCAGCATAGACAGGATTTTTATATCTTAAGCGGGCTATACCAGTTAATACAACATCAGAATCAATAATAGCCATAGCCAAGGAATCAGCAAGAGAAAATATATAATGACTTCTTACTAAATTTTTTTTACCAAAAGACATCTCTCTGGTAGTGCGCATAGTAGAGATACCGCTTTTACCTAAGTCAATATCAATTAGATCGCCAATGATTTCATTTTTATTTAGTGCCTTTACTTTAGAGGACGCTGACTGGGCAAGTTGAATAACTCTTTTACGCATCTCCGGTATACCCATTTCCAGTCTATCAAGTCTAACAGTTTGTATACTTACCCGGAATATTTTAGCCAATTGCTCATCTGATAAGAAGGGATTATTAGATATTTTTTCCCGTATTTTTTCCTGTCTTTTTTCTTTTGAAAAATATTTCTCCATGACCTTTTTTATATATTTATGCAAATTATTTTAATAGCACCTAATAAAGGTTGGAACTACTACTGACTGATAGTATATATAATAAAAGCTATTAAATCAAGTACAATAAAAAATATTTGTAAATATTATAAAGTGATTTTTTAATTTTATTACCTCATTCAGTTGGTTATGCTATATCTTAGTTACTAGAGGGTTAAATAAAAATTAAAAGTGCCATATTATTTTTATGGCACTAAATATTTTTATACTTTTACCAAGCAAAAAAGAAACGGTATTCCAAACACTACTCTTCCTTAAGAAGCTTTGGTTTCAGCTTTCTTTTTTTCAGGAATAATCTTTTCTCCATTATAATAACCACAGGAAGGACAGACATGATGGGGTAATTTAAATTCGTGACATCTGGGACATTCTATAATAGTAACATTCTTTTCTACCCAATGTGTTCTTCTTTTATTTTTTCTCGATTTAGAAGTCTTTCTTTTTGGATTAGCCAACTTTCTTCCTCCTTTTTAAGTAAGTGTTTCATTATATAACAAACAAGTATTATATAAAACTTTTTTACTAAATGCAAATTTTCTTAATTAACTATCTAACAATATGATATTAAGTATGTTGTTTAAAAAAATACTAATCTATTATCACTATAATCTATAATCTTGTAATAAATATTTATTGTATACCTTGAGCTTGAAGAGCAGTAATTGCTACTACGTTAACAATATCTTCAGCTGAACAACCCCTTGATAGATCATTTACTGGTTTTCGCATACCCTGGGAGATCGGACCGATGGCTTCTGCTTTTGCTAAACGCTGTACTAATTTATAGGCAATATTAGCAGCCTGTAAATCCGGAAAAATTAAGACATTGGCTTCACCAGCAATTTCACTGTAGGGTGCTTTTCTCTTTCCAATTTCGGGGATCAATGCAGCATCTGCTTGGAGTTCTCCATCAACTTTTAATTCAGGAGCTTTTTTTCTGACTATTTCAGTAGCTTTTACTACTTTATCGACTAAAGGATGCCTGGCACTGCCTTTAGTCGAAAAAGAAAGCATAGCTACCTTTGGTTCTACCCCTACTAACACCTTCGCTGTATTGGCACTGGCTATGGCAATATCTGCCAATTCTTCAGCATTAGGATCCGGGAATAAAGCACAATCTGCAAATAATAGAATGCCATTTTCTCCATATTTACAGTCAGGAACTACCATTATAAAAGAACTGGAAACAATATTCACATTATGGGAAGTTTTAATGGTTTGTAAGGCTGGCCTGAAAACATCACCGGTAGCATTAATTGAACCAGCTACTAACCCATCTGCATCATCTTGATAGACCATTAATGCTCCAAAATACAGGGGGTTTTTCATTAATTCTTTAGCTTCTTCAATGGTTATTCCTTTATTCTTTCTTAAATCATAGTATATTTCTGCATAGTTGTTTCTTTTTTCTGATGACTCTGGATTAATAATTTCAATAGTTTCAGGAAATTTTACCTTTAAATTTTTAGCAATATCTTTAATTCGTTCCTCTTTCCCCAAAAATACTAAGTTAGCAAAACCTTCTTGATATATTATTTCAGCTGCTTGAATCATTCTTGGTTCTTCACCTTCCGGTAAAACGATCTTTTTAATTTCCTTCTTTGCTCTCTGTCTTAGCTTCTCTGCAATATTCATTTTTACAAATTACCTCCTGTCAAAATGTATAATATCTATATTTAACTTAAAATAAGAGACAAAATACCGTATAATTATAACATATAATCATCAATTTATCGAGGTAGGTCATGACAATTCTTGGAATTATTGCTGAATATAATCCTTTTCATAATGGTCATTTATATCATCTAAAGAAAGCTAAAGAATTAACTGGAGCAGATTTTTCCATAGCTATTATGAGTGGTAACTTTTTACAGAGAGGTGAACCAGCTTTATGGAATAAATGGGTACGAGCTAAAATGGCTTTACTTGCTGGGATTGATCTTATTATTGAACTTCCCTTTGTCTTTGCCAGTCAGGATGCTCACGGTTTTGCTCAAGCTGGAGTTAAAGTTTTGAACTCTTTAGGTATTGTTGACTATATTACCTTTGGCTGTGAAGATGATAAAATAGAAATATTTTCACAATTAGCAAATTTAATAAGAAATGATCCACCATTTTTTAAAAAAGTAATAAATAGAGAATTAAAAAAAGGAGCTAGTTTCCCCCAAATCCGGGAAAAGACTATTCTTTCTTTTTATCAAAGATATGGTCAAAAATCTTCCAAGATATCTTGGCAGGAAATAAAAAGTATATTAAGACAACCCAATAATATATTAGCTTTAGAATATATAATAGCATTACAATCATTAAAAAGTAAAATGAAGGTATTACCTATTAAGAGAATTGGTTCGGGTTATTCTCAAGACAAATTTGAAGGTGTATATTCTAGTGCTACAGCTATAAGAAAGATGATAAATCAATATTATTATTCTAAAGATGTGTCATTTTTAGAGAAGATAAAAGAAGCCATGCCCATTACTTCTTATGAGATTATTCTGAATGAATTAAAGGAAGGTAAAAATCCTATTATCTTTTCTAATTTTGAACAGGCTATATTTGCTAAACTTAGAATTATTTCTCTTGATGAATTAAAAGATATAAATGGTGTTCAAGAAGGATTGGAAAACAAAATCAAAAGAGCTGCCCTTTCCACTGGAAATATCACAGAATTAATTCAAACCATAAAGTCAAAACGATATACTCATACCAGAATACAAAGAATAATTATTCATAGTTTATTTAATTTAACTAAAAGTAAAATTAATAATTTTAATGAAAATGGCCCTCTTTATTGTCGAATTTTAGGAATAAGCCAAAATGGTCGAACTATTCTTAAAAAAGCAAAATCATGTTCAAAAATTCCTCTGATACTAAAACTGAAAAAATTTTACCAATATAATAAGAAACTGGGTAACGATACCCTAATAAGGATGTTAGATTATGATATTTTGGCAACTAATCTTTACGTGCTAGCTTATGAAGGTAGTAGCCATAAGATAGGTGGCCAGGATTTTACAAATAGTATAAATTTATGGCATTAATTATATATTTTAAATTAATAATAACCATATTTATATTTTAATTTTTTTGCCACATATGGTGGTACCAATTCTTTGACACAACCATTTAAAGAGGCTATTTCTTTAACAATGCTCGAGTTTAAATAAGAAAATTTGGTACTAGTTACCATGAATACTGTTTCTATATCAGGAGCCATTTTTTTATTAATAAGAGCAAATTGAGATTCATATTCAAAATCTGAAATAGCTCTCATGCCTCTTAATATTATCTGAGCATTGTTTGATTTCACACAATCGATTAATAATCCTTTAAATGATTGAACTTCAACATTGTGAAGTTCGCTAATAACATTTTGAATCATATCCATTTTCTCTTCTATAGAAAAAAGAGATTCTTTACGTACATTTTCAGCAATCACTACAATAATTTTGTCGAATATTTTAGAGGCCCGGTAAATAATGTCTAAATGACCGTTGGTAATTGGGTCAAAACTACCTGGATAGATGGCTTTTATCATAAAAACTCCTTTTCCGGCATTTATTATTGTTTACTGAAGATGGTAATTGTTGAATTACCATATTTTTTCTCTTTAAAACAAAATATATTGTCATAATTATCTTTAATTGCTATATGAGTTGAGTGTTGTGCAATAACAATGCCACCATCTTTAATAATGTCAGTTTGGTCTATCAATTGTAATGCCTTGTAAATATAATTTTTATTATAATAGGGGGGATCCAAAAAAATAATATCAAATTTTTTATGGTCGTTAGATAATAGAGTTATGGCTTGAATATAGTCAAGTTTTATAATATTGAAAAAATTATGTTGGTAAATTTTAGTTAAATTGTTCTTAATTAAACCGATTGCTTTTCTATCAATTTCAATAAAAGTAACACTTTTCGCTCCCCTACTAATAGCTTCAATCCCAATTGCGCCGGTACCAGCAAAGAGATCTAAAAAATCTGATCCAACCACTTTAGCACTAACCATATCAAATATTGCTTCTCTCACTTTGCTTGGAGTTGGCCTAATCTGGTTTCCAGGAAAGGTGTGTAATTTAAAGCCTTTATACATTCCAGCGATAATTCTCATCTTATCTTTACCTTTTCTTTATTCAAATATAAAATATAGTATCTCACAAGAAGATAAATTATTTTAGGTTGTTTTTATAATCATTAATATTTTGGCTAATAATCTAGTAATTTTTATAATGATGATAAATTATATTTTTGTGGCAGATCCCTAACAAATTACACTTGATTCTTATTACCATTATATGATAAAATAAAACTCGCTATTTTTCAAGAAATAACTGGAGGATTAAGATGGCAAAATGTGATATTTGTGGTAAAGGACCACAATTCGGCAAACAAATTAGTCATTCTCATAGATTGAGTAATAGAAAATGGTCTGTAAACACTCAAAAAGTAAGAGTAAAGATTAATAATACCATAAAGAGATTAAATGTATGTACTCAATGTTTAAAATCGGGCAAGGTAAATAAAGTTGTCTAATTTTAATTGAGTATTAATTTTCTACCAACTAAGAGATTTTTAACAAAATTCTTGCTCTTTTTATAATAAGTAATTAAATTAATGAAAAAATACTTGATTAAACTTTTCATTATTTTTTACATAGGCAATAGAGTTTATAAACTGTAAGTAATAAGAATCTCTATATCTGGAATAACATTCTGGATGAGATATCATTCTTTTATCTTTTTATATTTATTTGTTTTATCTTTAAGATCGGAAGAGCGTCGTGTAGGGAAAGAGTGTAGGATAGGGTG
>CAZGKY010000031.1:0-18690 GCA_964525625.1 uncultured Atribacterota bacterium | reverse complement strand
CACCCTATCCTACACTCTTTCCCTACACGACGCTCTTCCGATCTAAATTTTATTGAATTACCATATTTCTCTTATTACTACAACTTCCTTAACTTTTGAGATCAGGTATAAAATTGTCCATATTAAGCTTTTCTTAATCTTTTTCCTGATAAGCCAATTTATTTAGCCATTACCAGTTCTTAAGAAGGTGATCTTTCATGTTTGTATAAATCTTATAATCGAAATATTTTTAATTGATTTTCTACCATCAATCCTTCCATGGCTCTTGAGGCACCTTCTTGAGAGATGGCACCAGTAGACCATAACCTTCCCAATACCCGACAAATAATCCGATCAAATACCTCAAAGCGACTTCCTTCTGATAATATCTTTCTTCCATCACATACTGGTCCGGCACTGGAGGACCAGAGTGAGGCAGAAATAATTTGTAATAAGTACTGTTCCATATTATAAATATTGTCATTCTGCCACCAAGGAAAACCGGTATGAACATTGGGAAAAGCCCTCTCTAGCATTAGATTGGTAGGGAAAAAGACCTGATTCATTGAATATAAAACCAGGTGTCCCTGCTTTTCCTCTTTGCCACTGAAGAATTTAGATAAAAGTGGCTGCAAATTCTCTACTACATTAGTATGTTCAGCAGCTACATCTCCACCTACATCTGCTCCCCAGTTGTCAAATAAATATTGATTGGCATTGCGCACTGCACCATAATGAATCTGAGTAACCATTCCCAAGTCTTGATTTATAGCACAAAACTGATGCATCAGATAAGAAATAAATTCTTTTGTTTCCGAGGAATTAATGTTAAATCTTCTTTTATTATGGTATGCTTCCTGAAAAATCTGTTCAGCCCTTTGCTCTTCTATCTCCAAACCATAGGGTTCTAATAAACCATGATCACTGGCACGGGCACCCATCTGGGCAAAAAAGGAATGTCTCTTTTGCAATCCTGTAATAAGTCCTTTTAAGGTAACGTCTTCACCAGTAAGTTGACAGAGTCTTTCCACATTGGTCTTCCAATGGGAATCGAATATATTACAATAGGCATCTGGTCTAAAGGTAGGTAAAAATTTAAGCCAGGGAATATTTTGTGCCTCATTATGATAGTATAAATCATCACAGGGATCATCTGTAGTGCAAATTATTCGAGCATTGACTCTTTTTAATAAATTTTGTGGTAAAAATGATTCTTTTGGTAATAGTTCACCGGTTATATCCCAAATCTTCTTACCAGTTTCAGCACTTAATAAATCTGTAATACCAAACAATCTTTGCAAATCAAGATGCAACCACTGGTGAACATGATTACCCTCCATTTGTGGGAAAACCTTAGCCAGTGCCATCCATTTATCAAAATCAGATATACTGGTGTCCCGCGCCAAGGATTGAGAAAAACCATTGCACTTGGCAGCAAGCTGAATAATATAATGGTCATTATTTTGGTATTCTTTTTTATCCTCCAGAACTTCTGCTCGCCAGATATTAGGGAAAGGTTTATTCTCCACTATCTGTCTCAAATTATGATGGGTATGAACATCCACAATCCCCCTTTTTTCTCTTAAGGGTATGGCTCCTTCAAAATAGAGTTTTTGTGCCTCTTTAGTATCCAGCAACCAGTTTCTTCCTAAATAATCAACCATCTTCTACTAATATTCCTCCTATCCTACTTATTAAATACACTAAGGGTTTTTAACTATTTTTTATTCTTTTTTTTTCAATCTTTCATTTCCCTTTCGCATTAACCTCAAAAGAAAATATATATTACTTCTGGTAATTTCAACCAGAATATTAATTAGAAATATCTTAATTTTGGTATTTAAATAAAAAATCACTTACTATAATCACTAATCTCTTCCAATATTTTCATTAAACGATTCCCATATTGAATATAATTTTTCAATCTCGCCTGATCAGTAGATTGCCGGCTAGGATCATGAAAGACTACTTCCATATGGGGCTCAATGGATAAGCCTCCTTCATAACCATGACTAATCAAATCTCTCAAGATTTTTCTAATATTGGCCTGACCTTCTCCAGGATAGGTGTAAATTAGCTTATTGCTCTTCTGATTGAATATAACATCTTTAATATGAACATATATAATATGCTCTCTTGCCTGTTGATAAAAATCCCAACTTACCCTTTCCAGGGGGCAGTGTTTTAGTTTGTGAGTCTCAACAGCCAGGACTACTGGATTGCCGGTATCAAAAACCAACTTTAGAGAGGGAACATTGGTCAATAAATTCTGGGTATTTTGCCAGCTCATTCCACCATAAGTCATACAATTTTCATGAACCGGTATTATTCCTTCCTCTTGAAACATCTTGCTGATTATATTTAATCTACGAAAAACCTCATCTTCCTCTTGATTATCTAAAATATTTCCTTGCTCATCCCTTAAAGGAGCATAACTCATAATGCGTACCATAGGAATGTTTAATTTCTTCATTCTTGGTATTAACTTCCTAGCTTCCTGCAAATCATCTTCTAAAGGGTCAAGTACGGTCTTCTGCCAATTGGCAATAGTTGAGGCAAGACAGTTTATCTTAATATGGGCTTTTTTTAACTCTTGCTCCATAACCTCAAATTCTTTTTCACTCAGTTGAGCAATAGTTTTACCATTAATAGTTCTTGCTTCGATATTTTTCCAGCCTAATAATCTGGTAGCCATAATTTGTCCTTTAATATCATCGGCTGCTTCATCAGCAAATCCAGTAAGATACATATCTTTTTTTACCTTTCTCCCCGAAAAATATTTAATATTAGAATGGTAAATGGATGATTTTTTTCTTCCGAGCACTTTGATAGGCAGCTAAAACAATTTCTACAGCCTTTCTTGCTTCTTGCCCATCAACAAGGGGTTTCCTATCCTGTTCAATAGCATCGATCATATCTTCAAACTGTTTTTTATGTCCCTGATAGCTTATGGCAGCCGGGTCTGAAGCACCACCACCAGAAGTATTTTTTTGAAACATAAAATTTTGCCGAATATGGTTATCCTCCTCTGTCTTTTCCCAAAAGTCCCAAAATTTTAAAATATCTTCTTCCATAATAGCACTGCCTGTGGTCCCAGAGATTTCTAATCTTTTCAGAAAACCAGGATAAACAGATGTTGATCCTTCTATTACTCCCAATGAACCGCTCTTAAATTTTAAAAGTACTACTGCATTATCTTCGACTTCAATTCCCTGGTGCCCAATAGTGTTAATAAATGCTGATACCTCTTCTACTTCACCAGCAAAATAAACTAATAAATCTATAGCATGAATAGATTGATTAATTAATGCTCCGCCTCCATCCAGCCTTAAAGTACCATGCCATCCTCCCTCATCATAGTAGGCCTGACTTCTTTGCCACTTTACATAAGCATCACAGAGAACTAATTGTCCAAAACGACCTTGCTCAATAGCTTTTTTAACAACTGTACAGAGGGGAGAAAATCTGGATTGAAATATCCCCGTTAATTTTACCTTTTGTTCAGCACAAACTCTAATTATTTCATCACATCTGGGCAAAGTAATCTCAAGAGGTTTTTCTACAATAATATGTTTACCTGCTTTTGCCGCTCTAACAGCAGGTTCTAAATGGGCTCCAGAGGGGGTACAGATATTCACTATATCTAAACCAGGATGTGCTAAGAACTCCTCCCAAGAATGATATGGTTGACAATTATATTTTTGGGCAAAAGTGATAGCCTTATCTTTATCCCGGGAAAGGCAAGCTACTAACCTTCCTCTTTCTATCTCTTTTATAGCTTGAGCATGAAAATCTGCTATAAGACCTAATCCCACTATCCCAAATCCATAATTCATTACTTGTTCTCCCCAAATGTTTTTAAACTTACTAATATTATTACATTATTACTAATACTAAGGACAAGAAAAATACCTACTATTAATTAGGTATCTGCACCTCTTCTCCCTTTCTTTCAGCAGAAAGATAAGCAGAATAAAGCACTGCTACTGTATCAAATCCTAATTGGGAGTCAGATTGGGGCTTTTTACCAGTTAAATAACATTGCAAAAAATTATATAGTTCCTGGGGATACCCAAACATCCAATCTTCATCTGGTGAAGGAAAGCTCCATCCCTGTTTAGTACCAATTTTCTCTACAATATAGACATTCTTCAATTGCTCATCTTTAGGATTATACAATCGAATTAGATCTGATTGACCCAGATTGCAGCGAATACGAAAGTTATTGGCAAATATCTCTAAATAATTGTTTACACCTCCCATAACTACTTCACTGGCAAAAATATCAGCTACCATACCATCTTCAAAGATAACATGCAATTGAGCGTAATCTTCCACATCAAAATACTGAGTTCTTAAATAGCCCTCATCAATATATCCTGGTAAACGGGTCAATTCATGAATTCTACAACTAACTCTTTTTGCTCTTATAGGTTTACCATTCCTGATATGGCCTTCTATACTCTTTAAATAAAGAATAGCAGAAAGAGGATGACACCCTTTTCCTACTAAGGAACCTCCCCCTGATTGCTGCCATATACCGTAAGCGTCAGAATGTGAACCACTGTGAGATTCCTCTCCTATACACCTGATAATTTGCCCTTTTGTCTCCTTTAAAATTTCAACTACTTTTTGTATCGCAGGTGCATATATCCAATCTTCGGCATAAAAGATTGTTCCTTTACTCTCTTTTTCTGCCTCTAACATTCTCCTGGCACTGGCCAATGATTCCTTTAGCATAATTTCTTTAGAGAACTGGGTACCATAAAAATGGCCTTCCTCTTCAGGACCATAATAACCAGTAAAAGGTTTCTCCACAATCACACTACGTTGGGCTGCTAAGGCCTTAATGGTATATTTTTCATGAACAAAACCCGGAACACAAAGATCTACAATATCACAACTTTCTATTAACTCTTCTAAAGAGCAAGCAGGTTTGATACCTCGTTCCTGAGCAAACTGTTTACATCGCTTGGGATTTTTAGAATATACAGATACTATTTCCATATCTTTGATAGGTATTCTAGAATAAGCCTGATAATGAAACCGGGCAGCAAAGCCTGAGCCAACAATTCCAATACGTATCTTTTTATCTTGCAAAAAATCACCCCCTTGAATTGACGATAAACTATTTTTCCAACAACTTTCCCCTAACTACTTTTTAGCCTTTTGTAATAATATTGCCCATAATTTCTGGAAATAACGTATGCGACTTGCTATTGTAAAAAAAATTAATAATATCAAAACCATAGAAATGGGTCTGCTAAAGAAGGGTGTAATATTCCCCTTTGTTAAAATCAGACTTCTTCTTAAATTTTGATCCAACAGATCACCAAGAATAATACCCAGTACCGCAGGAGCCACCGGATAGTCCATCTCTTTCATAGCATAACCAATAAGTCCAAAAACTGCCATAACCCAGATATCAAATATTCTGGAAGAAAGGGCATAGGAGCCTATTACGCATAGCACAAAAATAACTGGCATTAAACGTTGCCTGGGAATTAATAGTATCTTTACAAATACATTGATTAATAATAATCCTAAGATAAACATAGCACAGGTAGCCAATAAGACCATTGCTACAACCTGGTATACAAAAGTCGGATTTTCAATCATCAAGAGTGGACCAGGTCTAATACCGTGAATTAACATGGCTCCTAATAAAACAGCAGCTGGCGCTGAACCAGGTATTGCTAAAGACAGTACCGGGATAATTGCCCCTGCTACCGCGGCATTGTTTCCAGTCTCTGCAGCCATTAAACCTTCAACACTTCCTTTGCCAAATTCTTCTGGATGCTTGCTTGCCTTTTTAGCAAAATCATAGGACACCCAAGCCCCAATATCTTCGCCTACACCTGGAATCGCTCCAATGATAGTTCCAATCAATCCAGAACGAATTATGGTTCCCCAATACTTTAAAATCTCACGAGGATAGGGAAGTACCTTACCAACCTTACTACTTACGATATTGATAGCTGGTTGTTTCATTACCATCAATATTTCAGAAAAACCAAAAACACCAATCATGGCTGGAAGCAGTTCAATACCGCCAGCTAAATCAATATTGCCAAAGGTAAATCTTCTATAGGCATGCATTCCTTCCATGCCAATCATAGCTATAAAAAGCCCAAAAAATCCTGAAATCCAACCTTTCAAAGGATCTTTGGGAGCAGTTAAAGTACCACAGATAATTATTCCAAAGATAGTCAGCCAGAAATATTCAAAGGAAAGAAATTTGAGAGCAGCATTACCCAGAATAGGAGTAAAAACAGCTAACATAAACATACCAAATAAAGAACCGAGAAAGGAACCAGTGGTAGCTATTCCCATTGCTTCTCCAGCCCGACCCTGTTTGGCCAGTGGATTACCATCTACCGTTGTAGCCGCATTAGCTGGGGTTCCAGGAATATTTATTAATATCGCTGTTCTACTTCCACCAAAAATTGCCCCTACATACATACAAATCAAGATAAGAACAGCATGATCGGTAGCAAATTTATAAGTCAAGGTGGTCATCAAAGCCACTCCCATGGTAGCTGTTAAACCAGGAAGCATTCCTACAATAATTCCTAGCTGGGTACTCCATAGAATATCAAAAATATACCTTGCTGTTAAAAATTGGCTTATTTGTATTCCTAATTCTGTTAATCCCGGTAACATTTTTTCTCCCTAGTAGTTTGTTTTAGGGCAACCGAACCAAAAAAAGATATTGAAAAACCAAAGCAATAGAACCAGCAATCAAGAATGCTTCCAAAAAAGCTATAATAAAATTGGATTTCTGTCTTAATATTCTTTCTTTTAAATTAAATTCATAAGCCAAGATAAATATAAAAATATAAGAAAAACTTAAAATAAAATAATGAATTTTCCCCAGCAGTGCTACATATAACAGAGAAAGAACTGCAGCTATGAGCAGTCTCTTAATTGAGCTTTGTTTAAATAAAAAAAGGATTCCAGAAAATGAAAAATTTAAATAATATCCCTTACGAGAAATTGAGCGAATTAATAGAACCATCCCTAAGATAGATAATATTGCTCCTAACACTGCTGGAACTATGCCTGGCGCAGAATAAGGGTTGGCACCAAGATTTCTAAAATCAGGCATACGTAAAGATACTATCACTATTGCCAGACCAAAAATAGAAAGAAACAATGCCGTAATAAAATCAGCTTTATCCATTCTCTGTGGTTCCATTGTAATACCCTATCAAAAAAATTATTGCAACCTTTGATGAGTAATATATTTCAGTATAGAATAAGCCCGTATAAGTATACCGTATAGTGTAGTGTCGTAATGTGTAATAATTCTTGTGTATTGCATTATTTATTTAAGTATACCAATATATCGGTAAAACGTATATTGCAGTTAGTCGCTAATATTTAGTATTGTGTAGTGCGTTGTTAGTCGTTAGTCGTGGGTATTTAGTATTTAGTGTTGCGTATTGCGCTATGCGTCGGGCATACATTAATAAAAAATATTATTCCTAAAAAATATTTAACCAAAAACTACTAACTATAAACTAAAAACAAAAAACTATAAACTACATAAACTATAAACCATACTACTCTCAATTATTTCCACATAAACTACATACTACATACTATGTGCTATATACTATATACTTATAATGTTAAAGTCATTGCGAGCGCTGCTTAAGTAGTGCGTGGCAATCTCATACCATTATTCCCGCATTACCGTACATAGTATACCCGTATATCAGTATAACGTAGGTAGTCGTTAGTCGCTAATATTTGGTATTTAGTATAAATTCACACCATTAGTTTCTGGTTTAAATTTCCTTGGTTAGAAATGAATGAGATTGCTTCAGCGCCACACGCTTCGCAATGACAAATTCGTCGTTAGTCGTTAGTCGTTCGTATCTAATATTTAGTAATAAGCCATTTAATTCAGTATATCGTAGATAGTCGTTAGTATTCAATATTGCGTCTTGTGTGAATCATAGCGCACAATTATAGCCAAAAAAGTTTAACTAAAAACCATAAACCAAAAACAATCAACATTACCGTCATTGCGAGCACTGCTTAAGCAGTGCGTGGCATTCTCATACCATTATTCCCGCATAATCTTAATCAGTATACCCGTATTAAAGTATATAATATAATATATAGCAAATGAATAGTCTTGCGTCATGCGTGTTACATTATGTGTATTACATACATTAATAGAAAATAATCACAGTATCTAAATTGAATAAAATTATGATATTATAAAACAGAAATAGTCTCCGGGAGAATAAATACGACAATACTCTCCCGGATTATTTTACTATTAATTAGGGCTTAGCAATACCCAGATCAAAAGGTGATTTTTCTGCTCTTCCCATTTCATAGTATAACCAGGCATAGAACTGTACTACAGGGAAGGATCTAACCAAACCTTCTAATCCCCAGTAAGGAACAAAAATTGCCCCTCGATCTTTAGCATATAGCTTAATTTTTTCATTATCGACAATTACTTCTCGCCATAGGCGGTTCATAGTATGAATTACTTCCTCTGGTACTCCCCTGGGAATAAAAATCCCAAAATAGGAAGGGGTTGGTTCAAAATCAGGAAGCCATTTAGTAATTGGATCAATCATCCCATAATCAGCAATTTCTAAAGGTTGCTTGGCTAAAACAGCTAAAGGACGCAATTTTCCAGCTCTAATCATGTCAGCCTGTTCACTGGCTAGTTGGGAAGTTACTTCAGTCTCTCCTGCTACACAGGCAATAACCGCTGGATTGCCCCCATCATAGGTCACATGTTCATAATCTATTCCGGTAGCATTCCTGATACCTTCCATAGCTACACGCCCGGCAGACATCATTCCAGCAGTTGATACCGTGATTTCTCCTGGTCTGGCCTTGAAGGCTTCTAATAAATCAGGAAAGGTTTGGTAGGGAGTATCGGGATGAACAGAGATCACCATAACATTGGCTACATTAAGATAAATATGCCAGTCTTCCAATTGCGTATCTAAAAATCCTAATATTTTATATGTACCCAAATCTCCCACCGCACCAGAAGCCCAAGTATATCCATCTCTCTTGGCATCCATTACTGTTTTAGTTCCTACTGATCCCGAAGCCCCGGGTTGATTAACAATAACAATCTTTTGCCCCAATGCTTCCTCTAATTCACCTGCACAGAGACGGGTAATCTGATCAGTAGCACCGCCAGCAGCCCAGGGGACAATACAGGTGATGGGTTTGGTTGGTTTCCATTCATCTTGAGCGCAAATAGAACCAGAAAAGGAAAGGATAATTAACAAACAGAAAAGGAAAGGTATAATCTTTTTCAACATTTTTTAACCTCCTAAAATTTTTCAAAATTTTTAAAGATTACTAAACTAAACGAATTATTAAAAGATATTCACCCCCTTTTTCTTACTACAAGGCCGAAGTTGCTGAAGTTAGAAATATAACTTGATAAAATCTTATTTTTTTGGTTTTGATATGAAATAAAAAAGTATCTAATAAATATGTTATTATAGTGTTCCTTACTAATTAAACAATAATAGAATTTTTATATTATAATATAAAATACCTATTTGCTTGTCAATAAAACCTATAAATAATCATAAATACACATGCTATTTATGAACCCTCGACCGCTATTTATCAATAACTTATCACCTCTTATATATAATTATAAACAATTTAAATAATCTTCTTTAATCATTTCCTGATTATCCTAATTGCTTTTGTTAAAATGAAGTTTAGCTGTTTTTCATTTGGACTGGCAATTGGCGTTTTAAAGAATAGAAAAGGGAAAGGATGGAAATTATATAGAAAAAAATAGCAATAGGTGATTGGAATAGTACCTTCCAATTTCCATGAGAAATGATTAAAGCTCTGCCCAGTTCATCTTCCACAATAGGGCCTAATATTACCCCCAAAACAACAGGCGCTACAGGAAAACCATTCTTCCTCATTATATATCCAATAATCCCAAATATCAGGGCAACTAACATATCGTAAATGCTGTTATTCAAGGAAAATGCTCCCAGAAAGCATAAAGTAAATATAACAGGGAAAAGTATGGAATCCGGGGTTTTTAGAATTTTCGGAAATAATCTGATGCTTAATATTCCCATGATTAAGATTAAAACATTGGCTAAAAACATCCCAGCAAAAATAGGATTAATAATTTCAGGGTGCTCTCTAAATAGCAATGGTCCTGGTCTAATACCAATCAGGAGGAGAGCTCCAAGCATAACTGCAGTTACTGCATCTCCAGGAATACCAAGAGATAGAAGTGGAACCATAGCGCCACCAGTAGTACCATTATTTGCTGCTTCTGGGGCCGCCACACCCATAATATTACCTTTTCCAAATGATTCTGGATCTTTAGACCATCTCTTAGCTTCATTATAAGCCAGAAAGGCAGCTATAGTCCCTCCCGTTCCTGGAATTATGCCAATAAATGTTCCCAGAAAGGAAGCAGGAATAATAATATTAAATAATCTCTTTAATTCTCTAAAAGATGGTAAAACATTGGTAATTTTCTGGTCAGGGTGAATAGTTCTTTCTTTTAATATTTTTTCTTCTAACTGAATAAAAATCTGTGATATGGCAAAAAGACCAATAAGAACCGGTAAAGTACTAAAACCTCTCATTAAATTGGGGATATTAAAAGAAAAACGAGCATATCCAGTAACCGGATCTAAACCAACAGTAGCAATAAGTAGTCCAAAAAATCCAGCAATTAAACCTTTCACTAAAGATCTTCCAGAAACGCTGGCAATAATAGTCAGACCAAATATCATTAGAGCAAAATATTCTTCTGGTCCAAATTTAAGAGCAAAGCGAGCTAATTGAGGGGCAATGAACATCAAACAAAAAGTAGAAATAATGCCTCCCATTGCAGAAGCAATGGTAGCAACGCCGATTGCTCTTCCTGCTTCACCTTTTTGAGCTAAAGGATATCCGTCAAGTACAGTAGCTACCGCAGAAGGAGTTCCCGGTGTAGATATTAAGATAGCCGAAATCGAACCACCATACATAGCTCCACAGAACATTCCACAGAGCATAACAATCGCCGTACTTGCATCCAGGTAATATATAAAAGGTAATAACAAAATTATACCAACAGAACCAGTTAATCCAGGAATAGCACCAACTATAATACCACCTACAACCCCTAATAAAAGGAAGGGGAAATGTAATGGATGTAAAACATATAAAAATCCTTGAATGATGGTCAATCTATATCTCTCCTTTAACTATACATTTAAAAAAGAGTAAAACGAGGAATTGGTATTTTAAATAACATTCTAAATATAAAATACAATAAGAAAGTAATAGTCAATGATAACACTACAATCCAAGTAATCCTTCGCTCCTTAAAAAGGAACATATTACCTGCTATAAAGGGAGGAGTAGCACCTAAATACCCTATTTTACCAATAACTCTGGTATATAAGAAAGCCAAAAACATCATTACTATTAGTCTAATAAAAAAATTTTTACTATTGTTACTCTTTATTTTTTGTGCTTCCTTCAGCGAAGAAGTATGTTTCGTAATCCCTCTTATTCCCTGAATTAAAAGTATTATAGAAAGTATTATTAAACTTATACTAATAAAACGCGGGAAGGCTGTTGGTACCAAGGCGACAGTTTGATGAGGAAATTGAAAAGTTAAGGCAAAAACTATAATAGATATTATTATAAATGTAATACTTAATATAATTTCTTTCCCACCCATATAAAATATTCCCCAAAAAGATAGAGAGGCAATAGTCTGTTATTACTAAAACCTCTCTATCTTTCTTAGCTATTTATTTATACTTATCTCCCAGTTTGTTGGTCATTATTAGATCTTTATAGAATTCATTTTGTTCTTCCACCCATTTAGTAAACTCTTCTGTCCCTTTATAGTCAAGCAATATTCCAGAATTTTTTGCCAGTACCATGAAATCTGGGTCTTCCATAGTGGCTTTAAAGGCATCATGAATAATCTTGATTCTCTCAGGATCAGTTCCCTTGGGAGCGGCTAAACCTCTCCATTGTCCTAATGTAAATTCGACCCCCTGTTCTTTAGCAGTAGGAATATCAGGAAATCCTTCCAGTCTTTCCTCTGAAAATACAGCTACACATCTTAAATCTCCAGACTCCAACTGTGCTACACCCTCTGGAGGTGAAACAATTACCGAATCAACATGTCCACCCATCGCACCAATCAAAGCTGGTCCTCCTCCTTGGTAGGGAACATGGTTAAAACTAACTCCGGCCGTCTTCTCAAAAGCTAAAGCAATCATATGGGTACCACCACCGGCACCAGCATTACCCATAGTAACATTGCCTGGTTGACTTCTAGCAGCCTCAAGTAAGTCAGTTAAATTCTGATATGGCGAATTACCGGGAACTAAGATCCAGCAAGGTGCATTGGTTAGATTAATAATAGGATCAAAGGTTTTATAATCATAAGGAGTAACACTCATATGGGTTTTGGTTAGTGAAGGAGTAGCCCAAGCAACAATATAATATCCATCTGGTTTTTTAGTCATTGCTTCAGCATATCCTGGAACTGCTCCTCCCCCAGGTATATTTACAATAACTACCGGTACCTTTAAATACTTTGGTAAAACTGATAAAAAGGTTCGAAAAGATATATCAGTTGCTCCTCCTACAGACCATGGTATCATAAGTTCTATTTCCCGGGAGGGATACACTTCCTGAGCTACAACTACAGGCATCACAAACATAGAGCAAAGCATAATCAATAATATGGATGCTGTCAAAGTTTTACTGTTAATAACTTTTTTCATTTCCTAAATTCTCCTTTCTCTTTTTCTCAAAAATGGTAAAAAAGGTAACTATTTTACCAGAATATCAGATCTACTGAAGGTATACTCACCCCCTTTTATTTCTAATTTTGGGAAAATTACCGGCTTGGATAAAAGTATTGGACCATCTGAGGTTGCTAACATAGTATCTTCACTCTTACTCCCGGTAATGGAAGGATTCCACGCAAAACCCTGATTTTCTTGGATAATCTCATTAGTTTGGAAGTTTACCCTATAATCTCTACCTGTATAGCCGATTGCTCCTCCCTGATGATGAAGTTGATATTCTTCCGGATATCCCAATTCTTTATACATCTCTAAACCTTTTTTGAATGCCTCAACTACTGGTTTCCCAGGTTTAGTATTAGCCATCATCACACAGTCTATATAGACATTATCTCGATATTTCTTTTTAATTTCTTCAGGGATTTTCCCAAATTGAACAAATCTAGTAAGAGAGATAATCAATCCCCATTTTCGAGCATTAACACAGAGCATTACTCTTTGGTTGACTTCTTTTTCTGTGGCAAGAGGATGCCTAAAATTATCTATTCTTTCATCTGCAGCACAAAAAGTAGTAATATAGTCTAGATGGTTAGCCCATAATCTTTCAGCTAATCTACCTATAATCTCACATTCTTTGTCTCCTGGTTTTATAGTTAAGGCAGTTTCTTCAATTGCTTTAGAAGCAAGATAACCAACTTCTTTATATCTTTCCACTTCCTCAGGAGTAAGAGAGTAGCGAAGGGGATTTAAGTCTTTGGCGATATTTCTAGTTCTTGGAAAATCAATATCACAGCCAATCTTCCCACCCCTAATAATCTCACTAATCATTTTCTCTTCCCGGTCTTCATACCATTTAAAAGTCCTTATCTTATATCCTTGTTCGATAAGTTTTTCTTCTTTTTCTATTCGAGGTGCCTCAATATTATTACAAATAACATAATACTGTTCAGGGGTAATCAAAATAGAGGCAGCTCCCGTTTCAGTGGCAATGCTCACCTGATTTGTGGCGCCACAGGTAATCCAGGAAAAGTTACATTGTCTTTTCAACAAAATGGCATCAAGATTTAAAGAATCTAATAAGGTTCTAATTCTTTTTTTCTTCTCGTTTATTTCAGTCCAATTAACCATTATTGTACTCCTATTTCTTGCTTTCTAATAATTTCTCCTAAATTTTTTTAGGCTAATATTATAAAAAATAAATGTTTCTGTTAATTTATCTCAGAGGAGGGTATTTGTTTAAATATTTGATAAATTTTATCTTTACTTAATACCCTCCATTTAATTAATTATTATTTAGTAAGGATTATCTTTACTGAAATTATTATTTGTGCTTAATAGGATAATACTTCTTCCCATGTAGTTACTGGCCATTCAGTCCTAAATAATTCTTCAACGGCTGGTTTCCCTTTTTCCCGGAAGGCATCAGCATCAGGGATTATCACCTGCATTCCTTTTCTCTGAAGATCAATCAGAATACCTGTTTCTCCTTTCTTGATTTTTTCATTAGCCCAACTAGTAGCTTGTTTGATGTTCTGCAGAATTAGTTCCTGATGTTCACTGGATAATGTTTCAAAAAAACTCTTATTAATAAGGATTCCTCCAGTTTGAACTAGATGATTTGTCATAGTGAGATAACTTTGTACTTCATCTAATTTAAAGGAAGAAATTTGTGGCAAATCTCCTTCAGAGGCTTCTGCTACTCCCTCTTTTAATGAATTATAAAGATCGGGCAAGGGTATGGGAATAGGATCAGCACCAATTTCTTTCCATACTGCTATCCAAGTCTTTACTGTAGGTAATCTTAGTTTCAACATATGCACATCTTCCGGTGTATAAATTGGCTTATTAGATGTTGTTTGACGTAATCCTCTATATACTATTCCCAGATAAACCAGATTACCCTTTTCTGCAACTATATCTCTAGCTTTCATTCCTAAAGAAGATTCCCAAACTTTCAGAAAATGATCAAAATCTCTCATAACATAAGGGGCATTGAAAAAGAAATATTGTGGAGCAGAGACTTCAAGTGGCCTTCCACCAGTTGCTTGCATTTCTACTTTTCCTTCACTACACCAATCATTGACCTCTTCCTCTGAACCTAATGCTGCTTGAACAAGAACTTCAATTTCTCCTTTGCTTTCTTTCTCTAAAAGTTCTTTAAATTTTTCTCCTGCCTCTACTAAAATATGACCCGCTGCAAAGGGACTGGCAAAATGAATAATAGTCTTAGCTCCTACTATCTGGGTAAATACTACAAGGACTAGAAAAAAGATCAATAATACAGAAAAAAATTTTCTAAACATATTTAAATTAACCTCTCCTTTAAATAGATTTATGAACTTTTTCTGCTTAATTTAATTCTAGCCAATGCTCTATATTATTTTCAGTTCACCTCCCTTATCAATTAAACTATATAATTTTTATTGAGTAAAATATTTTAAGATCATTAAACTTTTTTGCTAATTTTACTGAAAAGTTTTCTTATATATTTCTATAATATAGAATATTATTCTATATAGTAATATATATACATTAAATATTATAATTTATATTGTAAATATTTTAAAAGACTAACCTTTAGACCTAGACCATTTAATCAGAAAATACTGATTGGTATTTCTACTTCCAGGCCTTTTTTCTCCGCTGATATATAAGCTGAATAAAGGACACTCATTACATCACTAGCTAATAACATCCCTGCTTTTGGTTCTCTTCCACTAACAATAGATTCCATAAAGTCCTGAATTTCTTGCGGATAACCAAACATAAAGTTTTCATCTGGTGATGGGTTAGACCAACCTTGCTTGGTGCCAATCTTTTCCACTATATAGACATCTTCTAATTGCTTTTCCTCAGGATTGTATAATTCTAATGCATCAGTAGGGCTTAGATTACAACGAATTCTATGATTATTAGCAAATATTTCTAACCAGTTATATACACCACCCATTACTAATTCTGAAGCAAAAATGTCAGCAATCATTCCATCATCAAATACCACATGAAGATAACCATAATCCTCAATATCAACATAATCTGTTCTTAAGTAACCTTTATTTCTAAATCTGGGATTTCTGGTTATTTCATGAGTACGAGCGCTAACCGTCTTTGGTCTAATGGCTCTGTTATTATGAGCAATCCCTTCTACCTGTTTGAGGTAAAGCAGAGCAGACAGGGGATGACATCCTTTACCAACAATAGAACCTCCTCCAGAAAGTCGCCATATCCCATAAGCAGGAGATAGGCTACCAGAATGTGATTGTCCTCCTAAAGCCCATAGTATTTGTCCTTTAGTTTTAGCAATAATTTCAGCTTCTTTTTGTACAACTGGGGCATATATCCAATTTTCGGCATAACAGATTTTTTTCTGGTACTTTATTGCAGCAGCTATTATTCTTTTGGTGCTAGCAATAGCTTCTTCTAACATTTTTTCTTTTGGAAATGTATTCCCTTTAAAGCTATTATCATAAGGTGGTCCAAAATATCCAGTAAAGGGTTTTTCCACAATTATATGTTTACCTGCTGCCAAAGATTTTATTGATAATTCTTCATGTGTATATACCGGAGTGCATATATCAATAACATCTACCTCGGAAAGCATTTCTTCCAGAGAATGAAAGGCTATAATATTTCTTTTTTGGGCAAAATCCTCTCGATGTTCTTTAGTAAGAGAAGTAATTCCCACTACTTTAACCTCTAAACCAGTAACTCGTTGATAGGAGTTATAATGAAAATTAGCAGCAAAACCACAACCTACTATTCCGATACGAACACTATTATGCATAATACTATCCCCTTAAACCACATTAATTATAATAACTGTTAATTCTTCTACTTTCTATCATCTTTCCCATCGCTCCACTAATTTCTATTTATAATCTTTTCACTAAATCTCCAAAAAGTAATATTTTTTTCTTACTTCGAACCTCTGTTAAAAACAAATTTAGTGTTATTATCCCCAACTATCCTTCAGTCTTAATCCATTAAACTACCACCGTTGACATCCAGAACCTCTCCAGTAATAAACTTAGCCTTGTCTGATACCAGAAAGGCAACTGCTTCTGCTACATCTTCCGGTTCTCCCATTCTACCAAGTGGTATTCCAGCAATGATACTCTTCCTCTTTTCTTCCGGCCATCCCCTGCTCATATCTGTCTCAATAGCATGAGGTGCTACCACATTAACATTAATATTAAAGGGAGCTAACTCTCTAGCTAAGGATTTGCCCAAGCAGGCTATTCCTGCTTTAGACGCACCATAACAGGGAGCAGAGGCTAAATCTCCTATTTTCCCGGCAATGGAAGAAATATTAACTATTTTCCCGTATTTTTGCTCTTTCATAATTTCTACCACTGACTTCATACAATTAAAAGTACCAGTAAGATTTACCTTTATTACCCTTTCCCAATCCTCTATACTAAGTTCCTCAGTAGTACCTCGTTTGATAATGGAAGCATTGTTTACCAAAATATCAATTCTACTAAATTCTTTCATGGTTAATTCCACCATCTGGTAAACTTCTTTTGCTATTGAAATATCTGCCTTAATAGCAAAAGCCTTTCTACCCATACTTTTTATTTCATTAGCAACATCCCGGGCAATTGCCATATCAATATCATTCACAATTATATGAGCTCCTTCCCGGGCTAAAGTGAGGGCAATAGCTTTACCAATACCTCTGCCAGCACCAGTAACAATGGCTACTTTATCAAGTAAAATCATCTTTTAACCCCCTGCCAAATAATTTTATTCTTTAAAACTTCTGGGTTCACTACTGATTTAGGTATTTTCCCAGTGAGAAGAGAAAGAACTGCCTCAGCAGTCTTTGTTTTAAGCTCAATATAGGATTCCTCAGAATAAAAAGAAATATGAGGAGTAACAATTATATTTTCTAGCGAAAATAAAGGATTCTCCCATTCAGGTGGCTCCTTTTCCATTACATCTAACGCTGCACCAGCAATCCATCTTTCTTTCAGGGCCACATATAAAGCTTTTTCGTTGACCAGAGGTCCTCGAGAAGTATTGATCAAATAGGCTGTATTCTTCATCATTTTCAGTTCTTTCTCTCCAATAATATACTTTGTTTGTTCAGTTAAAGGGGCATGGATAGAAAGAAAATCAGAATCAGAGAATAAACGATCAAAGTTAACCAGTACTACCTCGCTATCCGATTGGGAAACATAAGGATCATAAGCAATAACTTTAAATCCAAAACCTAAAGCTTTTTGTGCTACCTTCCTGGCAATTCTACCCAAACCCAAGAGCCCTATTGTTTGTCCCTGTGTTCTAAAAAGTGGTTTAACTAAAGTAAAATCCCATTTTTTTTCTCTTATTTTTCTATCCAGCACTGTTATTCCCCGGGCACAGGACAAAATTAAAGAGAAAGTATGTGTAGATACTTCATCCACACAATAGTCAGGTACGTTTGCTACAATTATTTTATGTTCTGTCGCTGCTTTCAGGTCAATATTGTCAACTCCCACTCCATAACGAGAAATTACCTTACATTTTTGTAGTGACTGGATTACTTTTCTGGTAAAAGGAGCATACTGATTGATAATTGCATCAGCATCTGATGCTGCTTTAATTACCTCATCTTCGGTGCGACAGGTTTCTAAAATAGGTTCAGAATTAATTTTTTTTAAAATTTCTCTTTCAATTTCTATAGAAGGATGATCGCAGTCTGTAATAACTATCTTATACTTGTAATTAGACATAATTTTCTCCTTTAAAAGAGGTATTCTATCTGATTTTCTCCGGGTTAATTATCCAAAAATCAAGTTGGGAACAAAGGTAATAAGACTTGGGAATAATACACATAGTATTATTACAGAGATTACAGCTATAAAAAATGGCCAACTTTCCTTAACAAATTCTTCAATAGTACAATCCATAATAGAGCAGACAGAATACA
>CAZGKY010000030.1:0-18729 GCA_964525625.1 uncultured Atribacterota bacterium | reverse complement strand
AAAGAGACTTTCAGGAATTCAAAAAATACCTTCTCACCCTCTAATATGGTGGCAATAGAATCGGAATGTTTTAATTTAAAGGCAATATCCCGGGCATAACTATTGCCACTGGCTGGAACATCTACTGCCCCAATACCAATAATAGCTAAATCACTGATAATCCATTCTAGGCGGTTTTCTGAGATTAAACCAATATGGTCTCCCCTTTGAAATCCTAATTCTAATAAACCGGTACCGAATTGATTTATTCTTTTATAGAATTCTTGATAACTAATTGCTACAAATTGCTCTCCTTTTTTTACTTTAAAGGCAGGTCTATCCTTAAATTTATCCTTACTATTGAGCAACATATCATTTAGGGTCTTTAAAACCATATTTATTATCCTCCTGCATTTTAATTAGTGATGAAGAATCCTTCTAACTCTTAGTACTAACTATTAATAGCAAGTATATAATTAAAACCGAAAAAAGTCAAATAGTTATATTACCGGTTCCAGAAAGTTCAGAAAATATTTGTAAAATGAGTTATAACATAGTAAAATATAAAAAAGCTGTATTAATAGGGGACTTTCTTGTTGTTTGGTAAAAAAGAAATATTTTTGAAATATCCTTGCAGATTATAGCAGGCTAATATAATATTGTGATATAATCATAAATAATTGCATTAACAGCCAAGGAAATATCCAATTAATTTCATATCATGCTTTGTTATATACAGGAGGTTAGCCAATTGCGAATTATTTCCATAGCCAATCAGAAAGGTGGGGTAGCCAAAACCACAACTTCTATTAATTTAGGGGCTTGTTTAAACGAGTATGGGAAAAAGGTTCTACTTATTGATATGGATCCACAGGCCCATACTACTATCGGTTTGGGAATTGAGCCTAATGAACTGGAAAAAACCATGCTTAATGTTATGGAACCAAGTCGTTCCCCCAATAAACTTAATATGGAAGATATCATTATTCAAATGAAGAAATTCTCTAATGGTAATCTATATCTAGCTCCTAGTAACATTGACTTTGCCAGTGCTGAATATAAATTAATTGATCAGATCGGTAGAGAAGATTTTTTAAATATGGGTATTCAAAATTGTAAAATAAATTTTGATTATATTATCATAGATTGCCCACCTTCCTTAGGCATATTAACCATTAATGCTTTAAAGGCTTCTAATGAGGTTATTATTCCTATACAACCTCATTATTTCGCTCTTCGCGGTATAGAAGAGTTTATGGAAACAATAAAAATTGTTCACCAAAATTTACATCATTTTTTAGAAATTTATGTCCTCATTACCATTGCTGATACAAGAAGCAATATTGCCAAAGAAGTTATTGAAGAAACAAGAGATTTTTTCAAAGAAAGGGTCTTTAAAACAATTATCAGGAAAAATATTTCCCTGGTAGAATCTACCAGTCAAGGAGTTCCTATTATTTATTATAACCCTAAATCTCATGGGGCAGAAGATTATTCAGAACTTGCTCAAGAGGTGATATCCTTTGAAAAAGAAAAAATTAGCACGAGGCTTTTCTAAGATATTAGATTATAAGCAAGAACTAATCCGAGATACTTCACAAGGCCTGGATAAAAAACCCAGTATACTTAATCCTATCAATGGGAATGGTGATTTGACCATTCGAAATATTAAAGAAGAAGTTCCTGGAGTAGAACCAAAAGCGGAGCATTTTGTCAATATCAAGGTTATTGGTATTGGGGGGAGTGGGAATAATGCCATTGAAGATATGGCTAATCACCGCATTAATGGATTAGAATTGATAGCAGTTAACACTGATTTACAGGCACTTTCTTTATCTCAGGCAAACCAGAAGGTACAAATTGGAAAGTTAACTACAAAGGGATTAGGTGCTGGTGGAGATCCTGAAATTGGAAGAAAAGCTGCTGAAGAGGATAGAAATGCAATTGCCAAAGTTTTAGAGGATGCTGATATCGTCTTCATTACTGCTGGTATGGGTGGAGGAACAGGAAGTGGAGCAGCTCCTGTTATTGCTGAAATAGCCAAAAGAGAAGGTGCTCTAACTATTGGTGTAGTAACACGTCCCTTTAGTTTTGAAGGCAAAAAAAGAATTATTCAGGCTGAACAGGGGATAGAAGAGCTTAAAAAACAGGTTGACGCTTTAATTACTATTTCCAATGATCGTTTACTTACTATGATTAGTAAAGATACTTCGGTTAAAGAAGCTTTTGAAATAACCGATCGAGTACTGAGACAATCCGTACAGGCAATTGCCGACCTGATTACTACTCCTGGATTAATTAATCTTGATTTAGCAGATGTTAGAGCAGTTATTAAGGATGCTGGATTTGCTTTAGTAGGTATTGGAGTAGGGAGAGGGAATAATAAAGCAGTGACTGCTGCTGAAGCAGCTATTTCCAGTCCTCTGCTGGAGGTATCTATAAAAGGTTCCAACTCATTATTGGTAAATGTAACTGGTGGAATGGATATGAGTCTTTATGAGATTAATGAGATAGTGGATTTAGTTGCTAAGGCTGCTGGTAGGGAAGCCAATATTGTTTTTGGTGCCATAATTTCAGAAAATATGCAGGACGAAATAAGGGTAACGGTAATAGCTACCAAGTGTGAAAAGGCTGAACCACTGCCGGTTTATCAAGAAAGAGCAGAAACCATTCCCATTCGAGAGAAACTAGAACAGGAAGAGAAAAAAAGGGAAAAAATTACCCCCTATTTTTCAGAAAATTTAACGGAAAGTCCATTATCAAGAGCAAAGGATATGCATGATGAGTATAGCAAACCCATCAATGAAGATATATTAGATCTTAACAAAAAGTACCCAGATAAAGAAGATTGGGAAATTCCTACTTATTTAAGGAAAAAATATAAAAGATAATATCTTTAAGTAAATTATATTTAAGGGAAGATTTTAGTGGAAATCTAACTTAATGGAGAAAAACGAAAAACAACAATTTTCATTTTCTACCTATGAAGCCTATAAAAAGATAAAAAAGAACGATCCCCTGAAGATGATAATTGAGTCGATCGATTGGTCTTTTATTAATCCTTTAGTTCAAGAAAAATACCACCAGGATAAAGAACTAATTTATTCACCTATCTCTTTATGCAAAGCACAATTGTTGGTTTATTTAGGAGAGGTGAAATCAAATCGCCAATTAGCAGAAGCATTGCGCTATAATACTAGGTATTGTGTACTTTGCGGATTTCACCAGTTTTTAAAAACACCAGCACATTCAACATTTTCCGCCTTCAGAAAGAGGATCGGTTTAGATTTATTTCATAAAATTATGCATCGTTTAGTAGCTCAAAGTATTCCCATGATTTCTAGAAAGATTAGTTATATTCCACCTGAAATTTTACATATTGCTGTTTTTTCTAAGGAAGGGAAATTATTCCGGTGTAATTGTAAAGGAAAATGCAAGATAGAAAAGATTATTTTTCAAAATCGCAAAGAATTAAGCAGAAAAAATTTTGTTGGTAATGATTATAAGATAAGATTATTCATTAATAAAAGGTCTGGTAAACCATTAGCAGCTGAAATGAGACCAAAATAATAAACGAAAAAGTTATTAGTATTTTTATTTCAATAAATAGATAATAGATAGGAGAAGAAAATTTATGCCAGAAATAATTTCTATGAAGACTGCTCAAACATTAGCTCGCCAGGATATTGCTAAGTTGATCGATCATACTGCACTTCGACCTGATGTTACTGGGATACAAATTGAAAAATTATGTAAAGAAGCCTTGCAATATCGTTTTTATGCGGTCTGTATAAATGCCAGCTTTATACCCTTAGCCAGAGCTTTTTTAAAGGGATCCACAGTAAAAATATGCACAGTGGTTGGATTTCCTCTGGGAGCGACCCTATCTCGGGTGAAGGCTTATGAGGCAGAAGAAGCTGCTAAAGAGGGGGCAGAGGAAATTGATATGGTTCTCAATATTTCTGCCTTAAAGGATAAGGATTACCAAAAAGTTCAGGAAGATATTCAATTGGTAGTTAAGGCAGTATCTGGATTAATTTGCAAGGTTATTTTGGAAAATTATCTATTAACTGACCAGGAAAAGGAGATCGGCTGTCAGATTGCTCTTGAAGCTGGGGCTCATTTTGTAAAGACTTCTACTGGTTTCGAAAAGGGTGGTGCAACAGTTGAAGATATAAAACTAATGAGAAGAGTAGTAGGAAACTATTTGGGTGTTAAAGCTGCGGGTGGTATAAAAGACTATGAAACAGCCTTACAAATGATAGAAGCAGGTGCTACCCGTATTGGGGCAAGTAAAGGAGTAGATATAGTGGAAGGAAGATTATTGTGAATATATTTCAATGAGACAAAAGGGGTAAGCAATGAGACTGTTATCGTGGAATGTTAATGGATTGAGAGCAGTATATAATAAAAATTTTTTACAATGGTTTGATCAACAGAACGCTGATATATATTGTATTCAGGAAACTAAATCCCAACTGGAGCAAATACCAGAAGAGCTAATTAACAAAACGGGATATTATAGCTATTTTACTCAAGCAGGCAGAAAAGGGTATAGTGGGGTAGCCCTTTGGACTAAATTAAAACCAGTACGAATCAATGATAAATTAGGAATACCCAGATTTGATATAGAGGGACGTTTCCTAGAGGCATATTTTCCGGGATTTATCTTATTTAATATCTATTTTCCTAATGGTAAGGCTTCTCAGGAAAGATTACGTTTTAAAATGGATTTTTATGAAACTATTTTAAAGAAGGCAGTTGATTTATTAACAGAGGGACAAAAAATAATTATTTGTGGTGATGTCAATACAGCTCATCGAGAAATTGATTTAGCTAGACCAAAAGAAAATGAAAAAATTTCTGGCTTTCTACCCATAGAGCGAGAATGGATTGACCGCTTATTGAAAGCTGGATTTATTGATACATTTCGTTATTTTCATTCTGAAGGAGGGCAGTATAGCTGGTGGGACTACAAGACTAAAGCAAGAGAGCGCAATATTGGCTGGAGAATTGATTATTTTTTTATCAGTAAAAATTTATTAGATAATTTACAATCAGCATTTATTCAATCAGAGGTTATTGGTTCTGATCACTGCCCTATTGGTATCGACCTGGATTTTAAGGTAGGCAGAGAAAAGGATGATTAAATTTCTCCATTTTGCCGACATACATCTCGGTGTAGAGAGTTATGGACGTATTGATACTCAAACAGGATTATCTTCTCGCTTAATTGATTTCATTAAAACATTATCTACTGCCATCGATATTGCGCTGGAAGAAAGAGTAGATTTTGCTCTCTTTTGTGGTGATGCCTATAAAAATAATAGTCCCAATCCTACTCATCAGCGAGAATTTGCCAAACAGATTTTTCGACTGAGCCAGGCAGGAGTACCCACTGTTCTAATTAATGGAAATCACGATAATCCTTTAACTTTTGGCAGGGCTAGTTCTTTAGATATTTTCCAAACCTTACATATTGCCAATACTGTTGTGGTTACAGAACCTACTCTTCTCAATTTCCCTACCAGTAAGGGTAACATTCAGGTAATAGGAATACCCTGGCCTACTAAGAATCAATATCTGCAAAAAGAAGAATATCGGGATAGTGATATACGATTAGTTAACAAAAAGATACAGCAACGCCTACTGCAAAAAATGACTGAACTAATAAATCTGCTGGATAATAAATCTCCAAAAATTTTGGCTGGACATTTGACAATAGCTGAGGCAGTCTTCTCAGGTTCAGAAAACTTTGCCTCGATTGGGAATGACCCGGTGCTGCCTTTGCAGTTTTTTCTCAATTCCCCCTTTGCTTATGTAGCCTTAGGACACATTCATCGCTATCAGAATTTAAATACAACCGGCAGTACACCGGTGGTCTATTGTGGAAGTATGGACCGTATAAATTTTGGAGAGGAAAAGGAAGAAAAAGGATTTTGTTTAGGTAATATTGATGAGCAGGGTAAAGTAGATTATGAATTTATTCCACTTCCCGTTCGTAAGATGTTAACGATAGATATAAAAATTGATGATGACTCTGATCCCACCAATAATTTTATAACAGCAATAAGGGAATATGATTTGAAAGAGGCATTAGTAAGAATTAATTATGAGGCTACTGATGAGCAGAACAGGAGAATTGATTTTAAAAAGATTGAAGAGGCACTTCAGGAGGCATTTTTAGTAACCGATATTAGTAGAAATATGCAAAAAAAATCATTATCTAAAAGAAGCACCCTTTCTGAAGAAATGGATCTTTTTTCAGCCGTGAAAGAGTATATTCAATTACAGAACTGGCAACAATGGCAGAAAGATTTGGCTTTATTTACTCAAAAATTACAGCAGGAATTATATGAGAGAGATTTACTTCCGGGTAAGGAGGAAGAATGATTCCAGTCTCTTTACGAATATGTAACTTTTTAAGTTATGGTAAAGATGTTCCTCCTTTAGATTTTACCCAGTTTAATATTGCCTGCCTTTCTGGAGGTAATGGGCAAGGGAAATCGGCTTTACTGGATGCATTGACCTGGGTTCTATGGGGGGAGGGTAGAAAGGCTCAGCAGGAAAAGAAAGCAGATAAAGGTTTGCTCAAAATTGGCGAACAACAGATGTGGGTGGACCTGGTTGTTGAATTGGAAGGAGAGCAGTACAGAATAATCAGAAAATTTTCCCTGCTCAAAAATCGAAGTTATAGTGAATTAGAATTAATGGTCTTTGATTCCCAAAAAAATGACTATATTTCTTTATCCGCTCCTTCCCTTCGTCAAACTCAACAAAGAATTAATAGTATTTTGAGAATGGACTATCATACTTTTATTAATTCTGCTTTTATTTTACAGGGAAGAGTTGATGAATTCACTCGTAAGAGTGCCCGAGAACGCAAAGAGATTCTCTCTGAAGTATTAGGTCTTTCCCGTTATGAAGCACTTTCTCTACTAGCTCGTAAACATATCAGGGAGCTGGACAAAGAAATTATTCTTTTAATAAGCAGAATAGAACAGATTAAGAAAGAAGTTGCCCAAAAAGATGCTGTATTAGAAGAGATCAGGTCAATAGAACAGGATGAACATAGACAGATGAGTGTAACCAAGGCAAAGAAAGAAATTTTACAAAAATTAGAAAAAGAATACCATAAACTTCATTATGATCAGCAACAAAAAGAAGAGATAGCCATCCGGATTTCCACCGAACAAAGAGAATTACAGGAATTTGAAAAGAGAAGAGAAAAAATTGAACGACAAATTAAGGAATATCAGTTTTTACTATCACAGGAGAGTAATATATTATCTGATTATGAAATTTACCTGACCTTGTCCCAGCAAAGCAGAGAGATGTTACAAACCATGCAGTATTGTCGCCAGCTGGAAGAAGAGAAAAGGGAAATTGAAAATAGAATTAAAAATATCAAGACCAGACTGTTACTACAGTTAGAGCAAAAACAAGAAAAATATACTGAGTTGAGTGCTAAAGTAAGTTCATTGACTACCATTAAGCAAGAGATTAAAGAATTAGAATTGAAAATAAGATATTTTACTAACTTACAGAAAAGGAAAGAACAGATAGAGCAGGAAGGTAATTTTATCAAGGTAGAAATTGAAAATAAAAAAAGCCAGATAATGAGGTTACAGGAAGATATTACCAATAATCAGGAAAAGTTAGACTTACTCAATAAAGGTGATCGTCATACTTGTCCTCTGTGTTTTTCGCCCCTTGATGAAAAGAAAAAAGAAAGAATAACTATAACCATAAAACAAGAAATGGAAAAGATTAACCTAAAAATTAGGGATATAAATAATGATATTACCACTCTAAGTAATAGGAAGTTTTCCTTTCAACAGGAATGGAAAAGATTGCATGATGAGCTTAAGAAAAAAGATATGGTACAAGAAAGACTTGCTACCTGTAATTTACTGGTTCAAGAGGGAGAGAAGATATCTCAACAAATAAAAGAATTGACCAAGTCTATAAAAGAACTACAAGCAAAGATTAACCAACAAGATTTTGCTCAAGAAGAAAAAGAAAGATTGTCTGATCTTGAAAAAAGAATTAAGGAGCAAAATTATAGTGATAAAAGATACCTGGAGATCAACCAGAAATTAGATTCCCTAAAAGAAATACCACTACAAAGAGAAAAATTGCAGGAAGCAAAGAAATTATTTCTCAAATTAGAAGAAGAGAAAAGATTAATAAACAAACAATATAAAGATAAAGAAAAGAGTATTAATAAATTAAAAGAGAGCCAGGAATTATTAAATAAGAATGGGGCAAAAATATCTGATTTACAAAAGAAAATTGCTATCGAGCAGGAAGATCTGGATAAATTGTTAAAAGAACTCGATGAGCTTTTGGTAAAAAAAGGAGCCAGTCGGGAAAGGTTAGGTAAAATCAATCAGTACCAGCAAGAACAAAAAGAAATTGAAGAGAGTATAAAGCGATTATCTTATCAGAAAGATATTTACGATAAATTGAATACTGCTTTTGGGAAAAATGGTATTCCTTCTATGATTATTGAAAATGCTATACCGGAATTGGAAGAGGAGGCAAATATCATTTTAGCCAGATTATCTGATGAACCTACCAGGATTACTTTGGAATCATTAAGGGAATTACAGAGTGGAGAGGCTAAAGAAACCTTGGACATCAAGATTCATGATGAAATGGGAATTAGGCCGTATGAGCTTTATAGTGGGGGAGAAGCATTTCGTATTGATTTTGCTCTTCGTATTGCCCTTTCTAAATTATTGACCTATAGAGCCGGAGCTCGTCTGAGGACTCTGGTAATTGATGAGGGTTTTGGAACTCAGGATGAGGAAGGACTGCAAAAATTGATTCAAGCCATCAATACCATTCAGAGTGATTTTGATAAGATTCTGGTAATTACTCATCTTCCTATGCTGAAGGATGCTTTTCCAGTAAGAATTGAAGTATGGAAAGATCCGGTATTGGGATCACAATTTCAGATGATTCATCTATAATTTTTATTAATAGTACTTTTTGTTCTATCTTTTAACAGAGCAGCACGCTGGATCAGGTAAGAACCATATTTCTCCCGAATTTTATCTACTGAAGAAATTAACTTACTCCATTTTTCTTCCCAATAGTCCTCTTCCTTGTTCAAAAAACTAAGCTGTTGGGGTGGCCTTCCCTGTTCAAGTGAGGAAAGTTTGATACCAAGCAGTCTTATTCCTGGTTGCCTGATATTAAAAGAAGTTAGAAGGTCGCAGGCTTTCTGAAAGATAATATTATCAAGGTTGGTAGCTCGTCTTAGAGTGATGGATTTTTGGACAGTTTTATAGGGAGCAAAACGAACTTTTAGGGTAATAGTTTTTCCGGTATATCCTCTTTTACGTGCAGTATAACCGATATGTTGACTTATAGTCAGGAGAATGTTCATTAATCTTTCCTGTTCTCTGATATTCTCTGCAAAGGTCATTTCTCTGCCTATTGATTTTACCTTTTCGGAACAGACCACCGGGCTATAGTCAATACCTTGAGCCAATAATTTTAATTTAAGCCCATTCTCTCCTAAAATTCCCTGCAGGATAATATCGGGCATCATTATTAATTGTTTTACCCTGAAAATACCGGCTCGGTGCAGTTTTTGTGCCGTTTTCTGTCCCATACCCCATAATACGGTAATAGGTAGATTCGATAAAATATCTACTGCTTTGTCCTCTGGCAGAATAAAAAAACCATCCGGTTTGCCTAAATTGGTAGCAATTTTAGCCAGGAATTTATTGGAAGAAATTCCTACAGAAACGGGAAGATGTAATTCTTCTTTCACCCTTTTTTTAATCTTTTGGGCAATTTCTTCTACGGGGCCAAACAGGGCTGTACAGTTGGTAACATCCAGGAAGGCTTCATCGATACCTACTGGCTCCACAAAGGGAGTATAGGTATAGCATATATGGAAAAAGTGTTGAGAGGCAATCTGATAGCGATTAATACAGACTGGGGTAAAAATAGCCTCAGGGCATTTTTGTTGAGCTTCCCAGATAGGCATACCAGCATGAATACCGTATTTTCTTGCCTGGTAGGAGGCAGAACAGACTACTCCTCGCCGGGATAATTCCCCATTTTTCTTAAAGATACCCCCTACAATGAGCGGTTTATGGGCATATTGGGGATTATCCCGTTGTTCTACCGAAGCAAAAAAGGCATCTAAATCCAGATGAATAATAGCGCGTTTTTTAACAAAACCCATATTGCCGCTATACCTTTCTAAATTCTAAAATATGATCGACTTGTTTAGGTTGGATCTTCTGTTAGGTAGCTAGGAAGATGATTGATTTCCTGTATGATTATTTTTTCTTCACTGTCTTTATCACTTATTTTCCCCTTGATAACTAGTAATGCCTCTTTAACCAGCAGGGAGAAATGACGCTGAAATACCTCAGGAAAGGCAATAGCTTCAAAGAGACCTGCTTCATCTTCCAATAGTAAGAAAGCCATTACTTGCTGATGTCTGGTAAATTGTCTTCGCACCTGAATCAAAAGACCAGCAATAAGAATAGGTTGCCCTGCTCTTAGTTGTCCCAGGTGGCAACTCTGAATAAGAATTTGCCCCTTTTTCTTCCATCCTGCTAATTTTTCTCGATAGAGAGACAGGGGGTGAGCATGGACATAAATACCTAGAATTCCCTTCTCTATCTTCAGAAGCTCGGCAGGAGAAAAATGGTGAACAGGAATGCAATCTTTAGGTAATGAATCAATAATGCTGGGCCTTGTTTGAATTTTTATAAGTGTTGACATTGTTTTACCTCCTTTTTGGTTTCCTGAATAACAAGGGGTAACAGGTTAAGCAATATAGATCTGGGATATCCGGTAAAATCAAAAGCTCCAACTTTAATAAGATTTTCTATTACCCCTCTGGATATTCTTAAAGAAACAGTCCTGGCACAAAAATCGTGGAGAGAGAAAAAAGGGCCATCCTGTTCTCTTATCTGTAGGATTCTATTGAGCTGTTTTATACCCAGGCCCTTTATTGTTATCAGACCAATTCGAATAGCCTTTCCTTCTACAGAAAAGCCAACCTGACTTTTGTTAATATCCGGTAGCAGAATAGCAATATGAAAACGACGTGCTTCCTGGATGTAACGATCCGGATCATAATAACCGGTGCCATAAGTAAGCAGGGCGGCTAAATAGTGTGCTGGATAGTGTACTTTCAGGTAAGAGCTGAAATATGAAAGCAGGGCATAAGAAGTACTATGAGCTTTATTAAAGCCATAATAAGCAAATTTTGCAATAAGATTAAAGATTTTTTGGGCTTTATGTGGAGTAATTCCCTGCTGGGAAGATTTGGCCAGAAAGTTCTGGCGCTGTTCTTCCATCACAGCTGGAGAACGGGAACTAATAGCTCTGCGGAAGAGGTCAGCTTCACCCGGGCTTAAGCCGGCAATAGCTGAAACCACCTGCATAATCTGTTCTTGATAAAGAATAACCCCGTAGGTATCCTTTAATATATTTTTTAAGCGTTCATGGGGATATTCAATCTGAGCTTGACCATTTTTTCTCTTTAAATACTGTTCGGTCATTCCACTGTCCAGTGGTCCAGGTCGGTAAAGAGAGAGTGCAGCAATCAAATCCTCTAAAGTAGATGTTGATAGCTGTTTTAACAGAGAAGACATTCCGGAACTTTCTATCTGAAAAATACCGAGAGTCTTTCCTCTTTTAAGATGGTAAAAAGTCAAAGGGTCATCTAAAGGGATTTGTCTTAAATTGATAGAAATATTATGCTGGTCTAGACTTTGCATGGTTTTCTGTATTACCGTTAAATTTCGGGATCCCAGTAGATCAATCTTTAATAAACCCAGTTCTTTTATACTCTCTTTTTCGTACTGGCTGATAATTTCTCCCTCTGGACTGAGTGCCAGTGGCATCAGATTAGCTAAGGGCTGATCGGCAATAATTAGAGCAGAGGCGTGAACTGCAAGATGACGTGGTTTTCCTTCTATAAATTGGGCATAAGAAAACAGAGAACGTAGCGGTTCTTTTTGATAGGGAAGCTGCTTTAATTCCGGTAGATGTTTCAGGGAAGCTCTAATTACTCCCGGGGAGGAGAAGAAGGGCATCATTCGAGCAATTTTATTAAGTTCCTGTTGAGAAAAACCTAAAGCCCGACCAGCATCTCTTACTGCTGAACGGGCGGCATAAGTATTAATAGTGCAGACATGAGTTACCTGTTCCCGACCAAAGCGCTGAAAAATATAGGCAATTACCTTATCCCGGCCTATTTGACCAAAATCAATATCAATATCTGGCATATCAATGCGCTGGGGATTGAGAAATCGTTCAAAAAAGAGTTTAAATTTTAAAGGATCTACTTCAGTAATGTTGAGCAGGTAGGATACCAGACTACCTGCTGCGGAGCCTTTGCCAGGTCCAACTGGAATATTATTTTGTTTGGCGAAATGGACAATATCCCTGACTATAAGAAAATACCCGGCAAAACCCATCTGGTTAATAACTTCTAATTCATATTTCATACGGTAAAATGCCTGACTGGAGGGGTCTGGATAGTATTTTTTTAAACCTTCCAGGCATAGTTTTTCTAAGTATTCTGAAGCAGAATAGGGTGGGGGAGGTTGATAAGAGGGCAGCCTGATTTTCCCCAGTTCCAATTTAAGCTGGCATTGGTCAGCAACTTTTTCCGTATTCTGTAATGCCTCAGGAAGAAAAGAAAAAAGTTCTTTCATTTCCTGTCCTGATTTTAGATAATACTGGTGATTGGGCAAAGGAGGGTAATGAAAGCATTTTCGGGTGCTCTGGTTGGCAATATTGTTGACCAAATCCTGAAAGAGACCTTGCTCCTCAGTTGGGTAGTGAACATTATTGGTAGCTACCAGGGGGATAGTGAGTTTTTCTCCCAGGTCAATAAGGTGCTGATTAACTATTCTTTCTTGTTTTAATCCATGAAAAGATAGTTCTAGATAAAAATGTTCTGAGCCAAAGGTATTCCTGAACCAGAGAGCAGCTCTTTCTGCTTCGTCATATTCTTTTTTGGTAATAAGCTGTGGAATTTCACCCATAGGGCAGCCAGATAGGGCAATAAGCCCTTCCCGATAACAGGAGAGTAGCTTGCAATCAATAGCCGGAATCCCATGGGAATTAGATAAGTGTGCCTTACTGACAAGCTGACAGAGATTACGGTAGCCCTCATTGTTTTTGACCAGCAAAACGAGGTGAGTTAAATGATTAGGTAAAAAATTACCTTTGATTCTTATTTCACAACCGAGGATGGGTTTAATTCCAGCCTGATGAGCTTTCTTATAGAATTCAATAGCACCAATCATTCCATCGTGGTCGGTAAGAGCTATTGCTTTCATCTTGAATTTTTGGGCCAGGTTAATAATCTGATCAATGCTCCCCAGTCCATCCTGTAGACTGTATTGAGAATGTAAATGTAAGTGAGTAAAATTCATAAAATATCACCTTTCCTCAATGTAGCTAACTTAGTAAACATATGTTTGCTCTACCAAGAAAAAAAATAATTCGTTTTGATTAATATTCTTTTGAGGTGTCTTGAGTATCATCGTGCATAGTAATATTAATTGCCTTTATTTCCTGTCGTAGTAAATTCATCAGCATTAGGGCGTTTTTGGTGGCTTTTCCCTTATAGTGGTTGTTCATAAAGATATACTGGTCGGTAGTTTGATTAACAATCTCTTTTATTTTGGGTACCCATTCCTGTAATTCTTTTTCACTATAGAGATAATCGTAGCGCTGATAAGCATGTTCATGTTGCCACCATTTCTCTTTATTGCGACCGTGAAAGCGGACATACCCCAGCTGAGAGGTTACCACTACTATGGGAGGGATTAGCCCTTCTAAAGGTGGTTGATCTACCATGCAGAATCCTATTTCGTTTTCTCTAAGTAAATCAAACACCTGATCTTTGACCCAATAACTATTGCGAAATTCTACAATAAGGGGGATATCGGATATTTTTTCTTTTAGATATAAGAGATAGTCCAGGTTAGTACTATTATAATGAAAGGAGTAAGGAAATTGCGCCAGAATACAACCCAGTTTCTTATGGTCTAGAATTGGTTTGAGAGAGGCTTTGAATTGTTGAAATAAATCATCCTTTCTCTCCCGGATATGAGTCATAGCCTGGTTGGCCTTTACTGCAAATTTGAAGTGAGCAGGAACTTTCTTCTGGAGATGATAGAAAACGGCGCCAGGAGTAATTCGGTAATAAGAAGAATTAATTTCTACTGCATTGAATTGACGGGCATAGAGAGTTAGCATATCTGACTTGTTGATATTTTCTGGATAAAATGGTCCCATCCAATCCTGATAACTGAAACCAGATGTTCCTATGTAAAGCATAAGATCTCTATTTCCTCCCATTATACTTGCGGATAATACCGGTTACCTTACCTAAAATTTTTATATTCCTGGTACTAATAGGCTGGTATGCTGGATTAGAGGGCTGTAAAGTTATTTCATCTTTGTTCTGGTAAAATCTTTTCACAGTTACCTCTTCCTGGTTGAGCAGAGCGATAACAATATCTCCATTGTCAGCATTACTCTGGGGACGAACTATCACATAATCTCCGTCCAGAATATGGTCACCAAGCATACTATCTCCCTCCACCCGAACTAAGAAACTTCCTTCCTGGCCGGCTAATTCTTCTGGTACCGGGATTACTTCCGTGTATTCCTGTAAGGCAAAGAGAGGATTACCAGCAGCTACTTTACCAATCAGAGGGAGGTTACGAATGCAGGGCATTAATTTAATAGCTCTGGTCTTTTCTTTTTCTCTTTTAATATAACCTTTTTGCTCTAAAATTTTCAGGTATTTAAAAGCGGTGGCAGAAGAATGGACACCCAGGGCCTGGCACAATTCCCGAACTGTTGGTGGGTAACCGGTCTCTTGTATCTTAATGCGAATAAGTTCTAAAGCTGCTTGCTGTTTTTTGGTAAGCATTTCTTTGTTCAATATCATGACCTTTTCCTCATATATTTTTTGGTTAATATCAGGTAATTTAATTATAAAGCAAACATACGTTTCCGTCAATAGGTTATTAGTAGAAAAATATTATATGTAATTTAATCTCTCAGGGTTAAATTCCCCGCAGCTCTGCTGCGGGGAGGTTCATTTTTCTATGAATTAGTAGTGACATTAATATGGGTTATATTTTTATATTATTGAATCGAAAAAGAACCTTGAACATTAATAGGATGGGTAAAATTATCATACATTGGTGAAACCTTCAATGCCAGGTCATGAACTTTTTGTATCTCTTCCCTGGAATGATTAGTTTTGACCTGTACCTCAAAGTGTACTTCTTTAAAACCAGTTCTCGTATTATTGTCTTCATCACTCCAGCCTCCCGGAATAACTTCTCCCTCTAAATTTACCTTCAAGCTATCAATAGTCATTTGTAATTTATTTGCGGCATATAGATAAGCAAAGATAAGACAACTACTCAGAGCCTGTAGGGAAACTTCAGCTGGTTTTGGTCCTAAATTGGTACCATGTTCTTCCTCTGGTTTATCCATAAGGATTTTGAATCCCCTTGTTTCACTTTCCACTTGAGTTCCACCTAACCAGGTTGCTTGAACTTTAAATAATTTTGACATAGGGAAATACCTTCCTCTTTCTTAATTTCTTAATGTATTTTTTCTCCATTATATAATATTATTTAAGTATTAGACAGTAAAAAAAGCTAATTTAGATAGTGTAAAAAATTTTCATTTACTAGTAAACTCTAATCCCTACTTAATTAACTACCAGGTGTTAGATAGAAAGAAGATAGGTGGGAAAAAGTTGGCTAAAGTGTCCATGAATTGTTAAAATAAGAATAGTATTATTGTAGAGATAAAAAGATAGAATGTTTTTGCCAATAGGAAAATTCTTGATACCGGAGGATAGTTATGAAAAAGAAAGAGAGCAAATTAGAAGACAGTTATACAGCCTGGAAATTATTATTAGAGCATTATGAAAAGATGAAAAATATAACTTTAAGGCAACTTTTTGCTCATGATCCTGAGCGAGCTGAAAGGATGGTCTTAGAAGACGTGGGTATATATTTTGACTATTCCAAACACAGGATAACTAATGATACTCTGCAATTATTGTTGCAATTAGCAAAACAGGCTGATTTACCTAATTATATTGAAGCAATGTTTAAAGGGGAGAAAATCAATATTACAGAAAATAGGGCTGCTTTACATATAGCCTTACGCACTCCCAGAGCATATTCTATGGTGGTAGATGGTGAAGATGTTATTGTAAAAGTTCATGAAGTACTCAAAAAAATGACTAATTTTGCCCATCAGATTCGAAATGGTCAATGGAAAGGATTTACGGGAAGACCTATTAGAAATGTCATTAATATCGGAATTGGTGGTTCAAATCTTGGTCCAGAAATGGCTTACGAAGCCTTACGATATTACAGTATGCGGGATATAAACTTTGCCTTTCTTTCCAATGTAGATGGGACTGATTTTGCGGAAATAGTATATGGTTTAAATCCAGAAGAAACGCTATTTATTATATCTTCTAAAACCTTCACAACTACCGAGACTATGACCAATGCTATTACTGCCCGTAGCTGGCTTCTTCAACATCTCAAAGAAAAAAAAGCTATTAGTAAACATTTTGTAGCAGTTTCTACTAATACCCGCGAGGTACAAGAATTTGGTATTTCCCCAGAAAATATGTTTGTTTTCTGGGATTGGGTTGGTGGTCGATACTCTCTTTGTTCAGCAATTGGTCTTTCTACTATGATTGCTATTGGCCCAGAAAATTTTTATTCCTTACTGGAAGGATTTCATCAGATGGATGAACATTTTCGTCGGACTCCCCTGGAAAGAAATATACCAGTGCTAATGGCTCTGTTAGGTATCTGGTATAATAATTTCTTTGGAGCACAAACTGTAGCCGTACTTCCCTATGAACAATATTTAAAACTATTTCCTGCTTATCTCCAGCAGTTAACTATGGAGAGTAATGGTAAAAGTATTGACAGGGAAGGCAGAATGGTTTCCTATCAGACAGGACCAATTTACTGGGGAGAGGTGGGTACTAAAGGGCAGCATTCTTTCTATCAATTAATACATCAGGGAACAAAACTCATCCCCTGTGATTTCATTGCTTTTTTAAAACCATTGCATAGAATTGGTGATCATCATGAACTCCTTATTTCTAATGTTTTTGCACAAGCAGAGGCTCTAGCTTTTGGGAAGAGTGAGGAAATGTTAAGAGAAGAAGGAGTGAGTGAAGAACTAATTCCTTATCGTATCTTTACCGGAAATCGTCCCTCCAGTATGATTGTTTTAAACAAATTAACACCGGCCAACTTAGGAAAACTGATTGCTTTGTATGAACATACTGTATTTACCCAGGGGGTAATCTGGAAAATTAATTCATTTGACCAATGGGGAGTGGAATTAGGCAAAGTATTAGCCATCAGAATTGCCAGTGAACTTAAAAAACCTTTTCAACTGGAATTACATCATGATGGTTCAACTAATAAACTTATTGAGAGGTATTGGAAAGCCTAAAATAATTTAATTTTGAAGGAGATTTTCTTTTACTGGTTATCAATAAAGATGTCTCTATTTGGAAAATAATTAATTTAATCCAGCGATAACTCTTTGCCTGTAAGGGCGTAGGTGTTTATCGTGAATGAGTAGAAGATACTTGACAAGAAAATTTTTTTATATATAATATGAATAGAATAAAATATGCTGGTAGCATATATTGTTATTAACAAGCAAGGTGATGTGAGTAAGTATGAATGAAAATTTGTTAAATCTCATTGCCCATTTGAAAATGAATAAAATGCTTAATCAGGAATACCTGCGCATAACCGGCAATCTTTCTATCGCAGAGTATCGTGGTATTATGGCTCAAGAGACAGGCCGGGAGATGACCTGTCAGGAAATGTCTGAAGTAATGGGATTGTCACCTTCTCGAAGTAGTCGAGTTATTGATAATTTGGTGCGTAAAGGCTATTTTATTCGCCGAATTAGCACTCGTGATAGACGTTCGGTAGCAGTTACTCTTTCTGAAAAGGGGTTAGAGATAAAGGAGAAGATAAAACAAAATCAACTGCAATTAGAATATGACCTACAGAAAAAGCTAACTGATGAAGAGCTAAACATGATCAAGAATGCCTTAAAGATATTACTGCAATACTTTGAGGTATAGGGTTGTGTATGATGAAATTTAAAAATAAAGGAGGTTCACATTATGGATCTGATTCGTTGGGAACCAAGAGATCAATTTATTCGTAATTTCTTTGATGATTTCTTTAATCTAATGGGCAGGCCAGAAGGACGGAGAAGGAGATGGGAAGAAGGAGGAATCTGGTCTCCAGCTACAGATTTAATTGACCAAAAAGATAAATTAGTGGCCAGGATTGAACTTCCCGGAGTAGAAAAGAAGGATATCAAGATATCTTTAAGCGAGAATAATCTCACTGTACAAGGAGAAATTGAAAGAGATCGCGAAGCGAAAAAAGAAGATTATTATTGCTGTGAAAGGGTTTCTGGTAAGTATTCCCGCACTATTTCCTTACCGGTAGAAGTAGATGAACAAAATATTAAGGCAAAATTTAAAAATGGAATATTGGAAATTATCATGCCGAAAAAGTTAGAGAAAAAAGCCAGGGAAATAACAATAGAAACTGAATAATAACTAGTTGAGAAAAAGAGGTGGTAGTTAAAGCCACCTCTTTTTTAGTGCGCCCAGCATGGGTGATTACTAGTCGGTGAAAGTCCGATATGGGG
>CAZGKY010000029.1:13308-18967 GCA_964525625.1 uncultured Atribacterota bacterium | reverse complement strand
AAATAATTTTCTAATTGAATCATTTTAAAATAAATTAAGGAGGATTTCTTAAATGATAAGAAGCAGGTATACAATTAATATTTTAATCATTTCTTTAATAATAATTTTAGCAGCAGGTTATTTAGGGAAAGTTTATGCTGATGAACAGCCTACTCTTCCTAAACTGGAGCTACCCTTAGTTGTTACTACCTGTGGACAGAGCCCAGGGGCTCTTATGGTCTGGGTTTTATGTAATCAGATTAAATTACCGTGTGAAAGAGCAGACTTGTTGAAAGTAGAAGACCTAAAAAACAAAGCTAAGGAAGGTAATCCATATAAGACATTAATTATTACCACTGGAACTAGTATGAAGGGGATGGGGGCTGCTGGAGTAGATATCGATTATGAGGTAGCTAGAATTAAAGCCATTATTGAGGAAGCTAAACAAGAAGGAATTGTGATTGTAGGAGCACATATTGAAGGTATGGCTCGCAGGGTGGATGCTACGGATGCCGCCTCTATAGCAACTGTTATTCCTCAATCCGATCTTCTTTTAATCAGAGAAGATAGCAATGAAGATGGTTATTTTACCAAAGCAGCTGAGGAACTTGCTATTCCCATTATCACTTTTAAAGAAACGTTAAATTTAATCAATATTTTTAAGGAATTATTTGTTCAAGAATAAAAATTAGTTATTGTTTTGTATTAATTTTATATTAATTTTTGGTAGTTTACTTAAAGATTTTCCCGATTATCTATAGGGGAGGAGTAAAATGTTCATACATGCTGGTATGGTCTTATTTGTTATGGCGGTGGCTTTTGCAATATCTCGATTATTGAAACTGTCTATTGAACTTTCAATGTTTGTTGCAGCTATTGCCGGAGCGCTGGCTCATGGAGCAGGAATTCCTATCAGGCATATTGTAGATGGTGCCTTCACTTATTATGATGTCTGTCTGATCTTTATTACAGCAACTTTTTTTATGAATCTGCTCAAAGAAGCAGGAGGGATTGCTTATATAATTAGAAGTATTATTCTAACCTTTCATCAACAGCGCTTTATCTGCCTTTTCTTACTGGCCCTAGTACTTTTAATTCCCGGAGCTTTAACTGGCTCTGGTGCGGTAACAGTTTTGGTTGCAGGTACTTTAGTGGGAACTGTATTAATTTATATGGGAATATCAGAAACCAGAGTGGCTGCCATAATCTTTCTTTGTGCTGCTATGAGTGCGGCAGCTCCACCTATCAACCTCTGGGCTATGATGACTGCTGCTGGTTCCAATATGCCCTATGTTGGATTTATGAGACCGCTGCTTTTAATTACTGTTTTTGGTTCCCTTCTTTCTATGTTTATTTTAGGCTGGAAGGGTAAAGCAGTTGATTTAGAGAAGGTCTTACAGGAATTACCTGCTCCTCCTGAAAAAATGAATCTGTTTCGGGTAGCCATTCCCTTAATGGTATTTTTTGTATTAGTTTTAGCGGGCAGAATTTGGCCTTTTCGGATGCCGGTATTAGGATTACCTCTTATGTTTCTTATTTCAGCTATCAGTGTATTACTTATAAGTCCTAAAAGGCTTCCTGTCTTACAGATTGCCAGTAATACCATTCATCAGCTTATTCCTTTAGTGGGAATTATGATTGTGGTGGGAGTTTTAATTCAAATAATGGCTTTAAGTGGTGCTCGAGGCTTGATCTCTTTAGGTGTTGTAACGCTTCCTCTTACCACATTATATGCAACTTTATGGCTTATTTTACCCTGGTCTGAGGGATTGGTACAATATGCTGTAGCTCCCTTGTTGGGGGTTCCCCTTATTCTCTTATTTAATATGAAAGGATTGGATCCAGTAATAGCTCTTTCAGCAATGGCAGTGATGTGGCCTTTAGGAGATTGTCTTCCTCCAACTGCGGTGGTAGGTCGGGCTGTCGTTATTGAATTAAAGTATAAAGGTAATTATTATAGTGAATTGGTTAAAACATGTCTTCTTCCCATGATTATTATTCTGTTTATTTGCACAATATTTATTATTTTTAGTAAACAATTAAATTTTCTGGTAGGTTGGTAAAAATAGATTAAAAAACAACTTTGATGGTGGAGAAAGGTTAGAATCATGACTACAGTTAATTTGATCATTATGATTATTTATCATCTTATAAGTGCTTTTATTGCCTTAACATTAATATGGAGTATAGTGAAAACAAGAAATATTCAAGAGGCTATCCTGTATTGTATTATCTTAATTCCCTTTGTTTTGAGGGCATTCCATATTAAATAGTATTTTGATAGTATTTTAAGAATTATCAGAAACAATGTTTTAAGTAGCAAGTAATAAAGTTCGGAGGTATGATATGTCCGATAATTACCTAAAGAAGGCTAAGATAATTGCTCTGGTCTTGACCATTATTGTGATAATGATAGCTGGAAAGGCTTTTTACGAACATCGTTATTTTAAAGGATCGATAGTCCTGAGTTTGGGAGTTACTGAGGTAAAGAAGTTAAGTGACTATTTCGCTCCACTGAAAGGTACCATGAATGACTGCAATATCTATATATTAGATAGTGGAATTTCGGGAGGAACGGCAATGGTGATAGCAGGAAGTCATCCAGAAGAGCCAGGAGCAATTTTAGCAGCTCAGATTTTGGTGGAAAATGCTCAGGTAGAGAAGGGAAGACTAATTATTGCTATCTGGTCTAATAAGAGTGCTTCTACAGTAACTCGACCTGGTGACGCCTATCCCCAGTTCTATCATATTTCCACTGCTTGGGGGATAAAAAAATTTAGAATGGGTGATCGCTGGGCTAATCCTCTTGATTCCTGGCCTGATCCCGAAGTATATGTACATTACCCAAGTGGTCAGATGCTGGCCTATATGGATATAAGAAATTTGAACCGTACCTGGCCAGGTAGGGCAGATGGTTCTCTGGTGGAGCAGACCTGTTATGCCTTTATGCAGTTGATTAAAGAAGAAAAAGTAAATATTTTCATGGATCTTCATGAAGCTGAATTAGAATACCCGGTAATTAGTACTATTGTGGCAAATCAGAATGCTCAGGAAGTAGCAGCAATGGCCTCTATGATTTTAACTGCCTTTGAATTTGAACGACCTATTGGAATGGAATTTTCGCCACCCTCATTACATGGACTTTCTCATAGAGAAGTGGGAGATCATTCTGAAGCTCTTTCCCTCTTGTTTGAAACACCAGAACCTTTTTTGGATAGAGTACGAGGTATTACTGATGAACGGCTTCTTCTAACGGGGAGAGACCCCTTTGTGATGAGAGCAGGTAAGTATGGCCTTCTTTATGAGAAGATTGATGAAAAAGGTTGGCCAATTGAGGTAAGAGTAGGAAGACATTGTTCTACTATACTTCAGGTAGTGAAAACCTATTCCGAAATGAATCCTGATACCGCTATAAGTATAAGTAAAGTGCCTCGTTATGCGGAGGTAATAGCAAATGGGGTTGGGTATTATTTCCATAATCCAGCTGAGGTCCCTACGAACCGGGTAGTCTATGAATGATGGAATAAGAATTTTTAGCTTGGAGAAGAAAATAGTAAAAAGGAAAAATGATATAGAGAAAGGAGGTGGTAGGTAAAGGTTACTTGAGTGGTTTGTTTTTAATTTTATGTAAAATATTTTAGAAAGGAAGTATTAAAATGAGATTCTATAAATTTAACTTAAAGGTAATTTTAATTGTACTTGCTTTGATTATAACTTCAATTGTGGGAGTAGCAAATGAATCCCGTGATTTTGGCTGTATGGATATCATTGTTGGAAAAGATGCTACCGTAGATGGATCTGTTATTACTTCTCATACAGTTGATGGCTGGTATGATTCCACTAAAAACATTCATGTGGTACCTGGGCAGACTTTCCCCAAAGGGGCTATGGCTGATGTGTACTGGGGTTTGGTTAGAGAAGAATTAGATGAACCCATAAAGATTGGCGAGATACCCCAGGTTGAGCAAACCTATACTTATTTTCATGATGCCTATTCTCATGGTAACGAATTTCAGCTATTTATGGGAGAGACCACCATCGGTGTCAAAGATGAGTTAAAAACTTTCCTGGGAGAAAAGGCTATTATGACCATTGAACAATTACAGGCCTTTGCTTTACAGAGGACCAAGACTGCTCGAGATGCAATTAAGCTTATGGGAGAATTAGCAGAAAAATACGGTTTTCTTGGTTCCTGTGATAATCAGGGAGAGTGTCTAACTGTAACTGATCCTAACGAGGCTTGGGTTTTTGAAATTTTCCCGGTAGGTGTCGGGTGGGATCCTGCCAGTGGAAAACCGGGAGCAGTATGGGCAGCTCAGAGAGTACCAGATGATGAGCTGGTTTGTGTTCCCAATATTAGTAGAATCAGAGAGATTGATTTAGGTAATCCTGATTATTTCATGGCTTCTGAAAACTATATGCAGGTAGCCATAGATCATGGATGGTATGATCCAGCTAGTGGCAAACCATTTATCTGGCAAGAAGCTTATACTCCATTGTTAGGTGGTTGGGCTCTTTCCAATAGTTGGATTTACATTCGCTTATACCTTGTTTATAGCTGGGCAGCTCCTTCCCAGGAATGGGATCCTCATAGGGACACGGTAACCTATCCATTCTCTATTAAACCAGAGAAGAAAGTTTCAGTTATGGATATAATTGAGCTACAGCGTTCCACTCTTACTGGAACGGTATTTGATATGGAGGCAAATCCAGCCTGGTTGGTACCTGGTCCTGATGGTAAATGCGTAAAAAGTCCTTTTGCTACTCCTTTTGTTGATGCGGATACTCGTAAGTTACTTAATATTCCCTATTACCGTCCTGCTGCTCGACAGGGTTGTTCTTTTGGTGTAGTCACTCAGGCCAGAAATTGGCTGCCTGATCCAATTGGTGGAATTATTTGGTTCTACTTTGATAATCCAGCAACCAGTATACATGTACCTATTTATGTAGGGGTACAAGAAATTCCTGAATCCTGGACTACTTTCAATAGAACTAAATTTAGTTTAGAGTCAGATCGTTGGGCTTTTATGCTGGCTGATGATTTAGTCAATAGAAGATATCAGGATGCCATACTTGATTTAAGAGCAGTTCGAGATCCTCTGCAGGCTGAATTTTTTGCCAGTCAGGAAGCAGTCGAGAAGAAGGCTCTTGAGTTATATAATGAAGACCCCATGAAAGCCAAACAATACCTGACAGAATATACTCATGAAGCAATGGCTAAAGCTACCAAGACTTACTGGGATCTAAACTGGGAATTAATTGCCAAATACACTAATAATACTGGTTTAACTCCTTAATACCTAAATTAATTTGATAAGGGCAAAGGAGCTCCCTTTTAGGGTCAAATATTTGTATTTAAGATAGATTCAGTGAACGTGAAAAAGTATTTAGTGGTATCGGGATGGGAAAAATTTTCCGATACTGCTAAATACTCCTTTTATAAATTTAAAAACAATATTTATAAATTGTTATTTATGATCTGGCAATAAATTCCTAAAAAAATTCAAATTTATTTTTTTTCAAAGAGAAGTATTATAACTAACAATTTTCCAAGTATAAGGAAGTAAATGGAACTGATTATTCTTCAAATTATAAAAAACAGATAAAACTATAGTTCTGCTACTTATTTTTATAAATTAAATTATTTTTACCTGTCATTAAATATATTCCATAATAATTA
>CAZGKY010000029.1:0-13298 GCA_964525625.1 uncultured Atribacterota bacterium | reverse complement strand
TTTCCCTATAAAGATATTTTCTTTCTTTAAAATTTTAAAAATAAAAAAGGAGGAAAAATAATGAAGAAGTTAATAAATACTATAATTATTATTTTAGTGATGGTATTTGCTATTAGTTTAATAGCCAGTGCATGTACATCTATAATGGTAGGGAAAAAAGCTTCTGTTGATGGTTCTGTTATGACCACCCATACCTGTGATGGATGGTATGATCATCGAATACAGATTATTCCTGGAGGTAAACATAAGCCTGGTGAAATAGTAGAAATTTTCAAAGAGAGATGCTATCTTACCAGACCGGGAGTAGAAGCAATTAAAGTTGGTGAAATCCCCCAGGTAGGAGAAACCTATACCTATTTTCATATTGGTTATCCTTTCATGAATGAAAAGTCAGTCATTATTGGAGAAGCTACCTGGTCTGGCCGAAACGAGCTACAAAATGCCTTAGGAATGTTTATGATTGAAGAATTAGAAGCCCTTGGTTTACAGAGAGCAGCCACAGCAAGAGAATGTATCCGCATTATGGGTGAACTGGCGGAAAAGTATGGTTATGGTGATGGTGGGGAAGGTTTAACGGTAACCGATCCTAATGAAGCCTGGTTATTTGAAATTGCTGGTCCAGGACCACTATGGGAACCAGGAAGTAGCATACCAGGTGCAGTATGGGTAGCCCAGAGAATACCTGATGATCATGTAACAGTGATTGCCAATCGTAGCCGAATTGGGGAGATTGACCTAAATAACCCTGATTATTTTATGGCTTCTGAAAATGTCATGTCTTTGGCTAAGGAAATGGGATGGTGGGATCCAGAAAAAGAGCCTTTCCAATTCTGGAAAGCATATTGTCCTGAACCTTATGGTGGTAGATATTATCAACAAAGAAGAGAGTGGAGAGCACTCAGTCTATTAGCACCATCTCTCAATTTAGATCCTTATACTGAGGAGCATTATCCATTTTCTGTAAAACCGGATAAAAAGGTATCTGTTCAGGATTTAATGGCTATCAAAAGAGATTATTATGTAGGAACACCATTTGATCTCACTAAAGGATTAGCAGCAGGGCCCTTTGGGAATCCCAATAGATATCCTACACCATCTAAGGTAAAACCGGCTGGGAAGGAACATTTAGATTGGGAAAGAGCAATTTCTATCTTCCGTTGTTCCTATAGTTTTGTTTCGCAGGCTAGGAATTGGCTGCCAGATGCTATTGGGGGAATTTTATGGTTTGGTGAAGATGCCCCTCATTCTACTTGTTATATACCTATTTATGCTGGTGTCACCAGAGTTCCTGAATCATTTAGTAGTGGTAGAAGGGATATCTTTGATGAAAGTGCTGCTTGGTGGACTTTTAATTTTGTATCCAACTGGGCTGATTTAAAATTTTCTTATATGATTGAAGATATTAAATTAGTCCAGCAAGAGTTGGAAGGTGATTTCTTTGCTATGCAGACTCCAGTAGAAATAGCAGCTGTTCAGATGTATGAAAGAGACCCCCATTTAGCGATAAAATATATTACTGATTACACCAATAATTGTGCCAATAGAGTTGTGGCAAGGTGGTGGGAATTAGCTAGAGAACTTATTGCCAAATATGATGATGGCTATATTAATGCACTTGACTCGGTGGGTTATCCCACCTGGTGGCTGGAAGAAGTAGGATTTGGTCAAGGTTACTTAAAGGAGTAATAAATCGTTAACATTGGCAAAAAATATTTCAGGTAAGGTAAAAAAAGATATTGACAAAATTTTTAATTAAATGTATAAGTATTTAGTAGTAAGAGAAGTAAAAATATTCCGAATTAATAAATGTATTATTCTTGGTCGAGTAGAGACTATAGCTGGTTTTCCTAAACTATGATTTAAGAAAAGAGGTGCCAAAATGGCCAAAGGCTGCGGAAAGAAAACAAAAGAAACAGAAAAAAAGAAAAAATAATTACCATAGACTTCTAACTGATTATTCACATAATCAGTTCAGATAAATCGCAGAATCAAGACGAATTCAAAAACCCTGACCACCCCTCTGGTTCAGGGTTTTTGAATTTTGGAGAGCAAATTATATAGGTATTTTTTTATATAGTCATCTAACAGGTTGTTTTTAGTACTGATTTGCTAAAAAGGAAGAGAAAATTTAAGTTTCCTTAAAATATTTTTTAGTAAGGTCGGACTAGCTAAGATTTTACCCACAAACAGTATTATTTCATTGGCCTTGTGTAATCCATAATTCTTTAGGAAAGATTTACCACCAACTGTTATAGCGGCAATTAAACTAAGCACCAATAAATCAAGCCAACTTTTAGGAGCCTGCCATTTAATTGCCATTCTAATTACTAAGACTGTTCCCAAAGAACCACTAATAATTCCACAAATATCTCCCACGATATCACACATTAAGTTGGAAACTCGGTGTGCATTTTTTATTAAGTAGAGTCCTTTTTTAGCCCCGAAGACTTTTCTAGCTGCTTTGGCATGAAATGATTCTTCTTGCGCGGCCGCTGCGGCAAAACCAATCATATCACCAATAACGCCAACGGAGATGATAATGATTAGAATTATCACAGCTGGAAAGAAGGATATTGAGTTTATCCAGGAATAGGAAATTAATACAGTTATAATAGTTAAGAAAAAGGTTAGTATAGTTACAATAATACTTTCTTTCAAGTTCTTCAATATTAGAATCACCCTGAAATTAAGGTCAATGTCATTATTTAAGGATCTTCTCTAAATCTTATTTAGTTAACCAGATAGTTCTTTGAGCAACAATGTTATTTTGGCTTATATCATCTATATAATATTTTGGTAGAATATTTTCCCCTGATTTACATCTTTTATCTATTATTTTTCTTAACATAGATGGTAATATGCCAGGTCAATGTTGCGGCTTAGGTCCAGTAGGTTTTCCCCTGGAATAGCCTGCTGTTACCAGACAGGTGGTTTCCCTTTCATATTCCAGCTATACGGTCACCCGTTATAGGACTGGATTGCCACTGAGACCACACTTCAATCCCTGGCATATCCGGCAGAAAGCCGACAGCCTAGAAGTTTTCCTTCCAATACACACTGTTCCCTAGCTTCTTTAGCAACTCAGGTTTCAGCTCTAGTAATAACATCGGGTACCTCGATGCTTGCCTAGTTTCTTGGGCATCCTCCTGAGCCACGCAAAGCAGGCTACACTGCATCCATCTTGCAACAGATGCAGGTTCGCTTATATTTTTTAGCCTAATATAAGCCTCCACGGGAAAGGGGTCTACGCCCGCATGCCATTACGGATCGCCCCTTACCCTTAACTCCCAGCATCAGCCCCCAACTGGGCGTCAGCAGCCAACACCAGGAACTTCATCGGTGTGCCCTTGACGGATTTTTAGGCCCGCCTTCAGGAACAGGGTATTAACTAGGATACTGCACCATCCATGTAATTAAAATAGGATGAAAGTGCTTACTAATTCTATCTAAAGGCTACTCAATTGAGCAATAAATTTATTTTCTAAAGTTTTGTTAATATATTTAGCCTATTTATATTATATATGTTTATGAAAAAAAAACAAATAATCTAAAAATTTTACACTACCAATATTTTACCAAAAGAGTATGGCTAATTTTTAACTATTAGCTAGAAAAGGATTAATCCTTATTTTAAGAACCAATTTTTTTCTTATAAATTCAATAAAAAATTTGTTCAGTGAGTAGTTATGGTAAATATTTTTAGTAAAAATATTCCTATTTAGTTTATAATTAATTTTAGCATTTAGGTTATAATACTTTAGCAACTTTAAGAAGGAATTATAAATGATGCTTTTTAAATTATTTTGTAATAAAAAGAGAATAACCAAATTATAGAAAAGAAAGGAAAAAAATGAGTAAAAAGGATCTTAAAATCATTCTTATTGCCCAGTGTCTAGTTAATCCTTACTGCCGAGTTCATATTCTGGGACAAAATTTTCCTTTATCCCATGAACTGATAAATTATTTAATGGGGAAGAAAGTAGGAATTATACAATACCCTTGTCCCGAAACTACTGCCATGGGTTTAAAACGTAACCCTCAAGGTAGGCAGCAATATGATAATATTTTCTTTCGTAATCACTGTAAGGAAATATTAAAAATACCTCTGTTAATGGTGCGTGAATTTATTCGAAGCAATTATCGATTGGTCGGATTTATTGGACTGGAAAATAGCCCTACTTGTGGTATTCATTGGGGAAGGCATAAAGTGAATCGTTACAATACTGAGTCACCAAATCCAGTAGATAATCCAAGTACAGATGAACCTATATTAATGGGGATTATGGCGGAAATCTTATCAGAGGAGTTATATAAGGAAGGGGTACAAGCTCCCTTTTTTGAATTGCCGGTCAAGTCCTCTGCTGATTCTGAAAAAAGGCAAAAATTTTGGCAAGACCTAATAAAAGAGGTAGAACCTTATCGAAAGGAGATTGAGAATGAATAATAAGACAGTTTATTTTATTTTGTTATTATTTTTATTTGGTTTATTATTAAATGGCTGTGCCATAATTGGATCACCAGTGATTAATAATATACCAACCGTTGATTCAGTTGATTTGGAAAGATATGCTGGTCTATGGTATGAAATTGCCAGTTTACCTACCTGGTTTGCTCGAAGCCTGGTTTGCGTTACAGCTACTTATAATTTACAGAAAGATGGGAAAATTGAAGTAATTAATCAGGGTTATCAGGGTTCTCCTGATGGTAAGCTAAATAAAATAAATGGAACTGCCTGGGTTCCCAACCCTGATGAGCCAGGACAATTACGGGTAAGTTTTTTCCCTTTATTTTCTAGTCCCTATAATATTATTTTATTAGATGAAAATTATTCTTACGCTGTGGTTGCTGGAAATAATTTTAAATTTTTATGGATTCTTTCTAGGACACCACAAATGGATCAGAATACCTATGATTCTTTAATCCAGCAAGCTGAAGCGTGGGGGTTTGAGGTAGAAAAAATAGAAATTACTCCCCAGATTTGTTTTAATGGATAGGATAAAAAGAAATAATAATGTAGCTATAAAGGATAAGAGAATTAGGGAACCAATTCATTAATGGGTACTATTTCTTTTTATCCTATCCTTGATTTCTAAGAAAAGTAAACTATAACTACTTAGCTAACTCGGAAGTACAATTGGGACAACGTTTAGCCTGGATAGGAATCATAGTAAAGCAGTAAGGGCATTCTTTGGTAGAAGGAGGAGGAGCTTCCTCTGTCTTTTTGAGACGATTTATCTGACGAATTATCAGGAAGATAGCTAAAGCTATAATTAAAAAACTGATAATTGTATTTAAAAAGACGCCATAGTTTAAAGTAACTGCTCCAACTTCCTGTGCTTCAGCCAAAGTGAGATAAGGGCCTGGGATTGTTCCCTGCTTAAGAAGAATAAATAAATTACTGAAATCAATTCCCCCTAAAAGAAGTCCAATAGGTGGCATTAAGACATCCTTAACAAAAGAGCTTACAATAGTGCCAAAGGCAGCTCCCACTACTATACCCACTGCCATATCTAGAACATTTCCCCGCATAATGAATTTCTTAAATTCTTCTAACATAAAAAATCTCCTTTCCGATGAGAAAATATCTCTAATTTATTATTTATTTATAAATTAGATCAGAGCTATATGACTGTTTTTCTTGCTGTGAAGTTTAATATTCTTTAGAATAAAGGGCAATTAAATTAAATAAATTTTGCGGTATTTTAATGGATTTTGCTATTATTTAATCTTTTTTGAATATTTTTAATAGTATTATACCTCTTTTATTGGATTATCACAATAAATTGTTTAGAATAGTTAATTAAACTATCAGCAATCCAGATGAATTAGTAATTACTTTCAAGTCAAACTTCAGTTATTATTGCCAAAAAATCAATTTTCGGTTATTTTTAGTATAATGTTTTTAATTCAACTGTTTTTTTAATGAATTCTATAATAATTTATTTAAATAGGAGAGGAGGGCTTTTATTATCATATCTTATGTGGCTTTATTGGCCAGAATATTTTTAGTGGCTATTGAAAAAATAATAGTTAGAATGCTAGGTAATCGGCAAGGTGATGTTGATTCTAATTTAGCGGCTACCTTTTTATTCTTTATTTTTGGAGCTCTTATTCTTGCTCCCATGTCTATATTAGTTCCACTTTCTAGTATATTATTTTTAATTCCTTGTTATATTAGCAGTATTCTCTATACTATATATGCCTATTCATTTGTAACCGCTCTTGCTACTGGAGAGACATCATTGGTAACACCCATCTATAGTTTAAATGGATTAGTGTTAGTTCTTTTTTCGTTTTTCTTTCTTTCTGAATCATTTACTCTAACCAAAGTGATTGGTGCTCTATTGATGATAGTTGGTACTTCTTTACTTAAAGATATTCGGAATCCTCTTTATTCACTGCAATACTTAATTAATGATCTACCTACTAGAATGATGTTTTTAGCTATGGTCAGCCAGAGTTTAGGTAGGATTATTGACAAATATTTTCTTCCCAATAGTCATCCTGTTTGGTATGCCGCTGTGCTTTATTTCTTTATTTCTGTTAATTTATTAATTATTTTATTCTTCAGAGGTAATATCAGAGCAATTAAAAGAGTATTTTCTAAAAAGCCAACACTATCTATATCTAGTGGTATTATTAATGGCTTTTCCTATTTATTTTTACTATATGCCATGCAACAGATTGATTTGAGTTTAGCAGAACCATTAACCAATCTTTCTGTGATATTGACATTGCTTTTTTCAGCTATCATTTTTCGGGAAAGTATTGTTCAGAAATTACCAGGAACTATTATAATTTTAGTTGGGGGATGGCTCCTATATTTGAATTTTTAACCGAGTTAATTATAATAAATTACTGATTAAGTATAAAATTAAAAAAGGAGTTGAATTAATTTGAAAAGAAAGGAAAACGACAAAGAACAAAAATTATGTATTAAACCAGCTGTCAAACAGGATGCTCCAATTTTATTGTCCTTGATCAAAGAGTTAGCGGTTTACGAAAAATTAGCTGATCAAGTCTTTAATAGTGAAGAAGCAATCAAAAAAACATTATTTGGTCCCAAAGCTTATGCAGAAGCAGAAATTGCTTACTGGGAAGGAGAGCCGGCTGGGATGGTTATTTTCTTTCATAATTACTCTACCTTTTTGGGAAAGCCGGGTTTTTATATTGAGGACCTATTTGTAAGGGAAAAATTTCGAGGAAAGGGTATTGGAAAGGCTCTATTTTTAAAATGTGTACATTTAGCCAGAGAAAGAAAGTGTGGCAGAATGGAATGGATAGTATTAAATTGGAATCCAGCCCGAGAGTTTTATGAAAAGATGGGGGCCTATCCTCTAGAGGAATGGATTGTTTACCGTATGGAGCAGGAGGCGATGGAAAAACTTATTACTTAGTATAAAAACTTTAAACTCGGGTATTTTTCCATTTACCCTTTTGGTAAAAGATGTAAATGACTAATAATTCTATAAATTCTGCTATGAGAAAACCTATCCAGATATAAATAATAGGTAAAGTTAGCACATATACTACTAAAGCAGAATAGGGAATCTGAAAGAACCAGCGGGAAGTAATTCCCGAAACCAGATAAGGCAAATTATAACCAGAGCCAGCAAAGACAGTATTTAGCCCCATAGAAATAGCTACTGCGATAAAACTGGGAGAGATAATATAAACCATCTTTTTACCAATTTCTATCACCTCTCTCTGGTCAATAAAAATTTTAATAATGTATTCTGGGAAGAGAAGAGCAAAAGAAGCAATAATACCAGTGATAAATATTCCCAGCAAAGAAGCCCAAATTGCCGTGAGATGTGTTCTTTCAATTTTATTAACTCCCAGATTTTGTCCAGCCACTGCACTACCGCCCATTGCTAAACCCAGTAAAGGGAGAAAGACCAGATTAAATAATTTCATTCCTATTCCAAAGGTAGCTAGAGCCAGGGTGCCATAGACAGAGACAAACTTTAATAATAGAAATTGACCTCCTTGCCGAAAAAACATTTCCAGACCGGTAGGCAGGCCAATAATAATAAGTTTCTTCATATTTTCTTTACTTAATTTAGAGAGACCAGAAAAAGATATTTTAATATAGCTTCTTCCTGATAAGAGAATATAAAGACCAATTAAGAAGGCAATAATAGTGGAAATAACTGTGGCAATAGCTGCTCCCTGAATCCCTAAGCCCAGGCCAGGAAGGGAGGTACCAGGAATAACATCAAACATCAAGATAGGGTCCAGAATAATATTAAGAAGAGAAGTTATTATCATAATAAACATAGGACGTCCCGCATCACCGATACAACGTAAGGCTGTGTTAACACTGAACGAAGCAAACATAAAGGGCAGAAAGATAGAACGGATAATTCCATAATCAATAATATAGCTAATTACTGTATGGTCATCTGAGAAAAAAACAGAGAGTGGTCTTAAAATTATGATTAATAATAATGACATAACAAGAGAGACCAGAGCTTTGAAGAAAATCGACTGCTCAATTATTTGTTTGGTTTTTTCCAGTTGACCGGCTCCAAAACTTTGAGAGATGAGAGATACCGAGCTAATACCAATAATTTCATTTATTATATCAGCAAACCAGAAAATTGTTACAAAAACAGCCACTCCAGCTACTGCCTGAGCAGAAATTCTTCCAATCCAGATCATATCCACAAAATCATAAAGAGTATGAGCCAAGAATCCAAACATAGTAGGTACAGAAACTACCAGTAGATTTTTAATAATATTTCCTTCAGTTAAGTCCCTATTTATTCTTTTGCTCATACCTAATCACCCTATACAATTTTCCATTTTACAAGAAAACTGGGTTAAATTCAAAAAATATTCAGGAAGATGACCATAGGGAGAGATATTATTTTTAAATATTATTAAAAAATAATATTTATATGCTATAATAACAAAGAAACTGTTAGCAACCTTTCTTCCCATTTATATAACCATAAAAGACTACCTTTTAAGAGGCTGTTAATGGTTAAATAATTCAATTTTATCTAGCACAAGATTAAGATAAGTTATAGGATAACTTGGCATCTGAACTTCAAAGTAAGTAAGTTGTACCAATCAGAGGATTATTATAGTTCAATAAAATGTAAGGAAAAGAGCCTTACCAAAATAGACAAGAAAAGGTCACGCCTCGGGGAGAGTTTTTGGAAACAACCCCATTGCGGGTGTGGTATTTACTTAATATCTTCCTGGTTAATATTAATAAGAATAAAAGAGCATAAAATTTGTAGATTTTGATTTTATATTAACAAATAAGTCTTTCCGGAAAATTTTTACCAGCAGGAGTTAGTATGGCTTTCCTTTTGATTCTGGATAGAGAACACAAAGCTTTATTGGTAAAATCGAAAAATAGATTATCTGATAATAGCTGGTTTTTACCGGAAGTAGAAGACCCCCTTAATAAACCTAATAATCAGTTAAATGTAGAGCTTTTAGCTAAACAGGCCTTTATTCCACTCAAATCCAGTTTGATTGGTAAAACGATAGTTTTTGATATTTTTAAAACCCAGCAACAAATTTATCTCTTTTTATGTCCGGGGAAAGAATCTTCAGAAATTCTCTTTGATTTAACTAAATATAGAGATATACAATGGATACCCATTAATTGTATTGACCAAGCAGAATGTTTTTTTAAAATTAGTAGTAAATCAATTATTGAATCCTATTATGATATTCTATTAAATGAATTTGCTGAAAGAAAAGAACATTTCCATATTGTTAAAAATGGATATGGGAAAAAAGATACAGAAGAGTATAATCAAGAGATACTATATGGTAAGCAAAGCATCCTGATTGAGTTGGTAGACCAATATAGTTTGTACCATCAATCTATTCCTAAAACTGGTGATTATACCTTCTTGAATAGTTGGGAAGGTCTTCCTATTGCTGCCTTAGAAATTACTGGAATTGCCTTAGAACCTTTTGCTAAAATTAATTCTTTTATTCAAGAGTCAGGTAATGAAAAAGATTTTAGGGCAAAGGATATCTTAGAACAATACCGGAAAATATTTCTCAAGTGGTGCAAAAAGAATAATAAGCCATTTGCTATTAATAAACCAGTTATTATATCACACTTTAAGATAATCAAGAGGTTTAAAGAGAAAAAGATAGACTACTTAGATATTACTTGATTTTTTTCTTTTCCAGGTTCAAGGGAATGTCCTTGTTGACTGGAATAAGGTTATAAATTTGTCCTTATTGACTGGGACAGGGACTAAGCCCTTGACAGTAAATATTAGAGAGTAATAGTGATAGATAAATTACTGTAAAAGACCCAAAGAAATCTTCCCAGACCATAAACAGATTGCCAGTTAAGGGATACGATTCATAAGATATAATCTTAGCATGTTTAAGGCTCGACGTGCAGAACGTAAACGTATAATTTGTCTTTCTTTAAATAATTGGTGTTTCTGGACCAGAGTCTGCTTACTATTAGCCAGGGCAATATAAACCAGACCTACCGGTTTCTCTGGACTCCCTCCTCCTGGACCTGCAATTCCCGTGATACTTAAGCCGATATCACTATTACAAACTTTGCGCACCCCAATAGCCATAGCCTGAGCAACCGGTTCACTGACCTCGCCGAACTGCATCATAATTTCACGGGGGACACCTAATAATTTTTCTTTAATTTCCCCAGCATAACTAATCACTCCTCCCACAAAATAGTCTGAACTACCAGGAACATAGGTGATTATTTCTCCGAGCATTCCTCCAGTACACGATTCTGCTATAGCCAGGGTTAATTTTTTTGTTCTTAGCAGATTACCAACTACTTCTTCTAGAGATTGCTGATCATAACCAAAGATATAATCTCCTAATAGTAGTTTAAGTTCTTCCGTAGCCTGATCCAGGATATTTTTTGTTTCTGGTGCTGTTTTTGCCAGGGCATTGACCTGAATTTGAATATCTTCTGGACTGGCATAGAGACCAATATGTAATTTCTGATTACTCTTGATAAAGTCTTTAATTATATCATTTATAGTTGATTCACCAAGACCGCTAACTCTAATAATGCGGGATTGTACGTGTTGCAAATTGGGGAACCTTTTTTCTAAAAAAGGGATTATTTGTTCACATAGTAAATGTTTCATTTCCAAAGGTACACCGGGGAGAGCTATAATTACTCTACCCTCTTTTTCCAGGATTATTGCTGGTGCAGTTCCATAGGGATTCAAGATACATTTAGCGCCTTCTGGCAAGAGAGCTTGTTTTAGATTACTGGGAGAAATATGGACATTTGTTTTGCTCAGTAGCTCTATTATATGTTTTTCAGCTTCAGGATATCTAACAAGATTTATCCCGAAGGCTTGAGCTATTGATTGAAAAGTAATATCATCCTCTGTGGGACCTAATCCTCCGGTAGTAATAATAATCTGGGATCGTTGATAGGCTTCTTTTAATAAAGCAATCAATTCTCCTTCTTCATCACCAACTGCAGAAACATGCTGTACAACAAGATTTATTTCTCTTAATTTCTTAATGATGTAATGGGCATTAGTATCAATTATATTACCACATAGAATTTCATTGCCAATACTAATAATTTCTACCTTCATTGCTTATATACTCCTTTTTACTTCCTGAACTAAGATATGTGCCTGTCTGATTGGTTCAGGTAGGCGATAACAAGTAGCACAAGAAAGGGTTAATTCAATGGACTTTTCTAGATTGATAAAATGACCGGGGGAAACAAATACTGGTTTTAACTTATCCTGGGTTCTAACTACGGCTCCAATAACACTACCTTTATGCAATAAGAGAGAATAAGAACCTTTCCTTTCCCCTGGCAGGACATAAGTACCTATTAGGGCTGATTTGGCACAGCCAATAGTTGGTCGACCTAATAGCAAACCCAAATGGGTAGCTATACCCATTTTCCTGGGGTGGGCAATGCCCTGTCCATCAAAGAAGATAAGATCAGGATTCCATTTAATTTTTTGCATCAGAGTTAGTATGACCGGTCCTTCTCTAAAAGTGAGAAGACCAGAAATATAGGGAAAGTTGGCTGTATCGATTTCATAGTAGTAGTCGAGCAACCTTAAGTCAGGATAATTTAATATAGCTATTCCACCAATAATAAGTTGATTCTTATAACTGGCATCAACTCCTGCAATTATTTTTATCTGGGTAAAGTTAGGTAAAAAGGAAATGTATTGGGCAAGTCTTTTCTGATAAAGTATGGCTTGATCTGGTGTAATGTGCCAGGGGTGTAGTTTTAAAACACGCAATTTTTTTCTCCTCTGAAAAAAAATAATTGATTTTGTGATATTGTTTTTAATTACGTTTTGGCGTATATTACTATATGTATTGATGGGGAAGATGTGCTTAAATATTCTATATCTTTTTAACCCTTCGTAATTATAGACTAGAATAAATTTTTTGGCAATGGAGTGCGCGCTATTTAAAATAAATAAACAATTTGCTAAACAACTTATTTTTTAATAGATAAGATATATTCCCGGCCAACATTATATTGGGTCAACTAATTACTAATGAAGAAAAATTTAAAAGAGGTGTATCCTAATGGCAGAAATCTTAACTGAGATACAAAATTTAAATCCCTATCTATTCTCTTTATTTATATTTTGCTCTAGGATTATTGATGTTTCTCTGGGTACCTTTCGTGTACAAATGATTGTTAGCCGTAAAAAATTATTAGCTGGTATTATTGGTTTTGTGGAAGTATTTATTTTTATTCTTATTGTATCAAAAGTTATTCAGGATATTGGTAATTGGTTAAATATACTGGCCTACTGTGGAGGGTTTGCTGCTGGCAATATCATAGGCATTACGATAACCGAGAAGACTTCTCAAGAGATTATTTCAGTGGGAATTATCTCTAAAGATCATTGGCCAGAAATTGAACAAAGGTTGCGGGAAGAGGGTTTTGGAGTTACCCGTAATATTGGTTATGGTTTACAAGGGGAATTACAGGTCTTAAGAATTATTACTCAGCGCAATCTATTCCCCAAGATTCGCGATATAGCTTTAGAATATGATCCTAAATCTTTTATTACCTCTTATCTTATTGTAGGAAGATCAGGTGGTTATCTTTATAATGTTAAGAGTAAAATATGAACATTAGAGCCGTCTTATATTTTTTAGAGCCTCCAACTGGATAGGTTTATCTATATCAAGGGCTATTTCAGGTGAAGCTATTATTGCTTTACCGCTAAAACCTGGTAAATACTGGGGGACCATCTTTTCTAAATCTCTAATAGAAAGATATTAGATCGGAAGAGCGTCGTGTAGGGAAAGAGTGTAGGATAGGGTGT
>CAZGKY010000028.1:0-19013 GCA_964525625.1 uncultured Atribacterota bacterium | reverse complement strand
GGCGTGGTGTTCTTAAAATTCCAGCTCCGCTTGTCATGTATCTTCCTCTTCTTACATCCAGATATATGCTTGAATGATTTGTTCGTTGATGCTCACGGTAGAGACTAAATAATCTTTTGGCCCAGATTCCTTTATCACCCCAGTAGACCTTTGCTAGGAAAGCAAATTTTTGTCTAGTGCTTTACTGTTATCTGATCTGATAATTAACTGCCTCACTCACTACATATTTGGGAGGGATGAGCATATACAAGTTAGAGTAATCAAGGTCTATACCAATTTCCAGATATTCTAAATCCGGATAATGTCTTCTTTTCTCCCATAATTTTATCCTCCAATAGTCTTGTTACAGGTTCTATGAGTATTTTCCTCCGGAAGAGAGTAATCCAGACAATATGGTATGGGTCTAGTATACGGTATGGGCTGATTTCCTGAGTCTTATGTTATGATTATAGCAAAGTGCGAATGGAAGATATAGGAATTAAATCTCATCCCTACCTTTATGGGTGACCAGTTCTCGTTGGATTAAATAAATAATTAGAAGTACCTTAATCCTGTGAAATGAATACCTTTTTAGTTTAGGTACATTTCACAAGTTACTATTAGTAATAAACTAGTTTTCTAGTTAGGTATAGTATACTCTTGTTATTAAAAATGAACTCAAGGAATAAAAATCAGTATTGAAAGTGATATATTTAAATTATTTAGCCTGCCTCTCAAAAAATTAAAAGGAAGCAGGCTAAATATACTATTTATTGCTTACTATTACCAACCTATTACATACTGTTTATCACGAGCTGGACTAGCGCCACCATGCAATAGACCCGTTTCAGGATGTATAATGATCATTTGAGTTGCATCTGTAAAAGTACCCAATATTCTTACATCATGGCCTCTTGCTTTAAGTTCTTCAATTACTTCTCCTGGTAATCCCGGATTAAATCCTACACGACCAATAGTTTGTGTATAAGGGTAAAATAAGCTTGGGAAGTTATATGATCTTGCTTTTGGTGCATCAATTGCATCCTGAACTTCCATTCCAAACTCAATAACATTCAAGAAGGTCTGAAGTGTATATTGATCTTGAGCATCTCCTCCAGGTGTGCCAAAGACAGCAAAAGGTTTTCCATCTTTAAGTACCAGGGTAGGTGTTAATGATGTACTGGGTCTAGAACCGGGTCGGAATGCTTTTGGTGCATCAGGATCAGTTAAATGGAACATTTGGCCTCTAGTATTTAAACAGAATCCTAATCCTGGAATAATGGGAGAAGATGTGAACCATCCGCCACTGGGAACAGCTGAGAACATATTTCCTTCTTTGTCAACAGCCCTTGTTCCCGTAGTATCATTGTTATGTAAATTTAAATAGGCAACAGCAGAATCAATATTCCACTCTTTTTGTTTTGTTAGCGCATTAATATTTTCTTCTCTTTTAGCAGATTTTACATCATATGGGAAGGGATCACCTGGAATATGGTCATTTAGGGCTCTATTCATATCGATTAACTTTACTCTCTCTTTAGCATAATCCTTAGAAAGCAATCCTTCTTTCGGAACATATACAAAATCAGGATCGCCATAATATTTATCCTTATCAGCGTGGGCTAAATTAGTAGTCTCTATAATAACATGCCAGTAATCAGTAGTATTATATCCTAAAGCTTGAAGGTTAAAGTGTTCAAGCAAATTAAGCTGTTGCAAAAAAACAGGACCTTGTGTCCAGGGACCACATTTGTATACTTCATAACCTTTATAATTTACACTCCACGGCTCCCGAACAAGTGCGGTATAATTAGAAAAGTCTTCTAATGTAAGATTGCCAGTATGTGCTTTTCCAGTAGCATCCATAAAAGCATTTTCCGCTTGAAACTTAACGATTTCTTCCGCGATATCACCCTTGTAGAAACGATCCCGGACAGCTCTTAAAGCTTCAGATCTACTTTTCCCTTCTGCCCAAGCTTTCTGTTCTGCCTCAACAAGCCTTTTAAATGTATTAGCTAGATCTTTATTAACCATCAATTGTCCAAAATCAGGAACTTTACCACCTGGTAAAAATAATTCAGCGGAGGTGGGCCATTCTTCTCTAAAACGTTTTTCAGTAGCAATTATTCTTTCTCTCATGCTATTATGAAGACCAAATCCTTTATCAGCATAATAAATAGCATCTTCAACAACTTCTGCAAAACTCATTGTTCCCCATTTATCTAAGAGAAGTATTATTGCATCTAAGACAGCTGGAACACCTGCTGGCAGAAATCCATCACCGGGTATAGCCATAATATCATTTTGAATGAACCAATCAAAATCTACGCTACTAGGTGCCATAGTATTTCCGTCGATTGAATAAACCTGTCCATCCTTACTTGAATAGATTAAGATAGGTACTTCTCCACCAAACCCAAACAACTCATGTTCTAACACTGATTGTGCGAGAACCATTGCTGCACCAGCATCAAAAGCATTTCCACCTTTTTCTAATATTTTATTTCCTGTATATGCTGCAAGATAATGCCCACAAGCAACCATATGATTGGTACCAAGAATTGTAGGTCGAGTTAAAGAACTAGCAAAAACACTATTCATCATTATATTAAGAGTGAAGAAAAGTAATAAAATAATTGTAACAATGTAACCAACTTTTTGCCTTATCATATTTTAATGCCTCCTTTTAAAATTTGTTATGATTTGTATTACAATATAGTTAGCAAATATATAACAAATTTAATCTATTTACTCCACACCTCCTTCCTCATCTACTTCTTCCAATACTTAACAATCTATATCATCTTTTTATTTTATTTTAAATAATTCTTAAAAATTTGTCAATCAACCATGGGTTAATTTGATGGTACTGTTTGAGTGTGTTGGGTATAGTATCCCAATGTCCCGGAAAGTAAAAGAGATTTCTTCTCTAATCCAAAAAAAGAATTAAGGCAAATATTATAAAAACTAGTAGGTGTTTTAAGGAAAGAAGGCAAAAAAATTTGACATATTATAACATTTTATATAGAATATTATTGAATTATTCATAAAATTTAATTTACAAAGAACTCTCTTAAGAAAGCGAATTTTGTTTGGTTCTTTGACAAATTTAAGTAAAAAGAACCCCTTACAATACTGAAAACATAATTCCTTGCCTCACTTTATTTAATCGTAGTACAATTATCAGGTAAAATGTCCAACAGAAATATTTTTTTTCTTAATTGTTTTTAATTTATTCTTCTTGTTTATAATTTTATAATTTAAAATTAGTAAATTTATTTGCCTTAAAATATCAATAATTAAAATTTTACAATACTTATGATTTTATGATTTTTCTATTAAGGATAGTTTCACTAGTCAGTATTACTCTTAATACCCACCAAAACCGGGCAAGGAAAGTTTAAATAATGGGAAATAACTAATTTATTTAAGTAGTTATTCGAAATAATACTGATTTGTGAAAGACAATTTTTTTATTACTATTTTATTTTTTTGTATTTGATAAAGTATAAAAAGGCCTAAATTAAAAAAATACTTTCTAAAAAATTTTAAGGGAAGGAGGTTAAAATCATGGGCTAGAATTAATGGTGTGTGTATGATTAAAATTTTGTAAATGTGAAATGGGAGTTTTTGAAATGACTCAAAAATAAATAAAAAAGGAAAAAGGAGGAAATAATTAAATAATTATGAGAAGATTATTAATTATCAAGATTAGTGTTTTAATAATAATACTCGCCTTTAGTATAACAACTTTTGCTATAGGAGCGCTGCAAGAGGAAGAAAAAAAAGTAGAAAAAGCAATACCAATTACAGATGAAGCGCTAAATATTCAACAATTTAGGTATGGTGAATGGGAACCCTATGGTTATCCAAACACTTATAGAGAGAGATTAATGGCTAAAGACTGGATATCTATTGCTGGTGAACCTCTTTCTGCAATGGCGGGAGCTAAGATATTTCTAAAAGACGGAAATGCAGTGGATGCAGCCTGTGCTATACTAGCAGCAACATGTGTAATGAATGATTCACTTTCTTTCGGTGGAGAAAACCAGGCTCTTATCTTTAATCCCAATGATGGAATAGTTTATGGAATTAATGGTTGCGGAGTGGCTCCTACTGGAGCAACTGCAGAATTTTTTGCTGGGCAAGGAATGCAATTCCCCCCAGGATATGGTCCCTTAGCAGCAGTTACACCTGGTATACCCGGTAGTCTTATGGTGATGCTGGCTGAATTTGGTACTTTAAGTTTAAAAGAAGTACTTGAACCAGCTATAGATTTATGTGACGGATATCCCATGGAACCCCAGACCGCAGCTATTTATAGAGGGGAAGAAGAGAGACATTCCGGTTGGAAGTACTCCAAAGAAGTATTTGTTCCACCCCCTAAAGTAGGTGAAATATTTACTCAAGTCTGGTTAGGAAATACACTTCGGAAATTAGTAGAAGCGGAACAAAATGCTCTAAAAGAAGGAAAGAGTAGAAAAGATGCCATTATGGCTGCCTATGACCGATTTTATAAAGGAGATATTGCCGAGGAATTTGTAAAAGGTAGCCAAGAGGGTGGTGGCTTACATACTTTGGAAGATTTGGCTAACTGGAAAGTATATATTGAAAAACCAGGATTTGAGAACTGGCCAAGTTATGTACCTCAAATAAATTATAAAGGTATAGAAGTTTACAAATTAGGAACTTGGACTCAAGGTCCTGTTTTATTACAAGCCCTAAATATTTTAGAAGGAATTGATTTAAAATCTATGGGTTGGAACAGTGCTAAATATATTCACACTATATATCAGGCAATGAATTTAGCCTATGCAGATCGTGATTTCTATTATGGTGACCCATACTTCCCTCCAGAGGAACCCATAAGAGGACTACTTTCGAAAGAATATGCTGCTGAGAGACGGAAATTAATAGACTATACCAAAAATAATCCAAATATAGGACCAGGTGATCCCTATCCTTATCAAGGTGAAACTAATCCTTTTACCAAACAACTGGAAGAGTTTATGAAACTTAAAGCAAGCATAATTGATGAAAGAAATACATTGGCAGAAATATTATATGAAGAACAAAGACATGGTACAACTTCTCTGCAGACTGCAGATGCTCGAGGTTGGGTTGTTTCTTGCACCCCCAGTGGAGGATGGCCACCTGTTTATATAGCTGGAGAAACTGGTGTGGGTATGAGTCAACGGATGCAGCAGTTTGTAGTTCACGAAAATATGAACCCCTTTAATGTAGTCGAACCTGGTAAGAATCCAAGAGTAACACTTACTCCGAGTATGGCCTTAAAAGATGGCAAGCCATATCTCTCCTGGAATGTACCAGGTGGAGATATCCAGGATCAGCTTATCCTACAGTGGTTCCTCAATGTAGTAGAATTTGGTATGGATGCTCAGGAGGCTGGAGAAGCACCAAAATTTGAAAGTTTTCAAATGCATGGTTCCTTTGGAAACCATCCTATTTACCCTGGTAGAATTCGATTAGATGCTCGTATTCCAAGAAACGTAGTGGAAGAATTAAAAACCATGGGCTATGATGTAAGAATAGAGACTGGAATGGTTCGAGGTGAACTAACAGGAGATATGACATCAATAATCTTTGATCAAGAAAATGGCACTATGATGGGAGGTACATCAATACCATCAACTACTTGGGGTGGTCCCCGCTGGGGTATAGGTTGGTAATATTTATTCTCTATATTACGTAATATACTTGTGATAATTCGTAATTAAAAGTACAAGTGCCAATAATTATTCTGAGTTAATTATTGGCACTTTTAACTTTTTAATTAAGACAGTAGAAAGACAATTTTCAAATGGGCAATGAATAATCATAAATCCAAGAGAAAAGAGAACAGATGCTTTTATGAGAAGAATAAATTCAAATAAATAACTATGAGACCTCCTAAAGAAAAAACAAACATAGAATATACCAATACTTTTCTTTATTAAGTGAGCTAATAAATAAGGCTCCTTTGAGGTAGATTTATCATTATTAAGAGATGAAGTTTAAGAAGTGATTTATCCTAAAACTAAATCTTACCAAATATTATCCTTATTATTCTATATTCAATTTTAGGTTAGCTTTATATAATGTAGTAAACCCAGCAATTATTATCTTATCGCTACTATATTGTGAGGAAGAACAAATTTCCTTTATTAAAGAAATTTATTTACACAAAAAATGTCTTTTTATAGCAAGTGTAAGGCACTTTTCTTTATTAATGAATATGTATTTCTTATAAGTGTAGTAGGTGCAAATTTATAATCATAACAGAGAAGAAAAGTAGGAGAGTATTATTTATGATCCTACCTTTCTTCTCTGCATTTTTTGTTAAGAAGAATTTAATTAAGTAATGTATTTATTACCATCCAATACCATAATCTTCACCATGGATACTGGAACCACCCCACATAGTCTGATTTTCCCAATCAAAATAGATGGCATTAATAGGTCCGGAATTCACTCGTAATTCGCCTCTCCATTGTACCTCATAGCCCATGGCTTTTAATTTTTCTGCCTCTTCTTTTGCAATTCTGTTATCTAATTGAATTCTACCGGGATATTGAGCATGATCCCCAAATGAACTCTGCATCTGGTAACTGGTAAATTGGGCACCTTCGGCAGCTTGTTGTACATCCAGACCCCACTCAACAAAATCCAGGAAGAATTGAATCTGATTCTGTTCCTGGGTATCTCCACCTTGTACAGCCATAGACAGATAAGGAATACCATCTTTCAAGCACAAAGTTGGAGTTAATGTTACTCTTGGTTGTTTATGAGGAGCAACAACATTGAAGGGATTTAGATTTTCATCAACCACAAATTGTTGCATACGCTGACTCATACCAACACCAGTGTGTCCAGCAATAACCACTGGATTCCAACCGCCACTTGGAGTCATAGATACAACCATTCCTTTTGAGTCTGCAGCCTGCACGGAAGTGGTACCTGCTAAGAATTGTTGTTCTACCTCACTATTCCAGGCAATACCAGTTACGTTTGGTTTCCAGTTAGATAGTTTATCTTTAAATGGGTTTTCTTCTCCTTGATAGGGATAAGGATCTCCAGGACCAACATTAGGATCGTTCCTTTCCCAATTTATCTGTGCAAATCTTTCCTTAGCATATTCTTTTGATAATAAACCCTTTAATGGAGTTTTAGGATCCCATCTTGGGTCACCGTAGTAGAAATCACGATCAGCAAATGCCAAGTTCATAATCTGATACAGCATATGAATATATTCAGCTGTACCACGTTGATATTTTGAAAAATCAACCAGTTCTAATAAATTTAGCATTTGCAAGAAAACAGGTCCCTGGGTCCAGGAGGTTAGCTTGTAAACATCTATTCCTTTATAATTTACAGTAATAGGCTCTTCCTTGGTTAAATCCCACCATTCTACACCACTAAAATACATATCTTCCATAGTATGTTTACCACCCTGCTCCTGGCTAGACCGGACAAACTCCTGTCCAATATCACCAGCATAGAAGCGATAGTTTGCCGCATAAATAGCTTCTTTACGAGTCGCACCATTAGCTAAAGCCTGCCTTTCGGCTTCTACCAGTTTGCGGAACATATTTGCTAAATCTCTCTGAACAAAAATCTGTCCAGGTCTTGGTGGTTCTCCACCATTTGGTAAATAAATAGGAGCAGAATATTTCCATCCAGAAAGCCTTTGTTTCTGTGAAGCAATTGAATTGACAAGCTGTTGTTCAATAGGATATCCTTCTGCCATCCGGATCGCTGGCGCCAGAACCTGTTCTAAACTCATTGTACCCCATTCTGCTAACTGATACATTAAGCCACGTGGAGTTCCTGGAGTAGAAGCAGCTAAAACATCATAATTAGGTGGGAAAGCCATTCCTTGATCAAAAAAGAATTCGGGTGTTGCCCCAGTATAAGCATGACCCATTCCATTTACTCCAAAAACTTTATTTAATTGAGGATCATATACCAAAGTTTGGGTTTCTCCACCAAAATGCAGTGAATCAGTCATCACACAAACTGCTGCTAACATGGCACAAGCAGCATCCATGGCATTTCCACCCTGAGCAAATATCAACGCCCCTGCTGTAGCTCCTAAAGGTTTACCCGTAATGGCTACCCAATCTCTTGCATGAATAACAGGTTTAAATCTACCACCAACTTGAGCAAAAACAGTTCCTGTTGTAATACTAACAAAAATAAACAATACCAACATAACCATTATAATTTTATTAATAAACTTAAATCTCATTTTATTTTCTCCTTTAATTTTTTATAATCTAAACTTGAAGACTCAGGTTTATAAATTTTTTTAATGATCACCTCCCATCACAAGATTTTACTCCTTTTAGTTGGTATTTCCTTTACAGTAATATAGTGTAAGTTACCTAAAAATATTTTATAACATATTTACGATTTACGAAATATTTTTTCTCATGCTTGTAATGTAAGATCTTTACCATCTTTACCTCCAAATATTTTTCATATTTTCATATTTACTAGCTTACTAAATTTTTTAAATCATAATAGCTACCCTCCTTCTTATTTGGTAATATTCTCGATAAACATATTATATCTCTATATGTAGTAAACATCGCATCTTTACATGTGTGCGGCTTTAAGAGCTTTAACTTTTTCTTAGCCACTTTTTGTTATACTCTTTTTCATTTTTTATCTATATCTTAATAATTAATTAATTTTTAAAATAAATATTATTGTTATTGTTTACTGAACTAAGTGCAATTCTATAATTCCCTTGCTCCAAGAACCTTATCATAGACCCAATTACTACCATATCCCCATAAAGGTCTGCCTTCATTAAAGAAGAACTCTCTAATACCGGGAATAGGAAACAGTGGTGGAATTGGATCTTTAACTATAGCCAGATATTGACCAATTCCATTAGTCACAATCTCGTTATAATTAGGCATATTATTAATTATGATAGGTTGTTCAGGATTTAATTCGGTCCAGGCATTGGCAAGTTCTATTATAAGTTGAATATGTCGTGCATTTCTAACGCTAATTGGCCACCCTTCTTCATCGTACTTAGTAAATGACCTACCAGCTTTTGCTGCCATTAGCTCAAATTCATCCTTAGCATCAAGTACTAATTTTTCAGTTGACTTTCCCCGGAGGGGTCCATGCATAGGACTACATGTCTCTATAAGACCTGGAAATGTTTCTGAATTATCACCCCATTCACGATGGGAAAGTCCACGTAGATTAACAGGTGATAATTCTAAACGAACCATGGTATTCCAGAACATCTCCATATTGAGGTTAGCTAAAGAGGCAAGTTCCAGAGCTTTCTCATGAACAGCTATGGCATTAACTAGTGGTCGATTCGGTGGTGCTTCATGTAAATCAACTGATACATTTACATTTTCTTTTTTAATCATTTCCAAAATAGCATAAGCTAATTGTTCATTTTTCCTGCCATTTGGCCTTCCTGGAAAATTTCGATTTAAATTTTGAGCTTCAGACTCAGCTAATACCTGACCAGACGGATAGTTTACAAACACAGTTGGTAAAGGCCAGCAAACAACGGCATCCATTCTTCTAGAGCCAAATCGAAACCACCTCATATTATCACCATCCTGCTTAATATGAAAACGAGGGGGAAATCCCCATCCAGGCTCAGTAATATCATAAGCAGTCTTTTGGGCTCTAGGAATTACAATCAGTCGCCCTTGCTCCACAATTGCATTTTCTATAAATACTATAGAGCTTAATAAAGAACTAGGTTCACAAGGGTGATTACCTCCCATAATAAATAATGTTCCTCCTGGTTCTTTCCCTTCTAAGAAATATACTTCTGTATCAACTCTTGTATTTTTTAATCCATCGAAGTAGTCACTAAGCATAACCACTCTAGTTACTCCAGGTCCAGCCACTATTGGTTCTTCAATATATTGCCGCTTGAAATATACTGTTGCAAGCGCACAAATAATGAGTACTATTATCAGGGCAAGTATACCCTTCTTAATAATTTTATTATCCATCATATTCATTTATTCATAGGCCTCCTTTCAAAATTTTTATCTAATATGTAAAATTCTTAATAAAAAGGGCACAATTATCATGGCATAACCAATCTGCCTTATAAATATAGGATGTCTTCCATCATCTATACTTTCTTTTCTAAAAATGCTTAAAACAAAAATTACTACGATATATAAATATATGAAATGGTAAATAAATTGGTATATTTGAAAAATATTCATATTAATTCTTATCCTCCTCATCACATAGTTATTTCATACAAACTACCCTTTTTCTTAAAGGCCAAGAATATTAGCAATAGGATTAGCAAAATACATAACTAAAAAGCCAATAATCATGGTAAGTAAAGCCAGTTTCCAAACGCGCCAGGTTACTTTCATATACTGGTTTTCCAGTCCCACCAATCTAGCGGCAAATAAAGAACTGAGTGCAGTAGGAGGTGCTAGACATCCCAAAGATAAAAATAATGAAAGACCGGATGTAAGAATAATAGCATTTTTTGTACTAAAAGCCAGAACAATTGGTGGTCCTAATATTGCTGATGTACCAAAAGGAACGATCGGCCCTCCAAGGATGGGAGGCATAATAGCTGAACTAATATACAATGCCCAGGTTGGCAGGGAAACAGTAATAGTTGCTAAAAATCCCTTTCCGCCAGTCAAGGAAAGAAAATGTACAAAAATACCCATCCCTACAAACAAGACCATTATTACAAATGCTTCTTTAAATGTTTCAAAAGATTGTTTAATAATATTGATTCTTTTTACTCCGGTAAAAAGTGCAACAATGGTACAAACTACAAATATCAATGCCATGCCTGGATCAGGAAAATTAAAAGGGAATAGTACTGGCAAGGTCATTAATATTGCCAATAGAAGTAAGGGAATAAAAAGAACAAATACTTTATTTGATGGTAGTATTTTATTTTCTTTCAGATCTTCATCAACCAATTTTTTTAATGATTCAACAGAAATATACTTTCTTCCTAATACGATAGCAGAAAGAATAGCTAAAGGAAAGGTTAATATGGCTAGAGGTAGTCCAAATCCCTCATAGGGCATAAATGTGCTGGTACAAATAATCATAACCATTACGTTTACCGGGGGTGCACTCTGCCCCATCAAAGCTGCCATACCAATAATTCCAGCTGTTTCTAATTTAGGAATTCCCATTCTTAATAATATAGGAGCCACTAATACCCCTGTAGTTAACACTGCAACAGGTGTTGATCCTGTAATCATAGCAGGAAACATTATAATAACCGCTAGAATTGCCAGTAATAAACTTGGCTTAGTATATGCTTTAAACATAATCCATCTGGTAATTGAGTCAAGGGCACCAGTAGATGACATAGTGCCTATAAACAACATTCCAGTAATGATAAGACTCATTAAATGTTCAAAATAAAAAGCACCTTCAACCAGATGTTGAATAGGTATACCAAAGCCTACAATAAAAGCAGCCACTAAAGAAGCTATCATCATTATCATGCCTACAGGTAATTTAAATCTAAATCCTACAAAAAAAACTATTACCATACCTAAAAATACTATAAGTATCTCGGTAGTTGCACTCATTTAAAATAACCCTCCTTAATGTTTTACCTCTTAATATATCTTAATTTTAAAATCACCTAACTATCTTTCTAAATATATTGCATTTATACAATTACTACTGAGACCATTTAAAAAATTATTAAAACACACTATGAGAATAGATTTATTTAAAATATTACCCCTCCTTTTATTATTTTTATATTATTGTAAAAATATGAAGTTTACTAATAAAATAATAAGATCAATTTTCTAAATATAATCTTAAACATAATAGTTAAAATTATATTTCATTAAATACTGATTTTTTCGAGTTTACTTCACTAATGCTCTGTAAAAAATAATCTTAAAAATTAGTCTGTTATTAATGATTTATTTATATATAGAGAAACTAACACAAAAAATATAATTAGTAATATGAATATATTCTATATCATCACAAATGATCATAGATAAGCAAATAAAAATTTACATTATAATGTGCATTAATATTCAAAATCAAAGATATTACTACACCTGTAAAAATTTTCAATCAAAAGCTATCCAGATTAATTTGTTATTTATTATTTGTTAATAGTTAGAAGAGTAGTGCAAGATTTACATATTGAATTAATTAATAGGATACTATTCTGGTCTGGATCTGGTCTGGGTAATTATTTTAACTAAATTTTTAAAAGAACAACTTAGAGTTAATAATTACGCAGGTGAGATATCTTGTTAAAAATTGATAGCAAATGAAAATCAGCTATAAGCTATAAATGTTACTTGATAGATAGTATGCTCTGACTAGAATAAAAGGCATAATTTACAACCATCTTAAAAATCATATATTTTATGAAAAATATCATTATACAATACGATTAAAATAACATAATACAAGGTTAAAACAACAGAAAGGCTATTAAATTAGAGAATATTCTACTCTCTCTTTTAAATAGAAAAGGTAAGATGTATATAACATTCACTAATTAACCTCTAATTATTAAGAAGGTTTTTCTTCAGTTTCTTCCTCCTGAATAAAAATGGCTTTAAGTATGTCAGAAGCCTGATTTGTTTGAGCAATTAAAGTTAATGGTACTTTATATTGTTCGCACAATTTTGTGAAATATCCATCTTCATTTCCATCTTCTCTAACCACAACATAATCGCATTCAGGAGTTATTAAATTAATCATAATCATTGACGCTTCTCCTCGTCTTTCTTTACCACCTAAGTGCATGCCTATTATTTTAATTTCCTTTTCTTTAGCTACTTGGATTAGCTCTTTAGCTCTCAAGACTTCTGCATCAATATTAACTCCAGCAGCTCCTAATCCTTTTCCACTTCCACCAAGAATAATAATAAGGGTTTTCACTCCTTCAAGTTTTTCTGGTTTCAGAAAATTCTCTGAAGTAATCTCAATATTAGCCCTTCTTGCTAAAAGACCAACAATGGCAATTTCGGGACTCTGACCTGGATTAGTCATAGCAATAGGAAACTCACCTTTAAAAGGCACTTCAATCTGAGCATAAATATTTAATGAAATTAATAGGAAAGCAAACAAAACAATTATAAGAATGAGTTTTGCATTTGGATTCATTTTAAAATCCTCCTAAAATTTTTAAAAAATAGATTTACTTTTATTAGTTATTAGTATAACATATAATTTATGGAAATTCGATATCAATTTCTAAACATGACTTAAGAAAATTTAATTAGATCTTATACTATCCAGAGTTGCACATACTAAAGTTTGAAGAAAATTCTTAATATATATTATTAATAGTGCAACTCTGTAAATCTTTTCTCTATCACACGGTTCTTGCTGTAACTGGACGGGCCTCAGCTATCTTACTGTCAACAAATGCCTGTATCTTATGAATATGTTCTGCACTTAGATGACTAAAACGTCCTTGAATTTTAAGATACTCTTCTACCGGTTTAAATTCTTTAGGTAAGTGATCAATTTTTTTCTTTCCTTCATCAATTTCATAGTTAATCCACATTCCTGTCTGAATGGCTAACTTGGCAATTTCTATCGTTCTATTTGCTTCAAATCTCCATCCTTTGGGACAGGGAGTGTGAACATGAATAAAGGCAGGACCCTCTTTATTAAGAGCTTTTCTTACTTTATTCATTAGATCTACAGGATATGCAATAGATGCCTGGGCAAGATACTTTAGCATTGGATGACCATAGTACATCATTGCTGTAATATCTTTAGGCCATAATTTTTTAGCCTCTGGTATCTTTGGGCCAGGTGGAGTAAAGGAAGTTGCTGCTCCATAAGGGGTCATTGGCGAAACTTGTATACCAGTATTGGCATAAGCCTCATTATCATAGCTAACTACTAATATATCATGATTACGGTAAAAAGCTCCTGATATTGCTTGTAACCCAATATCAGCTGAGCCACCATCGCCAGCCATAACGACTATATTTGGAAAATCTCCACTATACTTACCTTTTCTAATCATCGCCTTATAAGCAGCTTCAATTCCAGAAGCTACAGCTCCGCCATTAGTAATCTGAGCATGAATCCATGGTACTGTCCAGGGAACACATAAATAACTAGTGTTGGCAACATACATACAACCAGTAGGTCCAATAAATATAGTATTCTTACCAGAGGCTTTAGCAATCAAACGATAGGCAAGTGCAGGACCACATCCAGCACAAGTCCTATGACCAGAGACATATTGCTCTTCATATGGTGTATCTACAAGAGAAGATATCGGTTCTAAGGTTAAAGTATTACTCATCACAATAAATTTCCTCCTTTTAAAAATATGTAAATCCTTAATAATCCATTTCTTTTATCACTCTTCAAAACCCACCCAATAAACGGGTTTTTCAATTTTCTTTCTTTCAGCAGTTTCAATTAATTTTTTCGCCATAAAATAAAAATCATTTAGTCGAACGGTCTCTCCACCTAATCCAGCCATAAAAGAAATTATCATAGGTCTTTTACCCTCAGGTAGGCTATACAGTGATGCAGAAACCTCTGTGGTAAAAACTCCTGCTCCGCCAGATATACCAAAAGAATTGTTTGTTTCTACAATTCCAACCACTTTATATTTTGATAGCTCTTCTGCTATTTCCTCAGTAGCCCAGGGTCTTACAAAACGAATCTTACATAGACCCATATTTACACCTTCTTTATGGAGATTGGCAATAGCATATCGGCAAGTATGGGCATGAGCGCCATTTATAAATAAACATACCTCACCATTATAAGGATTAAAATTTTCTATATATGGATCATATTTTCTACCGAAAATTTTATTGAAATCATCGAGAATTTCAGGAATAATTTCTTTGGCTTTATCCATTAAAATGGATCGTTGTAATTGTAATATTGGTCCTTGGTCAGAATAAATCTGAGGACCATGACCATAAGGTATCCTGGGATCTAACGGTTTTGCTGGTTTATATGGTGGTAAAAACTCATCAACCTGAGATTTTTCTGGTATTTCAACCTCTCCGGGAATATGTGAAACAAAATACCCATCATGACAATTAAATTGAGGTAATGATACTCTTTGATCTTCCCCCAACCGATAATAAATTAAAGTATTGTCAAATGCCTCCTGGGGAGTTTCAGCCCAACCCATTATCCAGCCCATATCTCTAGCACTAAGTGCATCAGTATGTTCAGAACCAAAATCACCAGGTGGATCAAGGGTTCTATCTGCAATTACCATTTGAACAGGACATCGTCCTCCAGAAATTGGAGAATAAGTTTCGAAGGCATAGGTAACACCTACTCCAGAACTACCAGTTAAAGTTCTAGCGCCACAGGCAGATGCACCATGTACTATACTTAATTGAGCGTGTTCTCCTTCTGCATGAATAAATTCAGCATCCAAAAGACCATCCGCTACTTTTTTTGATAAGTCAACCATTAATCCAGTATAAGGACGTATTGGATAGGATGTAATAACATCAACATCAGCTAATCTTACCGCTTCCGCAATTGCTGCTAAACCAGCAAGATATTTTTTTTCAATTTTCATAATTCTTTCACCTAACCTTCCATTAATAATATTCTAAATTTAATATGGTAATTCTCTATAAACAATTACTTCATCAAAGTCAAGTTCAGGAACGCGTTTAATTGCACCTACTGGACATACCGAAGCACAAATCCCACAACCTTTACAATATTTTAAATTTACTTTCATATAGCCTTCATCATCAATCTTTATTGCAGCATCTGGACACGATATCCAGCAAGTCTTGCATTTAGTACACTTGCTATTATCTATTATCGGTCTTAAAACTCTCCATCCCCCTGTAGTCATTTGTTCCTGTTCATCTTTTGGGCACTCAACAATACCACCTTCTGGTAACTGTTTATTTTCGGGTATGGTAGGTTTACTCATTAAAAAAATCCTCCTTATATTTTTATTGTTCTGACATTAAAGATTCTTTATAGTAACAGAATTATAACCTCTTTCAGCAGCTTCTTTATTTTTAACAACAGCTTTCAAGCTTTCTAAAGAATATTCTCCACTAACTCTGGCAACTGCTCCTGCAAGTACGGCACCAATTCCTCTTCCGATCTCTTTGGTTGAAGCTCCCTCAATATCCATAAAATCATCAACAATTGCTTTAGTAATATTATAGGCATCAATAGTGGCTATACTTTTTAGTAAATCCTTGTTAGGTAAGAATTTTAATAAATCATTAATTTCTCTGTTAGTGTTAATTACTAAAATCCCCCCTTTAGGCATTCCTCTCAAAACATTAAATCCCTTAATTAAAGTGGGTTCTACTAAAATAACAATATTCGGATGTTCATTTTCATAAATGTATCTTTCTTGAATCTCTTCCGAACTAATTCTAGCATATTTCCTGACTGGTACGTTTACGCGGTCAGGTAAATCTACATAATTGTCAAAAGATTGAACATATTTTCCCTCTTTAGCTGCTGCTGCAGCAATTGAATTGGCTGTATCTCTTGCTTCAGCATCTTGTATAACTCCAGATGCCCAAATTGTAATTTCTACTATTTTATTTTTTGTTTTTATTTCATTCATATTATATAATTTCCTCCTTAATCTTTTTGGTTGAGAAAAATCAAAAATAAAATCAGATTGCATTCCCTTTATTATTCAATATTAATTTTAATAACCACCACCTTTTTTCTTTATTGTTTTGTTTTCTTCAATTTCTTTGAGAGCCATTGAGAAATATCTCTGAGAAATTTTTATATTGATTAAATCTTCTTTTTGATATTTTTTTTCATTATTAAGCAATGTATTCTGTAATGCTAAGATGATTGCTTTACGACATAAAGAATGAATGTCAGCACCTGTAAAACCTGCAGTTTTCTTTGCCATAAGAGCTAGATCAACATCCTCGGCTAAATACATTTTTTTAGTATGTACTTGAAATATTTCATACCTTTCTTCTTCATTTGGTAAATCAAAATTAAAAATAAATTCAAATCTCCCAGGCCCCAATAAAGAAGGTTCTAATAGGTCCGGTCTATTTGTTGCTCCTAATACTATTACTGACTTATAGCTTTCCAAAGAATCAAGTTCAATAATCAATTGACTTACTACCCTTTGAGCCATATTTCCATTCTCATCAGATTTTCCTCTTTTAGGAGCAATCCCATCAAGTTCATCAAAAAACAATATGCAGGGAGCTGACTGTTTGGCTGTTTTAAATATCTGTCTTAATATTTTTTCTGTTTCGCCCAACCATTTAGAAAACAAGCTAGGACCTGATACGCTGATAAATTTCAATCCTGTCTTACAAGATAATGCTTTTGCCATAAGAGTTTTACCAGTACCTGATGGGCCGATAAATAAAATTCCTTTGGAACTTTCTAAACCTAAAAGTTTAAAGGTTTCAGGATATTTTAGGGGAAGTTCAACCAAAGAAATCAGATCTTGTTTGATTTTTTTATACCCACCAACATCAGACATTTCAATATTGGAAGATTCCATAGCATACTCTCTTAGAGCAGATGGTTCAACTTCTTTAAAACTTTTTAAAAAATCTTCCATGTTTACCTTTATCTCAAAGTGATTTATCGTATTAGATTCTACCTCTTTAATAATTCTACGAAAGCAATGCATTCCTGCTTCACGACATAAGGAAGCTAAATCAGCACCAACAAAACCGTGGGTCATTTCAGCAATTTGATTTAAATTAACGTCTTTGTCTAAAGGCATATTTCTGGTATGGATTTCTAAAATTTCCTTCCTACCATTAACATTTGGTACTGGTATCATTATCTCTCTATCCAATCTTCCAGGTCTTCTTAATGCTGGCTCCAATACATCAGGCATGTTTGTAGCAGCTATAATAATAACATCCCCTCTTTCCACTATACCATCCATTAATGCTAACAATTGGGTTATAACCCTTTTTTCTACATCACCAATAACCTGTTCTCGTTTGGGTGCCAGAGCATCGATTTCATCTAAAAAAATAATACTAGGAGCATGAAGTTTAGCATCTTCAAAAATTGCCCTTAACCTAGCCTCGCTTTCCCCATAGAATTTATTCATAACTTCAGAACCATTGAGATGAATGAAATAAGAAGAGGTTTCTGTAGCAATTGCCTTAGCGATAAGTGTTTTTCCCGTACCTGGGGGACCATAAAGTAATATCCCATTTGGTGCCTTTAATCCTAATTTAGAAAATATTTTAGGATATTTTAAAGGAAGTTCAATAATTTCTCTTATCTTATCCAGTTGTGGGGTTAATCCACCAATATCTTCATAATAAATTTTAAAACCTTTTTCAGAAATTTCATCGTCTCCTACTAAAACAATTTCAGTGCTTGGTGTGGTAATCACTGCACCATCGGGTGTTGTCCCTTTAATATAGAAACCAATGAGTTGACCAAATAAGAATACTTTTATTTTATTCCCTATAATAAGCGGAATTCCTAACAATGCTTCCTTAATTATTTTTACATCTGGGTTTCTTCCTAATAAACGATCAATATCTAAACTTGACAGTACCAAAGTTATTGCCTCTTTAAAGGAAGTTTTTTTTATTACTACCTTATCACCTATTCCGACTCTGGCATTCTCTCTTAGCATACCATCCATTTGAATTATTTGTTCATTTTGTAAATTATGAGATAAAGGTATTGCCTTGGCAACAGCTTTCTTATTACCTACTATTTCAATTACATCTCCTATGCTGATATTTAAATTATCCATATATGTTAGAGGAATACGTGCTATACCTTTTCCAATATCAATAGATAAGGCTTCCTTAACTGTCAAATAACAATCTTTCTTATTATCAACAACATCTTTTATTTCCAACTTGTGTGATACCTCTTTTAAAAATTAATATTTTTAATTTATTTACAGTAATATTATTTATTAAAATCTTTTATTTCAGCTAGTAATATTTCATTCTTTCTATAAAATTTCTGCATTTTTTCTTTTTTGAGTGTTTCTTCGGATGTTTTTATATGTATCTCCATTAATTTCATTGCTTATTTTGAATCTCTCCGCTTAATAG
>CAZGKY010000027.1:0-19263 GCA_964525625.1 uncultured Atribacterota bacterium | reverse complement strand
CCTAAAAGGTGACATTTTTTGGCGATAATTAACTGCCTTTTTAGGTGACATTTTCTAAAGTTATTGACAGTATCCAAATTGCCTCATCAAGAAAATAAGTAAAAAAGAAAAGAATCGATAACTCAAAATGCTAATAAAGAACTTTTATCATATTTTGAAAGCAGAATTAATTTATCAGTACAAATCTGGTAACAGAAGAGAAGCCCAAAAGGTAATCTCCTTTTAAGCTCACCTCTTACTGTGCTATTTGCTTATCGCTAATATAGTATGAGGTGAGCCTATACTAATCTCTCGCCAAATTGGGTATACTTCCCTTATTAATCTTTTTTCTTTTTTTCTTTTACAGAAAATATAGTATAGAAAATATTTATTTATTAAAAAATAAATTTGTAGATATTTTTTTATTTTACTACTACCGGCTTTTTATAAGCTATTTCTCCACCAATCACGGTCATATCTACTTCAATCTTCCAGAGATCTTCATCCGCAATTTCATTTTCATCTAAGATATCTACCGGAATTACTACAAAGTCAGCAAGCTTACCTTTCTCGATAGAACCATAAATATCTTCCATCTTTGCAGCATAAGCACCTCCCCAGGTGGCTGACCATAAAGCTTCTTCTCTGGTCATAGCTTGTTCTTTATACCATCCACCTGAAGGATTATTATTACGATCTTGCCGAGTTACGGCAGCATGGATAGTATAAAATGGATTATAGGGAGATACAGAATAGTCCGTACCTGAGGAAACTACCACACCAAGATCTAATAAAGTTCTCCAAATATAGGCACCTTTAATACGCTCGGGTCCTAATCTAGCTGGTGAAAAGTGCATATCTTCTGTAGCATGTAGTGGTTGCATTGAGGCAATAATTCCCAGAGGGGCAAGTCTGGGAATATCTCCAGAAGTGAGTGTCTGACAGTGTTCAATACGGAATCTTACCTTAAAGGGATCTGCTCCAGTATTATCTAAAGCCTTTTCATATCCATCAATAACAGCACGATTAGCAGCATCACCTATGGCATGGATAGCTAGATTATATCCTATTCCAATAAGCCCTGTGCCCAGCTCAGCTATCTGCTCTGCTGTCAATCTGGGTTCTCCAAAATAGCCAGGATAATCAGAATATTCTTCGAGTAACCAGGCACCTCTTGATCCCATCGCCCCATCTGCTAGTTGTTTTACTGTCTGGTTTATATATCTATTATTATAGTTTATTGGAGCACCTAGTTGTTTTGCTGCCTCAGGACTAACCATATCATTCATTCTTAAAAGCATAATACCGCCTTCATAAAGAGCTAACCTCTTTTTAGCATCATTATAGCTTGTCTGACTGGCCTCATGAATCATGGTAAGTCCAACTTTTAAGGCTAAATGTTGTCCTTCCACAAAGTTTCGAGCATCTTCATAGAAGGTATATGGAGGTGCCGGTGGTATAAGGTCTAGTAGTTGTTTGGGGGCTCTCTCGACAAATTCACCAGTAACTTCTCCCTGCTCATCTTTTTTAATATGCCCACCTTCCGGGTCAGGGGTATCCTTGGTAATACCAGCAAGTTCTAAGGCTTTTGTATTGCAACCACTACCATGGGTATAACGGGTAATATAAACAGGAATATCTGGGCATACCTCATCGATAAGCTTTCTATGAAACACTGGTGGATCCCACACATCTGACATCCATCCACTTAATACCAACCACTGTTGGCCATCTTTCCCTATGCGTATTCCTTTTCCAGTAGCCAGGCAATCTTTGATCACCGCCTGCATCCTCTCTACTGAAGCCCATTTACCAAGCTCTTCACGGATATCTGGTGTCTGAGGATATAATTCTCTTGCTCCTAATCTATAGTGCATATGGCTGTCATGCAGACCTGGGATAACTGTTTTACCACCCAAATCAAAAACCAAAGTTCCGGGACCTATATATGATTGTATCCCATCTTCATCACCTACATAAATAAACCAACCATTTTTAATAGCGAAAGCAGTAGCCTTAGTGCAATTGTGTATCTTATCAACAGTTATGACATTAGCATTAATATATACCTTATCAGCTACAGACTGGGGACTAAAAAATGTTTCGGGATCTTCTGGATAAATTTGAGCTATTACAGTGGTAGTAATAACAAGCATTATTAATAAAACTAACACTAAGGAGATTATATTATAGAATATTTTCATTATTTTCCCCTTTCTATAATTCTCTGATTTCTAATTTAAATAATTTTTTAACTTTAAAGATTTAAAGAATAGATCAATTATTATAATAATATTAAAAAATATTTATATTATTTATACATAATGATTCCCCCCTTTTTTATTATTTGACAAGATATTGTAAATAATTTATTCATTTTGATAAATTTCTTTTGAGTATACCATCTCCCCAAAATGCTATCAAGCATTTTATTGGCAATGATATCTTAAAATATTTGCAAAAGGTAATTACATATAATATTATAAATATAAAAGAAGAATTCTAAAATCAATAGGGATTATCAATATGACCGAAACAAAACCGCTACACAGAATTGTCATAGTAGGTGGGGGAGAAGACTGGCAAAAGGAGAAGATAATCTCTTTTTGTCAGAAAGGTGATTTTATCATAGCTGCTGATAATGGATTATTAATACTCCACCAGATTCACATAACTCCCGACCTCATTATCGGTGATCTGGATAGCGTATCAGCTGATTTATTAAAAAAATATCCCGCTGTTCCCATTGAGAAATTTCCTGATAAAAAAGACTTCAGCGATTTAGAACTCAGCATCAAGAAGGCTATCACCATGAATCCTAAAGAAATTATTCTTTTAGCTGTAACTGGTAACTATTTTGACCATAGTTATGCCAGCATCATCAACCTTTTTCGTAATCGCTATAATGGCGCAATTAAAATAATTACCTCTAATGCAACTATTTTCCCAATTAGGGGAAAAACTACCTTGCTTCATGTTAAAGGGAGAAGATTTTCCCTCTTTCCCTTAAGTAAGATAAAAAATTTTACAATGGAGGGGGCTCAATACCAATTCTCCAAAAAAAATTTGCAGGTCACCGACTATAGCCTCAGTAATGTAATTGTGGGGGAGAGGTTAAAGATTAATGTAGAAAAGGGACTACTTTTCTGTGTTCTTTTTGATAAGGGCTGGCAATGAATACCAATTATGCTGAGATTCAAAAGTGATTTTCTTTATAAAGTTGAGTAGGAGTATGAATCCATTCCTGCCCATATAATTCTATAACTTTCTCGCGACATTCGGGTGGAAAATCCTTTTCTAAACTCTCTAAATAAGTTAGAAATTTTTCCTTATTATTTAAAGAAAAAACTCTAGTTTGATATTCAATCTGGTCCCTTACATCTTTTTCCTCTAAACAAGCCCGACATTGATTATCTATAAACATAGCATCACAATAGGGTAAAAGTAGCGAAAGCATGTTTAAATCATTGGTCATTCCCCGATCGGGTGGTTTTTTCTGTCCTGACCCAGCCTTACGGGCAAAAGAAGAATAAAATAAGGCATACAGCTTAATAAAGGGTATCTGACGAAAATATTCAGACTGGAGATAAGACCAGGTACTGGTCTTGAATTCTTGTTTATTTACGCCCTCTTCTTGCAATGTAGAATGTATTATCTGTATAGGATGGAGAGATTCAAGGAGAAAATTTACCAGCTTAATATCACAAGTATATGGTGCAGGCAAAAGATCAATATATTGATGATAATCACGATGAGAAGACAGGATACTCTTTATTAAAGAAAGATAAAAATCTTCTCTCCATTGTTCAAATTTTATATTTCTTTTTTCTTTCCAGAGATCAAATTCTTTAATCCATTGCTGGTGTATTCTTTCTCTTGATTCTCTCAATTCTTCTTCATAAGCAGGTGGAAAATGAACAGGTTTATAGGTAAATTTTTTTGGTAACCAAGTATTAATATCTCGATTAAAGACAAGAGAAAAAGAATTAGTTATGAAGTATTTTTCTTCAGTACCTAGCCAGCTCAGAACTGATACTCTCAGCTGTTGTTTTTTGATTAAGTTTTGCTCTACAAACTGAAAACCTCTCGATAAGAGATGGTACATCTTTTCTAGGGGTTCAAAAAAATTGGATACTATCGATTCCTGTAGGTGAAAAGAAGACTGGGGACAGATAATAATTTGCATTTTTACTAATTTATCCAATTTTTCATACAACATAATCCAGAAAGAATCAGCCTTACTATTACCTGTCGCCTTCAAATTGGGATGTAATGCCCTTACCATATAGCTAAGAGCAAATTGATCTAAATAGATAATTTTTTTATACCTATTTTTCCACAGCCTCTTTAATTCTCTTGACACCTTCTTTAATATTCTCCCGTGAGGTGGCATAAGATAGTCTTATATATTCCTGATCTTCCTCTTGATTCTTTCGGCCAAAACAAGTTCTGGCCAATACTGCAACTCCCGCCTCATATAAAAGATATCGTTGAAACTCCTTGGAATCTTTCAATTTAAGCTTTCGGCAAGCTTCAGTAACATTAGGAAATACGTAAAAGGCACCACCGGGTTTCTTACAGGTTATCCCTTTAATATCATTCAATGCTTCTACAATAATATCTCGCCGGGAATGAAACTCCCTAATCATCTTCTTAGACTCCTCCTGAGGACCCTCTAAGGCCTCTATCCCAGCAATCTGAGTAAAGGTAGCAGTACAGGAAACCGAATTAGTCTCCAAACGAGTTAAATGTGTAGCTAACTCACTATTTATAACTCCAAAACCTAAGCGCCATCCAGTCATAGCATAGGTTTTAGAAAAACCATCCAGTAATATAGTCCTTTCTTTCATTCCCGCTAAAGAGATAATACTACTGAATTTCCCGTCATAAACCATGTTACAATATATCTCATCGGAAAAAACCCAGAGATTATTTTTTATAGCCAAATCTGCAATTTCCTGCAAATCTTCCTCGGTCAAAATTCCTCCAGTAGGATTCTGAGGAGAATTGATAATAATCATTCTGGTATGTTCAGAAATCTTATTCTTTAGCATGTCTATATCAAATCTAAAGTTCTTTTCTTCCAGTAAAGGTAAGGGAACCGCCCGGGCACCTACAAAGTTAATTACCGATTCATAAATGGGGAACCCTGGATTAGGGTAGATTACCTCATCTCCCTCATTGATACAGGCTAAAATACTGAAAAAAATTATAGGTTTGGCACCAGGGGTTATTACTACTTCTTCCGGATTTACTTCAATGCCCCTGGTACGGGAAACATATCTTGCTATGCTCTCACGAAAAGGTAGGAGACCCGCTGATGGGCCATAATGAGTATATCCTTCTTGTAAGGCGGTAATACCAGCTTTAATGATATTAGAAGGGGTATCAAAATCTGGTTCACCTATAGCAAAACTGATAATATCCTTACCTGAGGCCTTTAATTTATTCACTTCTGCAAGCACTTCAAAGGCTGTTTCAGTACCGAGAAGATTCATGCGATGAGCAATTTGCATAACCTTAAACCTCCTTTACCAATTTCTTATTTTTTCCATAATTTAATTATAGATACTTTCGAAAATAAAGCAATTATTTAGAAATCTGCTGGGATTTTTGAGTTGCCCGATCAATAGCCTTAATCAGAGCTACCCGGAATCCTCCATCTTCTAATTCCATTAGACCATCAATAGTCACCCCGGCTGGAGTGGTAACCTCATCCTTTAATAAAGCAGGGTGAAGTCCGGTCTGTAAAACCATCTTGGCTCCACCTAAAACAGATTGAGCAGCAAGCTTTCTGGCTAACTCTCTGGGCAATCCCATTCTCACCCCACCATCAGTGAGAGATTCAATCATCATATAACTATAAGCAGGACCACTACCGGAAAGAGCAGTCACCACATCCATAAGTTCTTCCCGATAAATTACTTCCACTTCCCCCACCGCTTGAAATATCTTTAGGGTAATCTCCAGATGTTCCTTATCAACATATTTACCGGGACATAAGACCGTCATTCCTTCGTTGACTAATGATGCAATATTGGGCATAGCCCTAATAACAGAAATATTTATTTTGCTATTAAGTTGTTTTTCAATAAAACCAGTACTTATGGCCGCAGCAATAGATATAATCAATTTATTCTTATTTAAAGCTGGAACAATCTGTGCCAATACCTTGGGAATCATCTGAGGTTTTACAGCTAAAATAATAATATCACTTTGAGCAACCGCCTGTAGATTATCTGTACTGACCTTGATAGGAAATTTTTCCCCAACCATATTGGCACTATCTATTCGGGAGGTTGTACCATAAATTTGAGCAGGATTAACGACCTGATTCCTAAGTAAACTATCGATCAGGGTATGACCCATCTTCCCCACCCCAATAATGGCAATATTTTGCTTGATTTTCATTTCTATTTCCGCCTCTCTTCTAAACCAATTTATCTTCTAAAATGATAATAATTGGGTTTTAGTTGTTATATTAAAATAAATCTTCTCTTCCTGTCAACCAGAAAAGGGGAATTTCCTAATATTTTTTGCTATTTTGGGCAGCGGATTTTCCGGCTAAGTAACCAGAACTCCAGGCCCATTGTAGATTATATCCCCCGCAGTCACCATCTACATCAAGAATTTCCCCAGCAAAGTATAGATTTGGTACAATTTTCGATTGCATGGTCTCTGGATTAACTTCCTTGACACTAACCCCACCACAGGTGACCTGGGCATATTTCCAGGACTGTGTTCCAGTTATAGAAAGAGGGAAATTAAAGATATGGCTCATAATGCTGGCAATTTGTTTTTCTGATATCTGACCTATGGTTAATTCCAATGGTATATTTAATAACCTAAGTATAAATTGACTCAATCTTTCTGGTAAAATACCCTGTAATAAGAGAATGACGGTCTGTTGGGTATTGTTTTTCTTTTTATTCCGGAAAAATGCAGAAAAATCCTTCTTGGTTAAGTGAGGCAGAAAATTAATCCTGAGTGCTACTTTCTTGTCTTGAGCAAGAGCTGCACTAGCCATCCTACTGAGGGAAAATATTGCCGTTCCAGAGATACCACCAGCTGTAAAAAGTAAATCACCCCTTTTTCTTTCTCTTATCTGATTATCGATGGATAGAGTAAGAACTGCCTCTATTACTTTTAATTTATTTAAGAAGTTTCGATTGGGAAGATTGGTTGTTAACTGAACTAATGAAGGAAATAGCGGTTCCAGATGATGACCTAATTTTACGGCCCAATGATAACCATCTCCAGTAGCACCTAACTGGGGTGCAGCCAAACCACCAGTAGCAATAACCACTTTACGCCCGTAATAGGAAGGAGAGTGTTTCCTTACCATTTCCAAGTTAGAACCGATTTTCCTAATTTCTTGAATAGCAACTCCAGTAAATATTTCTACTTCTAAGCGCCTCAGCTCTGCTAATAACAACTTCTTAATAATAGAAGCTTCCCGGGAATAAGGAAAAACCCGACCTTGATGGTCGATACATAACTTCAAGCCCAGATCTTCAAAAAAATCCCTGGTTTTGGTAAAACCAAATTCTGTTAAAGCCGGAAGAATAAATTCTGGGTAACAGCTATGATAGTGAGACAAATCAAGATTAATATTAGTAAGATTACCCTTGCCATCTCCAGTAACTGGAATCTTTCCTCCTACATCATTTTTCCTCTCCAGTAATAAAACTTCTCTTCCTCTTCGGGCCGCAGTTATGGCTGCCATTATACCAGCCGGACCTGCTCCAATTACCACCAAAGGTCTGATGGGATTCATTGCCTTTCTCTTTTTCTCTTTTCCTTACTTATGATATAATCTAAAATCTCAGCTCCTTTGAGAACAACAGGAAAGCACTTCTTCTCTTCTGTATAATATTTATCTTTTAATGTTTTGCAAACAAAATCACCAAAATTTTTTGTATAAAGGTCAAATAATTCTTGACTTATTTCTTTAATCTCCGGATTCTGATGAGCATGATCTTTAACAAACAGATAGCCCAAGACCATAAGAGAGGCAGTTAATCCCCCACACACATTTTTAGTGCCCATTCCTCCTCCAAATGCCGCAGCTAATCTTAAGCAGTCCTTCGGCAATCCAAGATTATAAACCTGATTAGCACCATAAAGTATGGTCTCAGCACAATTAAGATCATTTGCAGGATAAAAACCCTGTACTATCAGCTCCTTTAATTTCATTTTTCTTACTGCTCCCATTTCTTTGTAATTATACTTTTACAAATACTGCTTCCTTTGATATCAGAGATGAGAATAGAAATATAAATTATTCAAACTCTTTTAACATCTCATAAAATTCTTCTTCTTTGCCTTTCAGTATATGATAGCAATGTTCATCGGCCGGAAAGATGCCGGCTTTTACTTCCTGGATATACTGCTTAAAGGCATTGATTTCCACTTCAGCCACATTAGCGTATTTTTTGACGAATTTAGGGGTAAAGGCTTGAAATAGACCAAGCATATCTCCACAGATGAGTAATTGTCCATCACAGGGACCTCCTGCACCTATACCATAAACGGGAATGACCAGCTTTTTAGTTAGGAAGGAAGTCAGCTCAGGGGGAACTGCTTCTAAGAGAAGGGCATAGGCTCCGGCATCCTGGATTGCTAAGGCATCCTGAATTAACTCTCGGGCACTGGCCGCATCTCTTCCCTGTGCCTTGAAACCACCTAACTGACCTGAACTTTGTGGGGTCAAACCGATATGTCCCATTACCAATATTCCGGCATCGGCGATAGCTCTAATCTGGGAGCAGACTCTTCTTCCTCCTTCTAGTTTAACGGCATCCATATCGGCCTCTTTTAGAAAACGCCCAGCATTTCTTACCGCCTCTGGGCAGGAAACCTGATAAGAAAGAAAGGGCATGTCCCCAATACAGAAGGTATTAGGTGCTCCTCTACGAACGGCTTGACAATGAGAGATACAGTCTTCCATAGTGACCGGAATGGTGCCCTGATAACCTAAAACCACCATACCCAATGAATCACCCACCAAGATCATATCCATACCAGCCTGTTCAGCAAAAGAGGCAGTAGGAAAATCATAAGCAGTAATCCAGGCTACCTGCTCTCCTTTCTTTTTCATCTCTAAAAAATTTAGTCGAGTCTTCTTTTGAACCATTTCTCAAACCTCCACTGGTTTTTTAATATTTTTAGGATAATCTGATTTTACTATTTTTTATTTTATTATACCTTCTTGGTAATTGTAAATCAGGTTTATCAGTTTATCCAGATCCAAATTTCCTCCACTCAGGATAGCCACAGCTTCCTTATTCTTTATATTACTCTTACCAGTCATAAGAGCAGCTACTGAAACTGCTCCTGATGGTTCTACTAACAATTTCGCCCTTTCTAAAAGAAAGACGACGGCTTTTTTAATTTCTTCTTCACTAACCAGTACCATATCATCAACATATTTTTTTACTATTTCAAAAGGCCTTTCTCCCGGTTTTTTCAAAGCCAAGCCATCAGCAATAGTATCAACATGATCTTTTTCCACAATTCTGTTCGCCTGCAGGGAAAGCCACATAGAATTTGCCTTTTCTGGTTCCACACCGATGATTTTTATCTTAGGATTTTTTTCTTTTATAGCCAGGGCGATTCCGGAAATAAAAGCTCCACCACCCACAGGACAAAAAATTACCTCTGTATCCGGTTTTTCTTTGACAATTTCCAGCCCAATTGTTCCATGACCAGCAATCAAATCTTCATCCTCAAAAGGACTTAAAAAGGTTAATCCTTCCTGTTGAGCAATTTCTTTGGCCTTTGTTGCTACCTCATTAGAATTGTTGCCAAATATTACCACTTCTGCCCCGTATCCTGTAGTAGCTGCTCTTTTAATAAGAGAAGATTGCTCGGTCATAACAATAACCGATCTTACATTAAATATTCGAGCAGCATAAGCAACTGCCTGAGCCCAGTTACCAGCTGAACAGGTTACCACACCCGGGGTCTTCTCTTTTTGCACTAAATTCATCATTACATTCATTGCTCCACCCAGCTTGAAAGAACCGGTAAACTGTAAGTTTTCTGGTTTAAAAAAGACGTGGTTATTACTCATCCTGCTCAAGGTACCTGAATACTGCAAGAAGGTGGGGTTTTTATATTTTGTTATTCTTTCATAAGCCTGGATTAGATCTGGATATGCTAACATATAAACACCTCAGTATTATTTATTTTAAATTAGATAAGAAGTCAATGGCAAATTGGACATATAAAGATGTTCCGATTGCTAAAACATCTTCATCGATATTAAACTGCTTATGATGATGAGGATAGATAATCTCTTTTTCTTTATTAGCAGTCCCCAAAAGAACAATCACACCAGGTACCTGCTCCAGAAAAAAAGAGAAATCTTCTGTAGCCGTAGTCTTATTATAGGAAGTAATTATATTGTCTCCGTACAATTTGGTGATACTTTCCTGGGCAATTTTGGAAATCACCGGATTGTTAATACAAGGAGGTGCTCCTTTTATATAGTCAAGTTTGGCCTGGGCTCTAAAAGAAGAAGCAGTATGTTTAATAATTCTATCCATGAGTAAGGGGAATTCTTTTTGTCTCTGAGAACTAAAGCTACGGGTAGTCCCTTCCATGATCACCTGATCGCAAATAACATTAAAATTAGCTCCACCCTCAATTTTCCCTATACTTATAACTACTGGCTCTCGAGGATCAATTTCTCTGCTTACAATAGTTTGTAAATTCATGATTATAGCCGAAGCCGCTATAAGGGCATCAATACTCTTATGAGGCATAGCTCCATGACTTCCTTTTCCGGTTACTGTAATTTTGAAGCGATCTCCAGCGGCAAAGCGAGGTCCTGCTTCTAAAGATACCTTCCCAGAAGGGAGTTCAGACCAGAGATGAATAGCCAAAACTGAATCCACTCCTTCTAACGCTCCTTCCTCCAGTATCCTTTTAGCTCCCTGTATTAATTCTTCTGCTGGTTGAAATATTAGTTTCACTGTCCCTTCCAGCTTATCCTGTAATTCCCCTAATATCTTAGCTGCCCCCAAAAGCATAGCAGTATGACCATCATGTCCACAAGCATGCATTACCCCCTCATTTTGAGATCGATATGATACATTATTTGCTTCCTGAATGGGCAAGGCATCTATGTCTGCCCTTAGTGCAACCACTTTATTACCACTTCTACCTTTAACAATACCTATAATTCCAGTATCGGCAACTCGTTGTACTTCAAGACCTAATTTCTGTAATTCCTCCTCTATTCGCTTTGAAGTACGAAATTCCTGCCAGCTGAGTTCTGGATTTTGATGGAATTCTCTTCTTAAGGAAATGATGTCCTTGTGGTATCTTTCTACTAATCGCCTAACCTGCATCTTGTTTTCTCCATTCTACCTATTATGGTTAATTCTGTGAATTCTTTACCGCAATTGCATCAATCTCAATTAAAACACCCGGTGGAAAGGCTTTCACAGTAGTGGTAGTACGGGCTGGAGGGCTATCAGAAAATACCTCCTGGAACACCTCATTCATTTCCTTAAAATCATGCAAGTTTAATAAAAAGGCACTTATCTTTACGATTTCATTCAGGGTAGCACCTTCTACTGATAGAATTTGGGCTATATTTTTAAATACCTGTCTGGTCTGTTCTTTAATCCCTCCAACAACTATTTCATTAGTATCTGGATTAATAGGTAGCTGTCCTGACACAAAAATCATTCCTCCTGCCACTATCCCTTGAGAATAAATCCCCACAGGTTTAGGTGCTTTAGAACTAGAGATAATTTTTTTCATACCTTCTACTCCTCCTTTTAATTTTTACCAAATAAAAGATAATTTCTATTATTGTATCTTATCACCTTTTCCATAGTCTGAGAAAATTTTTTAAGGGAAACAGTTTATTTTATTTCCACCCAGGGAAAGATTATTATAAATTAATTATTTTCGGTATAGTTTTGTCTTAGTTTATATAAATCAAGAAGGGCTTAAATGTATAGGGACATATAGGTGGGCAAGTTGGCCAATTTCTCGAGCTTTCTCTTCTGAGAGGTGAAGTTTAGAAAGTCTCTCTTCTGTTACCTCATTATTTTTCAAGGAAGAATCAATCAAGGCAATATCGGCTCCTCTCACTAATTCATAAAGAGCATTACATAATCCCGTATCACCACTAATAGCAATTGATTCCCCCTGAAAAGAAAACCGATAACCAAAAGCAATATCAGGATACAGCAATTTGTGTTTACCAACTGCAGCATAATGATTCATCTGAAATGCCTTTACAGTTAAATCCGCTATTTTGATCATTTCACCATCTGTTATTTGGTGCATCTTAATAGGATAATAGGGGCCTGAATAGCTCTTTTGAAAAGCTTTAATTAATTCGGGAATAGATAGTACCCCATCAGGAAAAATAATATCAATATTCTGTTTTCTTTCCCTATTTCGAAGATGAGCCAATAACCCAAACAGGCCACTGACATGATCGGTATGACCATGAGTTAAGAATATTGCTCTAATATGATCAATTTCTATTTTTTGGCTCAATAAATCACGTAATGTTCCATCACCAGTATCTACTAAAAAGAGATCATGATGGGTAGACAAAATGATCTGAGTGGCAATACCTGCTCTGGAATAAAGAATCCCAACCCGAAATAAGTTCCCATACCATTTCATGGCTATTCTCTTTCTGGAATTATAATTAATTCTTCAGGAGGTAAATATACCCTCACCTGATCACCAACCTGATAATTTATTTTGGCACTGGAATCAGTACGTACTAACCATTTCCCTATCTTAATCCGATAATCAACAATGTCTCCCAAATAAGAAGCTTGTAAGATTTTACCCTCAAAAATATTGGTTCTATCTTTTTGCTCTCTATCTTCAGCAATGAAACGTATTGCGTTAATTCTTAAGGCAATAGAAACTTTATCACCAACTTGCAAACCGGATTTAAATCCCTTAATTAAAATATTATCATCAGTCTTAATAAAAACCTGGTCTTCCTTGTCAAGGGTGTTTACTGTTCCCTCAATAAAACTGGTTACTGCTATAAAACCCGCTACAAAGCGATTTTGAGGGTTAGTATATATTTCTTGAGGAGTGCCCATCTGGACTACTTTACCCTGGTTCAGAATAATTATCTTGTCTGAGATAACCATAGCTTCAGCCTGGTCATGGGTAACATAAATGGCAGTAATACCTAATTTTCTCTGTAACTCAATAAACTCAAAACGCATTTCCTCTCTTAACTGAGCATCTAAATTGCTAAGAGGTTCATCGAGTAACATAATATCTGGTTCGATGACCAGTGCTCGAGCCATAGCAATCCTTTGTTGTTGTCCCCCACTCAACTGACGAGGGTAGCGGTCCTCATATCCTGAAAGACGAACCATATTTAATACTGTCTTAATTCTCTTATCTATTTCCTCTCTTCCAATTTTTCTAATTTGTAATCCAAAAGCTAGATTTCCATAAACGGTCATATGGGGCCAGAGGGCATAATTTTGAAAGACCATTCCAATTCCCCTCTGTTCAGGGGTTAAAGTAGATATTTCTCGAGTACCAAGATAAATTTTGCCACTATCCGGCATTTCAAATCCAGCCAGACATCTCAAAGTTGTTGTCTTCCCGCAACCACTGGGTCCCAATAGGCTTAATACCTCGCCATCCTGCACTTCAAAGGAAATATCAGCTATGGCCTGAACCTGGCCAAAACGTTTACTTAAATTTTCAACTTTTAAGACCGACATTCGCTAACCTCCCCTTATGTTCCATCAATATTAACCGGAAATCCCTCCAATATATTCTGCTTTAAGCAGTCTCTGAATAACAATCATAAATACAATAGAAGGTATTAATAAGAGAATGGCAATTACCGAAGCAAACTGAATATTAGAACCGCTTGCTGAATAGAGGGTCATGGGTAAAGTGGTTATAAACGGTAATCCGACAAAAAAGGTACCAGTAAATTCAAACATGGATTGTAAAAATACAAACACAGCACTGGCTATCAATCCAGGAGTAGCTAAAGGTAAGGTTATGCGCGAAAATGCTTTCCATCTGGTAGCACCCATACTTCTTCCTGCCTCTTCTAATTCCGGAGGAATGGAATTAAAGGTGCTGGTGGTAATCCATACTGCATAAACCAGTCCTACTACTATATGAACCAAAATAACTCCAGTTACTGTTCCATTTAAACCAACTTTATTGAAGAGTAACATTAGATTTAAAAAAACAGGCTGTTGGGGAAAAGCCCGGGGTAATAAGAATAGAATAAGAATAATTCCTTTCAGAAAATGAGGAATTTTTAGCTTAGATAAAGCATATCCAGCCGGAATAGCAAGAAGCATAGAGATAACCACGACTACTATGGCAATACCTAAACTGAGCCAGAAAGCTGGTAAAACATTTACTGCACCTAAAGTAAGACTTTTTATAATACCCAGAGCCTGCAACCAGTAATCAAAACCTATCTGCTGAGGAAAAGTATTTGGCCAGTACCAACGGATAGCGATTGACCATATTAATATACTGAAAATTGGTGCAAATAAAATAAATAAAAATATAATAAATAGGATTAACTCAACAGTTTTCTTTAATATTGATTGATTAGTTTTTATTCTTGCCTCTTTAATCATATAAACCTTTTCTCATATTAAGAACATAATACACGGCCAAAATACTGACCATAAGGTAAGAAAAAACACCTAAGGCATTTGCTACTCCATAATCTCTAAAGTAAGTCACTCTGTGGGCAATATCAATAGTAATAGTAGAAGGTGTTTTGCCACCAATTAGCATATAGGGGAAGCTAAAACAACCTACTAAAGAGCAAAATACCAGGGTTACCGCTACTAAAATAGTCTGTTTATTCATTGGTATCAGTACTCGGGTAATAATCTGATAAAGATTGGCACCAACACTTTTAGCCGCTTCAATATAAGAATCATCAATCATTTGAAAACCCCCCACAATTAATAAGACCATAAAGGGAGCTTCCTTCCATACAAATCCAAAGCTCAAACCAATCCAGTTAAATAACTGCAATGGTCTTTCTATATTGATTAAATTAAAATGAGCTAATAATAAATTTAATATACCATGGGGGGCTAAAAAGCTTCTCATCATCTGAGCTACTACTACAAAAGGAAGAAATATGGGCAGACGGTATAATATTGACACTATTTTGTGAACCCAACCCTGTGACAGACGAAGGTATACTCCTAACAAAATACTTAATATAGTGGCAACTACGGTACTGAAAATGGTAACAGCAAAGGTAAAATAAACATCTATCAGATACCGATCCAGAACTAATTTATAATTCTGTAATCCAAATTCTCCCCGTCTGGTGAAAAAACTACCCCAGAAGGAGGCTAAAAAAGGTTGAATATAAAGCAATATTATCACTGATACAGCGGGAAGTAATAAACAAAAGGGGAGCAGGTAGGCAGGGGACTTTTTTATCCCCTGCACCGCCTGTTTTTTACCAAAATTTTGCTTTTGTGGTAAATTACTCCTGTTTTTATTCATTAACAGACTACCATCTGCTTAATAAATTCAACTATTCTGCAGCTTCCAACATGGCATCAAAATAATCAGCTAAGGGGAAGGCCAATCCAAATTTAGATAACATCTCTGGTGTTACATCCTGATAGATAGCCTGGAAAGTTGCTTCATCTACATAGTCTTTAATAAAATTACCATCGATACCGGGATACCAGTTGAAACGTTTTACAATATGTTCGGCCTGAAATTCTGGAGAAGTCACCAGTTCTACAAACTTTTTAGCTTCTTCAGGATTGGCAGTATTTTTCGGAATTACAAAATACATTGGCTGACCGGGCATGCCTGGCTCGGGAAGAATAATTCGGGTATCAGGATCAACCTTTCCCTCTGCTCTCCAGGTCAGGAACATATCCACCCATACTGGCCCTATCCATATTTCACCACGATTAAGAGCATCTAAAGTAGCCACATTTCCACCAGTTAAGGTGACATATTTATCAAATTCTTTCAATTCCTTAATTGCTCCTTCCCAGGTAGCAACTTCTGACTCTTCAAAGGGACCAGTAACCGCATACTTCTCATATTTACCTGTTTTCCAGTAGATCCAGCCTACAGTAAAAGCTACTCCGGACATTCCACCCTTAATACCATTATAACCAAATTTCCCCGGATTGGCTTTAACCCATTGTACAATTTCTTCATAATTTCTAGGAGGGTCAGAAACATATTTTGGATTATAAGCCAGGACTGTTTGACTATGGAACATAGGCATACAGTATCCCTCCACATTAACTCCCAGACTGGTTTTAGCAAAAGGAGAAGTAATATATTGCCAGGTATTAATATCTTTAGCATAATTCATAAGCAGGTCTTGTTCCATAGCCCATCTAAGGAATATTTGATGCACCATCGCTACATCAATATCACCTGCTGCTTTGTCTTTATCAGCCAGAACTTTTTCAAAGATAAGCTGAGAACCAGCATTACCTGGTCCAGTATGGACAGTCATAACATTTACATGGGGATACTTTTCAGTATACAGGGGACCAATAACATGTTGACCTAAGGCCAGCATATTCACGTCACCGGCAGTCATATATACCAGTCTGGTCTTTTCCTGAGCAAAAGTAGTGGCAGAAAAACAGAACAACAATAAAGATAGCACAGTAATAGCAGAAATTAAGGACAAATACCTTTTATTTTTCATTTGAAACCTCCTATAATTTTTGAAATATTTTTTAATACTTAAGAGAAAAAAATTAATGAAAAAATTGTTTTTTAAAATCTTATCACCCCCCTTTTCCTGTAGGATAATCAAAGAGAAGGATTCCCCTTAAAAACCCCCGCATATTAGTATTTTATTTAGTATCTGGTATTTAGTAATTAGTTATAAATAGAAGTTTTTTTAATTATAATAAATATACTCCAGACAGTGTAGAGGCAGAATTTCCATTGATAAACTCTCTAATTAATTATAACTTATTTTTTCAAATATTATATATACAAATTAAAAAATTTATTTCTTTTTATTGCCTCATTTTTAAAATCATTATTATAGTTATCTTGTTCAACTTGTGTTTTTTTATTATAATCTAAACAATAATCTTATCCAGCTTCTCTAAAAAAAGAGTATGTGCTATATTTTCTGTAAAAGTAGAATAAGTTAATTAAGATAAACTTGAAATGGGCCATCAAGAACCTCCATAATAAATAGATGATACTCTAAAAAAATTAAGGAGGATAATTCAAGATGACCCAACTAAATAGTAAATCAATAAAGTCGATTTTGCAAGAGGCACTCTCAAAAGACGGAGATTTCTTAAAGGAAATGGTAAAAAGTATTATGCAACAATTAATGGAAGAAGAAAGAGATCAACAGGTGGGAGTATTATCTCACCAGAGGGACCATACCAAAAGAAAAGCCAATCGTAACGGCTATAAGCCCCGCTCTTTGAATACCAGAGTCGGTAGCCTGCTTTTGGCCAAACCCCAGATCAGAGAGTTTGCCTTTCAGACCCAACTCTTTGAGAATTACCAGAGAAGTGAAAAGGCCTTACTTGCCAGTATCTGTCAGATGGTTACCGATGGTGTCTCCACCAACCGGGTAAAAAAGATCGTAGCTGAGTTATCACCGGATCTTATCTATTCCAAATCTACGGTCAGTAGAATCACTCAGGAGCTAGATCCCCAGATTAAAAGCTGGCGAGAAGAACAACTAAAAAACTATTACCTATATCTATTTACCGATGCAGTATACTTTTTTATCAGAGTAAATCACCAGGTGGTCTCCTGTCCTCTCCTGATTAGCATTGGTGTAGATCAAAATGGACATCGCAAAATACTAGGAGTTGATCTTGCCTTTGAGGAAAGCTACCAAAGCTATCTGAATCACTTTGAGAAAATCAAAGCAAGAGGCCTAAAAAAGGTTGATTTAACTATCTCTGATGATCATAAAGGACTCATTAAGGCACAACAGGAAATATTCCCTAACACTCCCCATCAACGCTGTATTGGTCATTTTATGCGTAATGTCCTATCTCATGTTCCCTATAAGGAAAAAACACAATTGGCTGATTATCTTAAGCAGATCTTTAATTCTCCCAGCAGAGAGATGGCCACTACTGTAGCTAAGATGATTGCCCAAAATTATCAACAAAGTTATACCAAGGTCAGTCAAATGTTGGAAGAAGAACTGGAATTTACTCTTACTTACTTAGGCTACCCTGAACCTCACTGGCGTAAGATTAGGACCACCAATCTCATTGAGGGGGTCATCAACAAAGATTTAAAACAACGTTCCAAGGTAGTTGGTATTTTCCCGAACCAACAATCCTGCCTGCGCTATGTCTGCCTTAGGCTCATGGAGATTGATGAGGAATGGCAAACTGGTAGAAGGTATATGAAGATAACCAAAGAGGATCAAGATTCAGAAGAAGATGATCCTCTATTAAAAGAAATAAAACAAATGAAAGAAGGAGTCAAGACTCAGGAGGAATTGGTGGTAACTTAATTTTACAGAAAAATTGGGATTGACTCTAAAAAAACATAAAAATATTTTTTATTTCAAACAATCATATATAAAATTAAATATAAGGTAGTAAAACATAATTATGAAATACATTAGTTCTAGGGATAATATGAAAGCAGCATCAGCAATAGAGGCCATAAAGAAGGGAATGGTGCCTGAGGGGGGGTTGTTTGTACCAGAAGAGATTCCCTTGATTTCTCCAACAGAAATTACTTCCTGGACTAATCTGTTATATCCTCAGTTAGCCCAAAGAATTTTTCAATTATTCTTAGCAGATGATTTTTCTGAAAAAGAGATTACTCAAATAGTGTGCCAGGCCTATAATAAAGAAAACTTCATCACCGAAGAAATCACTCCTCTTACTAAACTGGACAATAAACTATATATTCTGGAACTCTTTCATGGTCCAACTGGTGCTTTTAAGGATATAGCCTTACAGATACTCCCCCATATTTTATCATTGATTATAAAGAAAGTTTCTCTTCACAATCAGCTCTTAATACTGGTAGCTACCTCTGGTGATACGGGTAAGGCGGCTCTGGAAGGCTTTAAAAATATCCCCGGAATACAGATTATTGTTTATTATCCTTTCCAAAAGGTAAGTAAAATACAGGAATTACAAATGCTCACCACAGAAGGAGACAACACTCATGTTATTGCTTTAGAAGGTAATTTTGATGATTGTCAGAATGCGGTAAAAGAAATCTTTGCTGATCAGAAGCTCAATATTTATTTAAAAGGACAGGGATTTGAATTTTCTT
>CAZGKY010000026.1:0-19292 GCA_964525625.1 uncultured Atribacterota bacterium | reverse complement strand
AATTTTCTTGGGAAAAAATATTTTATTTGATAAGGAAGTTATGGAATGAAGATTTGGGCGAAAGCGGGCATAATTATTATTACCTCATTTATAGAATTATTATTGGCAAATATACTAACATCAACTACCATAAAACCTGATTTGATGTTAATTGTGGTTATTTGTTTATCTTTTTTATCTGACGTGGAAGGAGCCATAGTCATTGGTTTTACTGGAGGACTGGTGAAGGATATTTTTTCAGTAAATTTATTGGGGGCCAACGCTTTAGTAAAGACTATAATCGCATATATTTCTGGCATAATAAGAGAGAGAATTTTTCATCAACATATCATGTGGGTAGTAACCATAGCAACATTTTTCTTTACTTTTCTAAATAATTTTATTAAATATTATCTATTAAAATCATTATTTGCGGATTATACTTTTATAGAAATATTTAAAAATAATATAATGATTCAGGGTGTCCTAAATTGTATTTTGACGCCTTTTATTTTTATCAGCATTAAAAAGCTGTTAACTTCTATTCAACAATGGTCTTAGAAAATGTTTAATCAAACAAACAAAAAAATAAGCAAAGAGTTAACCAGAAAAAGATTAAACGATTTTTTTTTATTAATTATCTGCTGTTTTGTTGTTTTTTTAATTAATCTCTGGTATTTGCAAATAATTAGAGGTAGAGAATTTGAACAGAGGGCGCTTAGTAATTGTATTCGTTCATTGGTTGAAGAGGCACCACGGGGGGAAGTTTATGATCAGCAGGGTAAATTATTAGTAACTAACAGACCAGCCGTTAACTTTTCACTGATACCTGCTGAAATAAATGATTTTCAAGTTCTGGCTGATAATCTTAACTCAATATTATCTACAGATTCTGCCGGTATTGTTGATAAAATAAAAAATCAAAGACGAAATCCCTTCCAGGCATTGACTATAAAAAGAGACTTAGAAAAAGATATGATAGTTACTATTGAAGAACAAAAATATAAAATTAAAGGCGCTTTACTAACAATACAACCAGAAAGAAAATATCTTTATCAAAACTTTGCAGCACATGTGTTAGGTTATGTCAACGAGATAAGTGAAGAGGAATTAAGATCACCAGGCTTTAGTCATTTATCTGCTGGGGATATTGTTGGGAAATATGGACTAGAACGTTATTATGATTCATATTTAAGAGGTAAAAAGGGTAGTAAAGATATCGAAGTAGATGCCTTAGGTCGTGAAATCAACACCATCAAAATTGAAAAACCAATTGCTGGAAACAATATTTACCTAACACTCCATAGTGAATTACAACAATTTATTGAAAATCAAATGGTTGGGAAAAAAGGAGCAGTAATAGTAAGTCAACCGTTTTCAGGAAAGATTATTGCTATGGCAAGTCTACCGGATTATAATCCCAATATTTTTACGCAACAAATGACCGTAACTCAGTGGTTGGAGATTGCCCAAAGTAAAGACTATATTTTAACTAATCGTAACATTCAAAGCACTTATGCACCAGGTTCATTATTCAAACTGGTAATTGCTTTAGCCGCCTTAGAGGAAGGCATAGTCAGAGTGAATGATAGAATATATTGTCCTGGTTATTATAAAGTGGGGGATTTATCCTTCCAGTGCTGGAGGGAGAATGGTCATGGTTATCAGAATATAATAGAAGCAATTACTAATTCCTGTAATGTGTTTTTTTATACCATCGGACAAAAATTAGGCATAGATAAAATAAATTATTATGCGAAGTTAGTAGGATTTGGTGAGAAAACAGGTATAGATTTACCAGGAGAACTGTCCGGATTGGTGCCTTCCGAGGAATGGAAAAGAAAAACGTTTAATCAAATCTGGTATCCTGGTGATACAGTAAATATTTCCATCGGGCAGGGATTTTTACTAGTTACCCCATTACAAATTCACAACATGTTAAGTCTGATTGTTAACGAAGGATACTACTATAAACCGTATTTTGTTGAAAAAATTGTTTCCCAATCTGGAGAAATTATAAAGGAATTTGAACCAGAAAGGACAAACAAAGTAGATATTTCTCAAAATACATTTCGAATTCTTAAGGAAGGCATGAAAAAGGTGGTAGAAAGTGGAACTGGTCGTTCAGCCAGCAGGGAAGAGATAAAAATTGCTGGTAAAACTGGTACTGCTCAGAATCCGCAAGGGGAAAATCATGCCTGGTTTGTTGGTTTTGCTCCATATGATAAACCGGAAATATGTATTACGGTTTTAATTGAACATGGAGGTGATGGAAGCGCTGCTGCTGCACCTGTTGCCGGTGATATAATTAAAAAATATTTTCAACTAAAAAATTCAGCCATGATTAAAGTTGAAAAATTTTAATGTTATCAGGAGAGTAATTTATCTTGGTTGATTTGAATATCTCCCCATTTTTTTCAGATAAATCATTTTCTAAATATCATCTTCGTTTGATCAAACATATTGATTATACTTTGTTATTTTTAGTTCTTGGACTTTGCTTTTTAGGTTTATTGATTATTTATAGTACTACACATCAGATTGTTATGAGTGAAAGTGCAATACAGTTTACTAAAAGACAGTTCATATGTATAATTATTGGTTTACTCTTTTGTTTTATTGTATCAATCATTGATTATCATGAAATAGCAAAAATTGCTCTTCCCATTTATTTAGCATCTTTGTTTTTGTTAGTTTATGTAATAATGTCTGGTAAGGAAATAGGTGGTTCTCGAAGATGGATGCAATTATTTGGTTTTGAGTTTCAACCTTCAGAAGTAGCTAAAATAGCCTTGATTATATTTTTGGCAGATTTTTTAAGCCGACAAAAGGGAAAATTATCTAATTTACTTTATTTCTCTTTACCTTTTTTATTTACAGGTATATTGATGATATTAATTTATAAACAGCCAGATTTAGGAACTGCCATAGTCTTTTTTGCCATAACCTTGTTTATGATTTTTATTGCTGGTATTAGCTGGAAATATATAATAATTGTATTTTTAATTTCTTTATCTCTCTTTCCAATTATCTGGAATTTATTAAAGGATTACCAGAGAAGTCGTCTCATACTTTTTTTAAATCCTGAATTAGATCCACTGGGGGCTGGTTATAATATTATTCAATCAAAAGTAGCCATTGGATCGGGTGGATTATTTGGTCAGGGATTATTTAGTGGAATTCAAAGTCAATTGAAATTTTTACCAGCACAACATACTGACTTTGTTTTTGCAGTTATCGGAGAGGAATTAGGTTTCATGGGAGCTTTACTATTATTGTCTTTGTTGATTTTGTTACTGTGGAAAGGGATTAAGATTGCCCAGGAAGCACCGGACTGGTTAGGGACATTTCTGGCGACTGGAATTACTGCTTTTATGTTTATTCATATTTTGATTAATGTCGGCATGACCATGGGTTTGATGCCAGCAACTGGATTACCATTACCGTTTATTAGTTACGGTGGAACTTTTATGATTACTAATTTTATTGGCATTGGTTTATTGCTTAATATTCAATTGCGCAGTATATTTATTTAATCATTACCTTCAAGATAGAAAAGATGAGAGAGAAAAGATTATGATTAAGAAAAAAGAGAACTCAGTAATCAGAGCAATATTGGAGAAAGTAGAAAGGCCTGGTCGCTATACCGGTGAAGAATATAATGAGATTATAAAAAAAGATAATCCCGAATTAATTAACATTGCTTTAGTTTTTCCAGATTTATATGAAATTGGTATGAGCTATTTGGGTTTTAAAATTCTCTATGATATTATCAACAAACGGGAGGATTCCTGGGCAGAAAGAGTTTATGCGCCCGCAGTTGACTTAGAGAAATATCTTATTAAGGAAAATATTCCTCTTTTTTCTTTAGAAAGCTATAGACCTTTATTCGAATTTGATATTATCGGCTTTAGCTTACAATATGAACTTAGTTATACCAATGTTCTCAATATTCTCAATTTAGGAAAAATACCTTTACATTCCAGGAACAGGGACTCTTCTTTTCCCTTAATAATTGCTGGTGGACCGGCAGCTTTTAATCCGGAACCCTTAGCAGAATTTATTGATGTATTTTCCATTGGCGATGGAGAAGAAATTATCGTTGAAATTATTGAAGTTTATAAAGAATGGTTTAGGAAAAAAGAGAAAAAAAATAAAAAAGCACTTTTAACTGAACTGGTAGAACTAAATGGAATTTATGTTCCTGCTTTTTACAAAGTAAGATATCATTCTGATGGAAGGATAAAATCATTTCAAAGAATAGAGAAGAAGGCTCCTTTAAAAATAAAAAAGAGAGTAGTAAAAGATTTGGAAAAAGTTTCCTTCCCTATTGCACCGGTGGTACCAAATATAGACATTGTACATAATAGGATTACTTTAGAAATATTTCGCGGTTGTACTCGTGGTTGCCGATTTTGCCAGGCTGGTTTTATCTACCGGCCGGTAAGAGAGAGATCGGTTGACTGTTTATTAGAATTGGCAGAAAAAAGTTTTATAAACACTGGATATGAAGAAATATCATTATCTTCTTTGAGTTCCAGTGATTATAGTCAAATTGATAAATTAACAAAAAAGTTGGTTGATCATTATGAACAAAAAGGCGTAGGTATATCCTTACCTTCTTTAAGAATAGATAATTTTTCAGTAAATTTAGCAATGCAAACTCAAAGAGTAAGAAAGACAGGTTTAACTTTTGCTCCTGAAGTTGGTACTGAAAAAATGAGCAAGGTAATTAATAAAAATGTTAGCGAGAATGACTTATTTCGTACTATACAATATGCTTTGGATATGGGCTGGAGAAGAGTAAAACTTTATTTTATGATTGGCTTACCAACTGAAACCTGGAGTGATATTGAGGGAATTGTGACATTGATAAAAAAAGTGGAAACAATTGGCCGAGAAAGAGTGGGAAGAAAATTTTCCTTGAATATTAGTGTCAATGCCTTAGTTCCCAAGGCTCATACGCCTTTTCAATGGGTTGCTCAAGAGAGTGAGGATCAATTAAATGAGAAATTTTTTTATATTGCTAAAATGATTAAAAGTTCCACTGTTACCTACAGTTTTCCTGATACAAGATTGACTTTATTGGAAGCTGTTTTTTCGCGGGGTGATCGAAGACTGGGGGAAGTCTTATTAGAAGCCTATGGAAAAGGTTGTAAATTTGATTCCTGGCAGGAATATTTTAATTATAATAACTGGCAGGAAGCATTTAAGAAATTTGGATTAGATATGTCTTTTTATGCTCATCGAAAAAGAGACAAAGAAGAAATGATGCCCTGGGATATCATAGATAGCGGGGTAAAGAGATCGTATTTATGGGGGGAATGGGAAAAATCTTTAGAGGGTATTAGCACTTCTGATTGCCGATTATCCCTCTGTACTGGCTGTGGTTTAGAATATATTTGTCAACGAATAGGTATAAAAAAGTTAGAAAGTACCAATAATTGTTAGTAATTTTTAAGAAAAGAAAAGTCAGGCTATGGCATACCTTTATCGAATATTATATCGGAAAAATGGACCTTTAAAATTTATTTCTCATCTGGATTTAAATCTATTAATTAGAAGGGTGTTGTTGAGAACAAAAATGCCGCTTGAGTTGACCCAGGGATATAATCCTAGAATAAAGATTTCCTTTGGTCCGGCTTTGCCTCTTGGTTTGGAAGGATGGCAGGAACTGATGGAAATTTCATTATTAGAACTGTTAGCCGAAGAGGAAATTAAAGAATTAATAAATAAGGTAGCTCCTTCTGGTTTTCGAGTAGTGTCAGTTAAGTCGATTGCCAATAAGACCATTTCTTTAAGCAAGTTATTAAAACATGCTTTTTATTTAATTTATATTATATTTAATGCTAATATAGAAGAAGAAAAAAAGAAATATTACCTGGATAATATTGAACTTATTAATCAGAATATATTAAAGCAAGAAAAAATAAAAGTTATTAAAAAAACGAAGGAAGGTTTCAAAGAAATTGATTTAAGGCCTTATATTCATAAAAGCGTGATTCTTTCCAAAACTAAGGAGAAAATAATAATTCGTCTCATCATTAATATTGAATCCGGAGGAGGTATAAATCCTTATTTATTTACTGAAATATTTAGTTGTTACGGTAAGGGAGATTTTTTAGTTGATAAGATTATTCGGGAAAAATTTATTTTAAATAAATTTTATTGTTGATAATATTTTTGTTAAGGAAGGTGACTCCTGAATTATGGAGTATAGAGCTAAGCAAGTAATTATCGATAGTAGTTTATGTGAAGAACGTATTGCTATTTTAGAAAATAATAAATTAGTAGAAATTTATATTGAGAGGCTGGAAGAGAAAAAGATTATTGGCAATATTTATAAAGCTAAAATTATGAATATTTTACCAGGTATAGAAGCAGCCTTTGTTGATATAGGAACAGATAGAAATGCTTTTTTACACTTGAATGATGTTCTCCAATCTCTCAATCCCAAGAATGAAAAAGATAAAGATGAAGATATAAATAAATTAATTAAAACCGGCCAGGAGATTGTTGTGCAGGTAATAAAAGAAGCAATATTACCAAAAGGAGCAAAGGTGACTACTAATATCAGCCTGCCAGGACGTTATCTGGTATTAATGCCTAATAATAATACTATTGCTGTCTCCAGAAGAATTGAACAAGAAGAAGAAAGGGAAAGGCTAAAAAAGATTGTACAAAAGATTAAGAAAAGTAATTATGGTTTTATTGTGAGAACTGCTGCGGCAGGCAAGGATGAAGAAGATCTATTACCAGATATGGATTTTATTATTCGATTATGGAACAAAATAGAAAAGAGAAGCAGAAGAGTTAAAGCACCATTTTTACTTCATGAGGATTTTAGTCTAACTTACAGAGTTATTAGGGACTTATTCACCGAAGATATTGATGAGTTTGTAGTAAATTCAAAACAGGAATATGAAAAAATAATCAATTATCTTGATACACTTTTTTTATTAGAGTTAAAACCAAGAGTGTCTTATTATGATGGGGATAAACCAATATTTGACTTTTACAATATTGAAAAAGAAATCAGTAAAGCTTTAGAGAAAAAAATTTGGTTAAAATGTGGAGGCTATCTAGTTGTTGATGAAGTAGAAGCCTTGACCGTAATTGATGTAAATACTGGTAAATATGTTGGTGGAAAAAAAATGCGTGATACTATTTTAAAAACCAATTTACAAGCAGCTGAAGAGATTGCCCGGCAACTGCGACTAAGAGATATTGGGGGAATTATTGTCATTGATTTTATTGATATGGATAACAAGGAAGACCAAGAAAAAGTAATAAACAAATTAGAAGGTGAGTTAAAAAAGGATAGAACCAGATCAAACATTGTACAAATATCCGAATTAGGTTTAGTGGAAATGACCAGAAAACGGTCTAAAAGAGATTTGGATTCTTTATTGCGGACTGCCTGTCCTTATTGTTCAGGAAATGGTCGAATTCTGTCTCCCGAAACAGTAAGCCATCAGGTAATACACAAATTGGAATATTTGGGTAAAAATTCTAAAGAGGAAGCCATTCTAATAGGGGTAAATCCTAAAGTAGAGGAAGAAATATCAGGTGAAAAGATGCTATTAATAAAGCAATTAGAAAGAGATTATCATAAAAATATTTATATAAAAGCTCTACCTGATATTCATATGGAAAAAATAAAAATAATAGCTGTTGGAAAGCAAAAAGATATCAAGAAGATTTTAAAAGTATTATAATAATAAAAAAATTTCAATTCTTTAATGGTTGATTAGATTAATATTACGATAATTTTATAAGAAAATAATTTGACAGGCTCAAACAGATATGATAAATTTTATAAGCCTAGTACGCACTGTAAAGGTTAAAAAGCTATTGCTACCTTTTCAGGCGATTTATTTATTTGGGAGGAGATAACAAAGATGTATGCAGTAATTGCAACAGGAGGGAAACAATATTTAGTGAAAGAAGGGGATACTATAAGGATTGAAAAACTGCAACCTCAAGAGGGAGAATTGGTAAGATTTGATCAGGTACTAATGCTGGAAAAAGATGGTAAATATGATTTTGGTCAACCATTAATTGAGAATTGTTTTGTGGAAGCAAAAATTATAAGACATGGGAAAGCCAAAAAGATTTTGGTATTAAAATATAAGCCTAAGAAAAAATATCAAAAAAAAATTGGTCATCGTCAGCTATTTACTGAAGTAAAGATTGAAAAAATCCATATATAAAGTGTAAAAGAAAAAAATAATTGAATATAGCAAAGTTGATAAGCGAGGTGAAGTTATATGGCTCATAAAAAAGGTCAAGGATCAGCAAAAAATGGCCGTGATAGCATATCTAAACGATTAGGAGTGAAAAAATATGACGGTCAATTTGTTCGTGGTGGTAATATAATCGTCCGGCAAAGGGGTACTAAAATATTGCCTGGTAAGAATGTTGGTCGAGGTAGAGATGATACATTGTTTGCCCTAGTTGATGGCTATGTTAATTTTACAACCACCGGGGAAAAAAGGAAACAAGTTTCCATTGTTAGCTATACCCCAGAAGTGCAGTAAGTTCAAAACCCCTGAACTTTTAAGAGATTTAGGGGTTTTTAACTTACTTTACAATCTATCCTTAACTTAAAAGATAAAAATAAATATTCTGAAGTAATGAGAATATTATAAGGAAAAACAGCCCTCGAAATATATTAGAGCTTCTCTTTTCTCAAAAGCAAGTTCTCCTGAAAAACCATTTCTTAACTTTTAGTTTTTATAGGCTTACTCTTGGTCTGGATTGGAAAAAAGATTGATAAATTATCATTTTAAGAAGATTTTTAAGAGAAAGATCAAAAGAATACGAAAAAATTATTTAAGCATTTTTAAGGCCTTTCGGAGTTATCTGCTGTGTGAAATGGATATTATTCAAGATAGTGATTGTCAAAACATTGAATCTATTTTATAATTACCCAAGATTTAGATATATTACTCTTTAAGTAAATATCAAGAATTAATGAAAAAGGTAAATTATGTTTATTGATGAAGTAATCATTACTGTTCAAGCAGGTAAAGGTGGGGATGGTTGCATTAGTTTTAGGAGGGAAAAATTTATTCCCAGAGGTGGTCCTGATGGTGGTGATGGAGGAAAAGGAGGAAGTGTGTATATTCAAGCTGATTCACAGATAAAAACTCTGATAGAATTTTATCGAAATCCTCATCGCAAAGCGAAAAATGGAGAAAGGGGAATGAGCCAGAAAAGAAATGGCAAGAATGGTAGTGATTTAATTTTAAAAGTCCCGGTTGGTACTGTGGTAGAGGATGTAAAAAACAATAATATTCTTGCGGATTTATCTCAATCAGGAGAAGAAGTTTGTATTGCTTATGGTGGATCAGGTGGGAAGGGTAATTATCGTTTTAGAAGTTCAGTCTTACAATCACCAAGATTTGCGCAAAAAGGTGAGCCTGGTGAGGAAAGAACTGTTAAGCTAAATTTAAAATTAATTGCTGATGCTGCTTTAATTGGACTCCCTAATGTTGGAAAGTCGACACTTTTATCAAAGGTGTCTGCAGCTAAACCAAAAATTGCTGATTATCCTTTTACCACACTTGAGCCTAACTTGGGAATGGTATATATAGATGAAGAAAATCATTATATTCTGGCAGATATTCCAGGATTAATAGAAGGAGCCTATCAGGGGGCTGGTCTGGGAATCCGTTTTTTAAAGCATATTGAAAGAACCAAGATTATTATTCATATTATAGATGGATCAAGATTATCTCTTGAAAATATTATGAAAGATTATAATACCATTAAAAATGAATTGAATCATTTTTCCCTATCCTTGCAGAATAAAAAGGAAATAATTGTAATCAATAAATGTGACTTACCCGAAGTTAAGAAGGATGTTACCAAAATAAGTGAAGCCTTTTCTAAAGAGGGCAAAGAAGTCTTATTTATTTCTGCTATTACTGGAGAAGGTGTTTCAGAACTGATTTATCATGTCTTTAAAATAATTAGTTCAGTGGATAAAGAGGAAGTACCGTCCCCTATCTTTTCCCGAAATAAAGTTATACATTATGAATATAAACCAAGATTTATTATAAAAAAAGAGAAGGGTTTATTTATTATAGAAAGTGAAATTATAAATAAATTAGTTAACCAGTATGACTTTGATAACCCTCAAGCTTTAAAATATTTTCAGGAAAAATTAAAGAGTTTAGGAATTGAGAAGGCACTCAAGAAGAATGGCGCTCAAGAGGGTGATAAAGTAAAAATTGGTACTAGAGAATTTTACTTTTATTCTCAGTAAAGTTATGATATTATGTAAAATAAACAAGAGAAAAATCTGGGTTAATTAAATGATTAAGATAAGAAAATATTCTACTTATAATATATTTTATTTAATCTTGCTGTTTTTGGTAACACTTTTTTTTGTTGATAATAATACCTTTGCTGCTACTGAGCTACCGAAATTTGCAGTGTATTATTTTAGTAATCTCACTGGGAATAATGATTGGCAATGGTTAGAAAAGGGTTTTGCAGATATGTTAAGTCAAACCTTTTCTCAATCAGATAGAATTAATTATATACCCTTAGAGGAAATAGAAAAATTAACCAATCTTAATCTGTATCAAGGACTTGCAGAAAGAAAAGATATAAATTTATTTCGTTCTTTAAATAATTTGTTGCAGGTAGACTTAATTTTTACAGGATATTTTATATGGGAACAGCCAAAATTACTGAGCTTTAATCTAATTGGATATCATGCTCAATATAATGAGTTATTTGAGTTCCGAGAACTTAAGGTCTCTCCAGAAGATTTATTCTCTTTAAAAGAAAACATTGCTCGAATAATTTTGCAAGAAGCCAATGTATCTATTGATGAAGAGTTAGCTTTTAACTTAAAAAAAAATATTTCCTCATCTTTGGCTGCTATAGTAAATTACTATAAATCTAAAGTACTAAAAGAACAAGCTATAGAAGAATATCAAGGTATAGACTTTCCTAGTAAGCCGCTCTGGTCCAAAGCAATTGATTATGGAGAAAAAGCCGTTTATGAAGATCCCCATTTTGCTGATGCTTATTATTTATTATCACAAATTTACGAAAAGACCAAATGGACTTTTCGAGAAATAACGGCTCTGGAGAAGTTTATAGAGACGGCTCAGAATAGCACAAATATTAAGGTGAGTTATCAAAGATTATCAGATGCTTTATATCGCCTAGCATATTCTAAGTATGCTCAAGGAGATATTAATGCTACTCTTGATTATTTAGAGGATTCCATTTTTTATCAACCAAACAATATTAAAGCCCGAATATTTTTAATGCAAGTATATTATGACACTGGTCAAATCTCTAAAGCTTTAGAACAGGCTGAGGAGATAAAAAAGATGGAACCAAATAATCCTGAAATTGAGTGGTTTTTTAGAAAGTATCAACAGGCAGAAATATATGGCAAGGAAGCTTATGAATTATACGTAACTGGGTATAATGCTTATAGTAATAAGAAGTGGTTTGATGCCATTCGTTTACTAACACAGTCTATCAACCTCAACAAAGATTTTAAAGAAGCCCACTATTTTTTAGGTTTGAGCTATTATCATTTAGGAGACTTAGGAAACTCCATTAAATATTTAGAAGAAGCTATTAGATTAGATCCTTTTGATAATATTGCCCGAATATATCTAAATAAAGCCATAGAAGAAAGGGAATTTGGTAGAGAAGCTGTTTGGATTTTTAATCAAGGTTATCAACACTATATTTCTGGTGAATATGAAGAGGCATTGCTAAAGTTTCAAGAATCTATGGGGAAAAATCCTGATTATGAGAAGAATAGAATTTATTTAATGCGAACTTATTACCATTTAGGTAAAATGGACGAATACTTAGCAGAGAGAGAAAAAATCGGTGGGGATAAACTTTTTGATATAAATTGGGAAAGGGATTATTATCAGTTAGCATATAATTTTTATTCTTTAGGTGATTATCGCTCAGCACTGGAAAGATTAAAGGAGATTATTGAAGTTAATCCTGATTTTTTAGAAGCTAGATTCCTTATAGCTGAAACTTTATACCAATTAGGTAATTTTGAAGATGCCAATCAACATTATAAATATATAGTAAGTAATTATAAGGATACTACTTTTTATGAAGACTCTTTATTGGGCAATGGCTGGTGTAGTTTTTTGTTAGAAGACTATAGCCAAGCAGAAGAAGCCTTAGAATTATTAATAACTGATTTTCCCAGAAGTGCTCTTTATCAAGAAGGAGTTTATAAGTTGGGTAAAGTTTACTTTAAGCAAAGAAAATATAATAAAACTATCGATCTTTACGAATCTCTGTTATTAGATGAATCCCTGAAGTTTGATCGATATGAGATCGAATATATTTTAGGACAATCTTATTTCTGGCAAGGATTTGATGAGAAAGCAAAGATTGCTTTTTCAAATATTATAAAGAATAAGCCAGATTTTGACTTAATGGAAACCACCAAGTATTATTATAGTTTTACCCTCTTTAGGGAAGGTAAATATCAAGAAGCCAGAAATATTTTAGAAGAGTTAGCAAAAATTGAAGGTCCGATGAAAGAGGAAATAGCTTACCTTTTAGCCAGAGTGCTGTTAGAACAGAAAGAATATGATAGGGTAATTGAACTTAATAAAAATTTAATAGCTCAAATCAAAGAGGATAGTTTATTAGAAAAGGTCTTGTTTGATTTAGGTTTAGCTTATTCCAGAACAGGCAAGGACCAAGAAGCAACAACTTACTTTGAGAGATTTATTAATCAATTTCCGGAAAGTGAAATGTTTCCAATAGTTTCCTTAGAACTTGCTCAAAGTTATTTACTTTTAGGCAAGTATCAGGAGGTATTAACTATTGTAGAGAATTTAGATAGTAAAGAAGCTTTAGAACTTAAAATAGATGCTACCAGAAAAATAAATGATGAACAAAGTTTGCTTTTGCTGTATCAAGAATATGCTGACCGGTTTCCTGATGATTCTTTAGTTCGAGATGGATATTTTATCTTAGCAAAATCTAAATATGAAAAGGGAGAATTTCAAGAAGCTATCAATATTTTCAAAAAAATTGAGGAAGATATTATCATCTCAGAAAAGATGAAGCAAGAAATTAATTATTGGTTGGGACTTAGCTACTATCGTTTAGCTGATTACGGGAAAGCAGAAGAATATTTCCAAAGTGTGGACTATTCGGTTGGTGATGAAATTGCCATTAGAGCTTTATATATGTCTGGAGAAACCAGCTATAAAAAAGGGGAATACTCAGAGGCAATTAAACAATATCAAGAATTTTTAAGATATTACAGTTCACACTCCCTGGCAGTGCATGTACAATATAGCATAGGTTGGTGCTATTTGAATCTTAAAGATTATCACATGGCTATTGACTCCTTTAATAAACTTATTAATAATTATTCTGATAGTCAGTTTTTAGCAGAGGGACATTTTCTAATAGGAAAGATTAACTTCTTAGTGAAAAACAATTATGAATCAAAGCTACAGTTGTTAGATTTTATAACAGCTTTTCCCGGGAGTGAATTTAGAGAAGAAACTTATTATATTTTAGCTCAAATATTCTTAGAGGAAGAAAACTGGATTGATAGTATTATTTATTTCGAAAATTTAATCAATCAATTTCCTAATAGTCAATATTTACCGGGTTCTTTATATGGTCTCTGTCTAAGTTATTATAAAAAAGAAGAATATGAGAAAGCATTACTGGTAGGAAATCGGTACCTGGATAATTTTCCTTCTGGTACATTTTTTTGTGATATTTTATACTTGACAGCAATTTGCCAGGAAGGATTAGGATACCAGCTCCAGGCTAATGAAACTTATAAACAGATTATACAAAAATGTTCCCATACATCTTATATAGATATAGCCAGAAGGCAATTAGAAAAGGCAAGTTCCAAATAAACAATATGAACACTTTATAATGAAAGTGGTTGCAAATTATCATGAGATTATTTATTAATATTAAACAAGAAAATATTATTTTAAACTTAAGAGGAGGCAACTAATTAATGTTTGAATTATTTTTTAAAGGCGGTTTCTTAATGTACCCCATATTTTTCTGTTCCTTGCTGGCTATGGCTATTTTTTTTGAAAGAATGTTTTATCTAAAAAGCATTAAAACATCTACCAGAAAATTTAGTAATCGTATTAGTGATTTGATTAGAAAGGGAAATATTAATTTTGCCATTACTGCCTGTCGTAAAAACTATTCTCCTATTTCCCAAATAATTTTAGCTGCTCTATTAAAATATGGTAGTTCTCGAGAAGAAATAAAAGAAGCAATTGAAGATACTGCTAATCAAGAGTTATCGCTTTTAGAGAAAAATCTACCCATTTTAGCAACAGTGGGTAACATTGCTCCCCTATTGGGTTTGTTGGGTACAGTTTTTGGTATGATCAAGGGATTTCAGGTAATTTCAGCCATGGGTGTTGGTAATCCCGAAGCACTAGCTGGTGCAATTTCTGAAGCTTTATTAACAACAGCGTTTGGCCTTTCGGTAGCTATTCCTACTATCGTTGCTTATAATTATCTTGTAAATAGGGTAGAAAGACAGATAAAAGAAATGGAGGCCATGAGTGTAGAAATTTTGGAACTCCTATCTAACAAGAGAGAAGTTTATGAGGAGGTTATGAAAATAGATGAAGTTTTATCATCCCAACAGTAAATCTCTTAAATTTGATTTAACTCCATTAATTGATGTGGTATTTTTATTACTCATTTTTTTTATGCTTACTACAACATTTATTAATGTGGAAACTGGGGTTAAAGTAGACTTACCTACTGGTGATTTTGCTGCTGTTAATGAAAAGAGAAATGTAGTAGTGACTATTACTGAGAATAATGTACTTTATCTAAATAATCGTCTAGTCGATCCGAATAATTTATCTAATATGGTTAGAGAAGAGATTAAAGGTAGTCCCAATCCCTTAGTTGTTTTAGAAGCTGATCAAAATGTTACCCATGGTAAGGTAGTGAGAGTGATGGATCTTATTAAAAAAGGTGGGGTAGAAAGAATTGCTATTGCTACTAAGCCAAGAGAGTAATAATTATAAGACAAGAATAGAAAAAATTTAAATCAAGGATGATTAATAAAGATAATGGTAGGATACAGGATACAAAGAAGGAAAATTCGTTCTAAAAGTTTTTTAGGCCGATCATTTTTAATTTCATTAATTCTTAATATTGCCTTTATTTTATTTTTTAATAATTTCCTTTCTTTTGATCTATTAAATATTCCTGAAATTGAAGATATAATAATGGTTACGCTGGTGGAGTTGCCTTCTATTCAAAAACCAACTACGGTCAGACCTGAAATTACCAGAGAAGAGCCAATAGCAGAGGTAAGTGTCAGACCAAGAGTTGAACCGATGTTACCGGAACCAGCAAAAATTCAGGAAATTGAAACTCAGCCACAAGTAGAAAGAACAGAAATACCACAAGAAAGCAGTCCCAGAGTGGAAGTTAAAATGCCAGAAATTGATATTCCTGCCAAGGAAGAAATTGCACCAACTAAAGAAGAGATATCTTTAAGACCTGATGTACAAATAGCAGTTAGAGAATTAAGTCCTAGCATTGCCAGTAGAAGGGAAATTGCGGGTGAAGTGTTAGAAAAGGGAGAATTTGAAATACAAGCGAGGTTGGGACTGGAAGGAAGAGAACGGATTGAATCCACCTATGGAACAGTGGTTACCCCTGGTGAATTGAGTACTTTACCAAGGACAGTGGAGAAAGAATCCCCTTTTGGTAAAAGACCGTTAGCGGTTATGATTGATAATGCCAGCAATTCTCGACCACAAAGTGGGCTGGAAAAAGCCAATATAGTATATGAGGTTTTGGCTGAAGGTGGAATCACTCGATTTTTAGCTGTTTTTGCTACCCAAGAGGCAGAAAGAGTGGGACCGGTACGTAGTGCCAGACCTTATTTTATTATCAAAGCACTGGAACATAATGCTATTTACGTGCATGCTGGAGAAAGCCCAGAAGCAGCAATATTTATCAAAGAAGAAAGGATAGATGATATCAACGAACTGAAACATTTTCAGCCTTTTTGGAGAAGCACAGACCGAAGACCACCTCATAACCTTTATTCCTCTACCGAACGTTTAAGAGAAGAAGCAAAGAAATTAGGTTATATTGAAATGGTTAATAAAGGTGATTATCAATTTGAAACTGATGCGAAGGAAGTACTTTCAGGGAAAGAAGTCCATAAGATAGTTATCAAATATAACATTAATTATACAGTAAGTTATCAATATCTACCTGATAAACAAATATATATTCGCTATATAAATGGAGAACCTCATATTGATGCGGAAACAGGTAGGCAGTTACAGGTCAAAAACATTATTATTCAGTATAATGAAAAAAAGGTAATAGATAGCGAAGGTAGATTAGCCATCGATTTTATCGGGAAGGGTTCTGGCTTGATTATTTATAATGGCCAATCAGAAGAGATAACCTGGACCAAAGAAACGTTGAGATCAAAAACCTATTTTTATAATAAAGAAGGAAATAGACTGGCCATACAACCAGGAAATGTATGGATTCAGATTATTCATCCCGATACAGAAGTTAATTATTCATTATAAAGAACAATTATGAATGATAAAACTGTGAATAATAACAGTAAAGAGCAGAAGGATTTGATAGAGATTTTTTTAGAATATCTTTCTTTAGAAAGAGGATTATCTGCTAATACTATTATATCTTATCGTTATGATTTAATGAAATATTATGAATTTGTGGTCCATAAAAAAGGACTATCATTTTTAGAGGTAGACAAAGAGATAATAACTGAATATTACCATTTTATAAATAAAATTCATTTATCTGTCAACTCTATCTTTCGCAATTTAGTAGCCTTGAAAATGTTTTACCGCTTTTTATTTACGGAGGGTTATCTCAAAAAGGACTTCACCAGGTTTATAGAGTTTCCAAGAATAGAAAAGAGATTACCTGAAGCGCTTAGTTTAAAAGAATTAGATAAACTTTTGGACGAAAAGAATTATTTAGGGATTTTAGGTAAGCGAGATCAGGCTATTATTGAACTTTTATATGCTACAGGAATGAGGGTTTCAGAATTAATAAGCTTAGAAAGAAATGATATTAATATGGATCACCAATTATTAAAATGTACCGGTAAGGGAAATAAAGAAAGATGGATACCCTTTACAGATAGAGCAGGTAAGATTTTGAATAATTATCTTCAATCAGTGAGACCGAAATTATTAAAAAAGGGTGACCCAAATCACTTGTTCTTAAATAATCATGGTCAACCCATCACTCGTCAGGCAATATTTTTTTTAATAAAGCATTATGCTCAAAAATCTGGAATTACCAAAAGAGTGACACCACATACCTTAAGACATACTTTAGCTACTCATCTCATTGAAAATGGAGCAGATTTAAGAACTGTGCAAGAAATGTTAGGTCATTCTGATATCTCTACCACGCAAATTTATACCCATGTAAGTAGAAAATGGATTAAAGAAGAATATTTTAAAGCTTTTCCTAGAATATAACACTATAAATGTTGTGAAATAAGCGATGAATGAATCATAGAGGAGGGTGGTAATGGAAGATATTTTAAAAAAAATTATGGAAAGCATTCAATCAATTAGAGAATATACTAACATTGAACCTGAAATTTCTATTATACTGGGTACTGGTTTGGGGAGGCTTGCTGAAGAAATTGAAAATGGGATAATCATACCTTATGACAAGATTAAAAATTTTCCTATTTCTACAGTTTATGGACATCAGGGTAATTTAGTTTTTGGTACATTAGAAAATAAAATGGTAGTCGCCATGCAAGGAAGATTTCATTATTATGAAGGTTATAGTATGCAAGAGATAACCTTTCCGGTGCGAGTAATGAAAGAATTAGGTGCAAATATTATTATTATATCTAATGCCGCTGGAGGAATGAATCGTTCTTTTCAAAGGGGAGACCTAATGCTTATTTATGATCATATTAATTTGATGGGCGATAATCCATTAATTGGGCCAAATGAGGAAAAATTGGGACCTCGCTTTCCTGATATGTCTCAGGCCTATGACCAAGAATTAATTGCTTTGGCCGAAAAAATTGCTCTTGCAGAAGGAATAAAAATTCACAAGGGAGTGTACGCGGGATTAACAGGTCCCATGCTTGAGACGCCTGCAGAATATCGAATGCTAATTAAAATGGGAGCTGATGCAGTTGGAATGTCAACCATACCTGAAGTAATTGTTGCTAATCACATGGGAATGAGAGTTTTAGGAATTTCTTGTATAACTGATTTGGCCATTGATGGAGTGGTAGAGAAGGTCCAATTTCAAGAAATTTTAGAGGCAGCAGCTCGTTCAGAACCAGTAATGACTAAAATTGTAAAAAAGGTAATCAAAAATATTGTTAAATGATTTAATGAAAATTGCATTTTTATCAACATTGCCAGTGACAGAGTTAAGAGGAGCTATACCTATAGGCTTAAATTTTTATCATTTGCCAGTATGGCCAAATTATTTCTTTGCTGTATTGGGCAATATGGTGCCAGCACTATTTTTGCTAAAATATTTAAAACCATTTTCTGATTTTTTAAGAAGATGGTGTTTCTTTGATCGATTTTTTTCTTGGTTATTTAGAAGAACTGGTAAATATGAAAATAAGTATGAAAAATATGGAGCATTATTTTTATTTTTTTTTGTGGCCATTCCTCTTCCTGGAACTGGAGTATGGACCGGCTCAGTAGCAGCTTTTTTGTTTGGGATACGTTTCTGGTATGCCTTTCCCATGATGATGGGTGGGGTGGCTAGTGCCGGAATTATTGTTACTCTGGCCAATTTGGGATTAATTAGTATTTTAAGTTAAAATATAGATATTATAATAAAAGATGTTTTTTACCATAAGGGTTATAAAATAATATGATAGCAAAAACTATTGAGTGGAAGAATAACCGAGTATTGATGATTGATCAAAGAAAATTACCACATAAATATGAAATTATTACCTGTAACACCTATCATGAAGTGATAAAAGCTATTAAAAATATGGCTATTAGGGGTGCTCCTGCTATTGGTATTGCTGCTGCTTATGGAATGGCACTGGCAGCAATGAATATAAAAGCAAAAAGAAAACCTACCTTTCTTAATGAGTTGAAAAAAGCTAAGGCTGCTCTATCTCATTCTCGACCTACTGCTATTAATTTATTTTGGTCTTTAGAAATAATATGGAATTTAGTAGTTCATTCAAATGACTCAATTGAGGTTTTGAAGAAAAGAATACTACTTAAAGCGGAAGAATTGGCTGAACAGGATATTCACATAAATTA
>CAZGKY010000025.1:0-19664 GCA_964525625.1 uncultured Atribacterota bacterium | reverse complement strand
GTACGGTGGTGTGAGAGGACGGTAGATGAATTAATCATCTACCTCCTACTCGATTCATAAACTTATGGAGTAGTATATATGTTATAAATCTCTATGGAATTTTTCATTATTTTTTATATTATACTTTATTATAATTGTAACTGCTAAGTGCGTTTTAAGAGGGTTTCCAACAGAGATAAGCTTGCCGGTAATCATCTAGTGTGTTATTATTGAATAAAAAAATATTATTACAATATGATGATATGGTAAAAGGATCAAAGTACTTATTATTAAATCATTTAGACACAAATCACAAATTATTTATCAAGATAAAGAAGGATTAGTGATAATATGTCTCGATTAGTGCGTTTTAGTATTTCTTTAGAAGATGAACTATTACAAAAGTTTGACCTTCATCTTAAAGAGCAGAAGTATAAAAACCGATCAGAGGCAATCAGAGATTTAATTAGAGAAGAACTGGTAGAGGAAGAATGGGCTAAGAACGCACAGGTTGCTGGCACTATTACTCTGGTCTACAGTCATCATAAAAGAGGATTAGTACAGAAATTAATTAGCTATCAGCATGCTTATCACCATCTTATTATTTCTACCCAACATATCCATCTAGATCACGATAATTGCCTAGAAGTAATTATTGTACAGGGCAAAGCACGATCTTTACAGCAACTCACTGATAAGCTAAAAGCAGTTAAAGGTGTGAAATATGGTAATTTAGCTATGGCTACCTGTGGGAAAGAATTAATCTAAACCCGATTGCTACCAGGGATAAATTAAAAATATGGTGAGGTGAATAATGAATATAGGTATTTTAGGAATGCCTTTAAGTGGTAAAACCACTCTTTTTAATCTACTCACCAGTCAACATAAGCAAACCGATTCATTTCTATCACCAAAGACCAAAAATATTGGAGTAATCAAAGTTGTTGACGACAGGCTTGATTATTTAAGTGCTATCAATCAAAATAAAAAAATTATATATGCAACTATGGAGATTGTTGATATTGGTGGAATTTCAGCGGAGGTGTCAGACAAATTAAAACAGGATGCTTTTGCTCAAATACAGAATGCTGATGCTCTATTAATAGTAGTTCGAGTTTTTGAAGATAAATTAATTCCTGGGGAAACCAATCCTGTTCGTCAACTGGAGAGTATAATCTATGAAATTATTTTGCGAGATTTAGAATTAATAGAAAACCGTATTAAACGCTTGGACCAGACTAAGCGTAAGTTAACCAACCAGGAAGAAAATGAAAAGCGAATTTTGGAAAGATGTGCCCACTATTTGAATGAAAACAATTTACTAGCGAATCTACCTTTTAGTGATGAGGAAATAAAATTATTAAGCGGATTTTCCTTTTTTAGTTTGAAGCCCATCATTGTCGTAGTTAATCTTGATGAAGAACAACTGAGAAAAAATAACTTTCCTGAAAAGGAACAGTTTAATCAGTTTATTCAAGAACGTCAGATGGCCAGCATTTCTATTTGCGGTAAAATTGAAATGGAAATAAATGAATTACCAGACGAAGAAAAACAGCTCTTCTTAGAGGATCTTGGTTTGCCAGAAAGTGGAATAAAAAGATTAACACACATTTTGTACCAGCATCTCGGTTTAATTTCATTCTTTACCATAGGCAAAGATGAAGTAAAAGCCTGGACTATAAAGAGAGGGACAACAGCTGTAAAGGCAGCTGGTAAAGTTCATAGTGATATGGAGCGAGGTTTTATCAGAGCAGAGGTGATCAGTTTAACTGATCTGAAGAATTGGGGATCAATAGCTAAAGTCAAAGAAAAAGGTTTGTTCAAGATTGAGGGGAAAAGTTATCTTGTTGAAGATGGAGATATTATTAATTTTAGATTTAATGTCTAAAAAAGTCATTTCAGGGAATAATATATATTAAAAGATTATTTTTTCATCTTTTGGTAGGGAGGAGTTTAGGGAAGTTAAATAATCCCAAATATAATAATAACAATGACTACAGTGGATCAGAAGACAATAACTCAAGTAAGTAACTTGTTACAGAATGCCCATTATACCGTTTGTTTAACTGGAGCTGGCGTTAGTACTGCTTCTGGTATTCCTGATTTTCGAACCCCGGGCAAAGGTTTATGGTCTAAGGTAAATCCCATAGATGTAACCAGTATACAGGCTTTTCAGGAGAATCCTTCCCGATTTTATTATTTTTATCGTCCGCGGATAGAAGAATTAGATCATGTTGCTCCCAATCAAGCCCATTATGCCCTTGTTCGCTTGGAACAATCAGGTTATTTGCAGGTATTAATAACCCAGAATATTGACAATTTACATAGGAAAGCTGGTTCACAGAATGTTTTAGAAATTCATGGAAATTTATCCCAAGCTATTTGCACTAAATGTGGAGACAAAATTTCTGCACAGTTATTGTTAGAAAAAATAAAGAGTAATGAGAAACAGATTCCTTATTGCCAGTGTGGCGGGATTTTTAAACCCGATGTCGTATTATTTGGAGAAATATTATCTAATATTGAAGAGGCTATTTCCGAAGCTAGTAAAGCGGACTTATTTCTGGTAGTGGGTTCATCACTACAGGTTTCACCGGCTAATTTATTACCTGAATATAGTTTAGCACAAAATGGTCAATTAGTTATTGTGAATTATATGAAAACCCATTTAGATCATAAAGCTACCGTTGTAGTACACCAGGATGTTGGAGTTTTTCTATCTGAAGTCTGCAAATATATGGGAATTTGGTGATTATTAAGTGAGGTATGAGGTAACTATATGAATTATATAGATATCATGGTTTTTCTGCTTTCTTTTCTCTCTATTTTTATCTGTTTTTTTGTTATCTGGCTGGCGATAATATTCTATCGACTTTATACCCAATTTTCACTAACAGTAACAGAAATGTCCAAGGGATTGGATGTAACTACTACCCGTTTAGAGAGATTGCCTAAGATTTTATTTAACGAAGAACTGGTTTTCCCGGAGAAATCTCTTTCTTATGAACAGGTGATTAAAAATCAGGGAAAAGAGAAGAATATTCCTGAGTCTGACCAGAGGTATAAGATAAAAAAAGAGGAAAATGAAAAGAATAACCAAAAAGGACAAGAGAAAAAACTATTAAAACAAATTGTCCTGGAAAGTGAAGAAATATAACTATTATATTTACAATTAAAAAACTTTTTGCTGATGAAAATGGTAAATGAATTTTTTCCAATATGGTTGAGGCTACCCTTTACAAGGGTGAGTTTTTTATTTTTATTCTTATTAAGGGAGTAAAAAATGAGTAATATCTCAGAATTAATTCTAAGTACGCCATTATTGGCTATTTTTATGATAATATTAGCATTGTTTTTAGGAGTTATTTTTTATTTATGGTCTTTACAAATTCTAAAAAAGATTGAACTGATGATCAGTAAGATGAAGCATAATGCTGATAACTTAGAATACTTATCACAATATATTTATGAAACCACTTACTTTAAGTTGAAAGAAAGTAAGGAAAGTAATAGCAATGAAGAGGGAGTATCTTCTGGTAAAAAGATGGAATGGGAAGAAATAAAGAGACAAATGCAACAGGTAATGAATAAACAAAATGAAATTGATCAGAAATTAAATCAGAGAGAAGAAAATCCTGAGAAAAAAGTAGAAATATACTCAAATAAAGACAAAATTTTCTCCCAATCTTTCCCAGCAGGAGAAGAAGGGAAATACCAGAATATAAGTGCATTAATTGTTACCTATTTAAAAGATTTGTTACAGGGGAAAGAGCAAGTTACTGCTCAGGACCTGGTATATGCTATGCCCAGTCAGTATTCTTTAGCAGATATCTATCGAACTCTGGAGATAATGAAAGAACGTAACCAGATTTACTGGGAAGATAAGAGTATAAATCCCCAATCTGTTTTAAGATTACCATAAGTAATAAATTTTATTCCTGTTAAATATTAATTTAGTTTCTTGCTTTATTAATAAGTAATTAGACCCTATCTTTTTAATTTATTTTAATATAATAATTACTATATTCCCCCATTATCTAAGTTTCTCTTCCCTGAACTAATTTTCTGGACTAAAATAAGTTTAAATATTTTATTTTTTTAAAGTACTCTTGAAACAATTTACCAGACAAGTGTTTTTCTTGCAGAAAGATACTAATTTTGGTATTATTCATTATTATATTTTTGATAAACTATAGTATTTATCTTTTTCTAAGCAAAATTAGAATATAATTCAAAATAGAAAGGTAAGCATAATATGTTAGTTAATAATATCATTAAAGCGATTGGGGATACTCCGCTTATCTGTTTGGAGAAGATTTCTTCAGGTAATGTATTTGCTAAGGCTGAGTTTCTTAACCCTGGAGGAAGCATAAAAGATCGTGTTGCTAAATATATAATTGAAGAAGCTGAAAAAGAGGGGAAATTAAAACCAGGAATGACTATTATTGAAGCTACCTCTGGTAATACAGGGATAGGCTTAACCCTTATTGGAGTTCAGAAAGGTTATCAGGTTGTCTGTGTGATGCCGGAAAATATGAGTGAAGAAAGAAAAAAAATCATACATGCCTTTGGCGGGGAAATAATTACTACCCCTGCTGAAGAAAGTTTAACCGGTTCTATTAACAGGATGAGAGAGATAATTAAACAGGAACCGGATAGATATTTTGTAGCGGATCAATTTGTAAATCCTAAAAATCCAGAGACTCATTATAAAATTTTAGGACCTGAGATCTGGACAGATACCGAGGGTGAGATTGATATATTTGTTGCTGGTGTGGGAAGTGGCGGAACTCTTCAGGGAATGGGGCAGTTTTTAAAAGAGAAGAATCCGGCAATAAAGATTGTAGCAGTAGAACCAAAAAATAGTGCTGCTCTTCTGGGTAAAGAGCCAGGACTTCATCAGATACAGGGTATTGGAGATGGTTTTATTCCTGGTGTTTTAGATGTGAATCTGGTAGATTTTGTGATAACGGTTTCTGATGAGGAAGCCATTAAAACTACTCGCCTGCTATCACTTCAGGAAGGATTGTTAGTAGGAACTTCTTCCGGAGCTAATGTATGTGCTGCTTTACATTTAGATAATGGCAGAAATAGAGTGGTAACAGTATTACCTGATAGAGCAGAAAGATATTTCAGTACTGCCCTTTTATAAATATATGAACAGAAATATATAAGGTAAAATAATATAGAAAGTATTTACTGGTATTTTTTCTTAAAATATAAACTTATGCTCAAAATAGTAAACAAATTTTTGTTATACCTCAAACTTTCTCTGGTAGCCATGTTCTTTGGAGGTACCTTTATTGCTGCCCGAGTATTAGCACAAGCACTCCCTCCATTTACTGCTTCTTTTTTAAGATTTTTAGTGGCAAGTATTTTTCTAGTTTTATTTTTATTAAGCAGCTCTACAAAACTACCTGGTTTCCAATTGACAACTGCCACTCAGATATTTTTATTAGCTATTTCTGGTATTGTTGGTTATAATTATCTTTTCTTTTCTGGTATGAAATTTATTCCAGCCTCTCGAGCATCTATAATTGTTTCTTTAAACCCCTCTTTAATTACTATCCTTTCCTTTCTTTTTTTTCGTGAAAAAATAAGCTCCCAAAAGATTTTCGGAATTATACTATCTTTTATTGGTGCTATTATTGTTATTAGTAAAGGAGATTTTAATTTATTATCTTTTGGGAAGATAGGCATAGGAGAACTCTATATACTGGGATGTGTAATATGCTGGTCTTCATTTACAATAATAAGTAAATCAGTTATTCAGAGAATCAAACCTTTAACTGCTATTACTTTAGCCTGTCTTATTGGAACATGTTTTCTTTTTCTTCCAGCCTGGCAGGAAGGGCAATTAAAGGATCTTTTTAACTACGGTATAAAGGTATGGATTAGTATTTTTGCTCTATCAATATTGGGAACAGTTTTATCATATATCTGGTATTATGAAGGTTTGGAGAGGATTGGAGCCTCAAGAACCGGAATATTTATCAATTTTGTTCCAGTATGGGCGACAGTACTGGCTATTTTAATTTTAGGTGAGCAGATCACCATATCTTTTGTCATTGGTTTTTTAGTAGTTATAAACGGAGTCTTTTTAGTTAATAAAAAATGAAGTTAAAATCAACAAATAGTATTCAAAATTCAGAGCTTTAAGTATGGTAATATATGTTTTCTTATGTTTCTTCAACGGAAATTTGGTTTCCTCTATTTTTTCTCACTACATTATCTAGTTGGACAACAATAACTGATCCTATAACCATAATAATTCCAACTAATTTCCAACCATAGAGCTGTTCCTGGAAAAATAAATAGGATACCATAACTGATATTACTACTTCCACAGTACTGATAATACCAGCTTTGGAAGCTTCTACCCCATAGGAAAGACCACCCAGGTAAAAAAGGTAGGCAAAGATGGTGGAGATAATACTGAGAGAAAAGATATAAAACCAGGTCAGAGGAGTAATATGGGATTGGAAGAGAATCATAGGTTGGGCAAAAGGTGAATAAAAAAGAAGACCAAATCCGATAGAATACAAAACAATAGTATAGGAATGACATTTATTAGCGATAGGTTTACTGATAATGGTTAAAGAACCAAATGTTATTCCAGAAGCTAAACCAAAAAGGATACCTTTTGAGTTGAGTGGCAAGTTTTGCCAGTGACCCCCAGTAATGGTAAGAAAACAACCAATTACACATAATATTAATGCTAGTAATTTATTGATAGTAAATAATTCCCGGAAAAAAAATCTAGCCATCAGGGCAATAAAGATAGGTGCAGTATAAAGTAAAATTACTGCTGTAGCAATAGAAGTAAGCTGGATAGTGCTGAAATAACTGATATTAAAAAGACACTGGCTAATTAAACCAATAGCCATGACATATTTTAATATAGAGCTTTTTATCATTAATTTGGTTCGGTCAGTAAAAAAAAGAATAATAAAGAGGATTAAAAAAGCGAAAAACATTCTCCAGAAGATAATGGTGGAAAGAGGAAGTTGAGCTGCTAGTAATTTTTTCACAAAAAAGCCAACTGTTCCCCAGAGGGCTCCAGCAGCAGCAATCATAAAATAGCCTTTTGTTCTGCTTAACAAGACATCCTCCTTATAGAGGTATTAATTCTGAAAATCATTCACTAACTTGATAATTATAGAGGAAAAAAGAGATTAACACAAAAGTAATTTCAGTGAAGGTTAATTTATGTTAATAAGTTAATGTTTTATCTTAGTATAAGGGTTAGGAGGACTATATTCAAAATATATTTTTTGCAAAAATAAGCGGATATAGGTATAATAAATAAACAATAAGATAATTTGAAAACAAAAAAGTTATCTTCGAGTTAACTATCCTAAAGGCTTGATCTATGGAAGTTAACCGCTAGGTTCAATGAGAAATTATTGAGCCCCCCGTATTGGAAAGAAGAAAGAATCCTGTACGGTGTTTTCCGGCAGGATTTTTTAATATAGCAATAAACAAAATTATAATACACAACACAGCAAGTGCTACATTATATTGATATAATTTTATATTGGTATACTTCATAAGCTTATGTGGGAATATCAGTATGAGATTGCCACACATTGCTTAAGCAGTGTTCGCAATGACTTTAATGTTTATAGTACAATATAGTTTTAGGTAGGAATAATTTAGAGCAGTATGGTTTACAGTTGATGGTTTTTGGTTGAACTTTTTGGGCATTATTGTTGATGTAATTCACGCACTACACAATGCTAACGACTATTCGTTCGGTATACGTTATACTGATATACTGTTATACTAAAATAAATGACCCAAAACGAAATAGTCATTATGAAATGCACGACTTAAGGCAGTCTTATCCATTTTATACTGGAGTATGTTTGAACTGAATACAAAAAATGTAAACTATTTTACTCTAAGAAGTAAACAATAGCGTTCAACCGCTAATGATTAAATTAACTATATACTCTATACTAATTAAAAAGGAGTTTCAGGGAACACTTCCCTTGATGATAGATGAGATATGGTTCAACCTCTATTTAAAGTCACCACTATCCAGGATAGCCTAAATATTGTTCGCCAGGCTTTTGGTTATAAAACTTTTTTTAAAAATCGATTTGAGCAAATAGATATTATTTATGCTGTGGGGAGAATATTAGCAGAAGATATTATTGCTACTGAGAATATACCGGGCTTTGATAGATCCACAGTAGATGGATTTGCAGTAAAAGCCAGTGATACTTATGGAGCAAGTGACAGCCTGCCGGCCTATCTTGATCTAATTGGCGAGATAAAGATGTCCGAAAGACCTTCTTATGTATTGCAAAAGGGACAAACAGTAAAAATTTCTACTGGAGGGATGCTTCCTGAGGGGGCTGATTCCGTGGTTATGCTGGAATATACCGAATATGTCAATCCTACCATAATTGAAATAAGTCGTCCAGTTTCTCCCTGGGAAAACGTATTACGAGAAGATGAAGATATTAAGAGGAATGAAAAGGTTTTCACAAGGGGTCATTATTTAAAAGCAGCAGATGTTGGTCTACTGGCAGCTTTAGGGTGGGAAAGGATCAAAGTGTTTAAAAAACCGGTTATTGCAATTATTTCTACCGGTGATGAAATTGTTCCGATAAGTGTTAATCCTGAACCTGGTCAAGTGCGGGACATTAATACTTATTCTCTGGCAGCTGCAGTTCAGCAAATCGGTTGCCTACCCTTTTTTATTGGTATTATTAAAGATGAAGAAAGTATTCTACAAAAAGAACTACAGAAATGTTTGGACAATAAAGAAATTGATTTGGTTTTAATTTCTGGTGGTAGTTCAGTAGGTATGAGGGACTATACCTTAACAGTATTGAATAATCTTGGTTCACCTGGAGTTCTGGTTCATGGCTTAGCTGTAAAACCTGGAAAACCAACCATTATTGCTTTAATTGAGCAAAAAATATTTATTGGTTTGCCCGGACATCCGGTTTCAGCTATGATGGTTTTTGATAATGTGGTGAAAAAAATAATATTTGACTTAAAAGGTGAAATATTTCATTGGGGACAAAGAAAAACAGTTGATGCCTTGTTAGAAAACAATGTTTTTTCCGATGCCGGTAGAGAAGAATATATAAGTGTAATTTTAAAAGATAAAAATGGCCAGTTATGGGCCGAGCCAATTTTGGGTAAATCTGGTCTTATTTCTTCTTTAGCTGCAGCTGATGGCTATATAACTATTGGCCTTAATCGAGAGGGTTTATATCGGGGAGAAAAAGTTAGAGTAACCTTATTTGATTAATAAGGAAAACTGGCAATTAAGGGGATGGTCTAATATATTATGAGACGAAATATTTATTTAAGAAAAATATCCTTGACGGATGCTAAACAAAAAATTGATAAAGCCCTGAAAGCTGGTTTAATTCTAATAAATTCCAAGACGGAATTGGTTTCTGTAAATAGTTCACTAAACCGAGTTACCTCAGAGGCGGTTTTTGCTAGAAGATCCTCTTTGCCATTCACTGCAGTAGCTATGGACGGCATAGCTGTACATTCCCAAAGCACTGAACAGGCCTCAGAGAAGAATCCTATTATCTTAACTCATAACAGAGATTTTGTATATGTAAATACTGGAAATCCTTTACCTGATAAATATGATGCGGTAATAAAAATAGAAGATGTAGTTCCAGTAGAAAGAGGAGAGAATTTGCCTAATGGACAAGAGGAATTCAGCCAGCTGAAAATTTTTCAATCCGTTACTCCTGGTACCAATGTTCGTAATATTGGGGAAGATATTGTCACAAATCAGTTATTATTAACTGCAAATCATAAAATTAGACCTGTAGACATAGGTGCTTTATTGGCCGGAGGAATCTCAGAGCTACAAGTTTGGAAGAAACCGCGAGTGGCTATTGTTCCTACTGGAGAAGAATTAATTAAACCTGATCTGAAAGAGATAAAAGCAGGTAAAATAGTGGATTTTAATTCCAGTATGCTTTGCAATTCACTGTTACAATGGGGTGGAGAAGCTGTAATCTATCCAATTATACGTGATAGGAAAGAGGATCTAAAAAATACTCTACAGTTAGCAGTACAAGAAAATGATATAGTTACGGTAATTGCAGGAACCTCAGCTGGTAGTAAAGATTTTACGGCACAAGTACTGGGGGATATTGGTGAAATTTTATTCCATGGTGTTGCTATGATGCCTGGTAAACCTACATTGTTTGGAGTAATACAAGGTATTCCTGTAATTGGACTACCAGGATATCCAGTTTCTTACTTAATTGCTGCCTGGGAATTTGTTTTGCCCTTAGTCTACCAAAATTTAAGACAGATACCACCAGAAAGAAAAAAGACCAGAGTGTTAATGGCTAGAAGAGTGGTATCCAGATTAGGAAATGAAGAATTTCTCAGGGTAAAACTGGCCAAGATTGATAATAATATATTGGCCTATCCATTAAATCGTGGAGCGGGAGTTATTTCTTCATTAGTAGAGGCTGATGCCTTGGTTAGGATTCCATCCCTGAGTGAAGGTTTACAGGCAAAAGAAGAGACTGAAGCAGAAATATTATGGGATAATGAAGTCAAAGCGGATAGCACATTGGTTATTATCGGAAGTCATGATCTTATCCTGGACATTTTAAAAAATGAGTTGCACATAAACTGGCCTGAATATCGCTTAGCCTCCTTTCACACCGGGAGTATGGGGGGGCTATTAGCATTGCAACAGGATATTGCTCATCTGGCTACTGCTCATCTTTTAGATGTAGAAAGTGGTGAATATAATTTACCTTATCTAAAGCGAATTTTATTAGGTTACCATTTAGTGGTAATCAATATGGCTTATAGACAGCAAGGCTTTATTGTAAACAAAGGCAATCCAAAAAAGATTTTAGAAATAAGGGATTTAACAAGAGAGAATGTTCGTTATATTAATCGACAAAAAGGTTCAGGTACTCGGGTTCTATTGGATTATTTACTTAAACAAAATGCTATAAATCCTAATACTATAACAGGGTATAATCAGGAGGAGTTTACTCATCTTATGGTAGCTTCTGCAGTGGCCAACCAAAGAGCAGATGTAGGTTTAGGAATTTATTCAGCAGCAAAAGCCTTTGATCTGGATTTTATACCACTTATTAAGGAGCGTTACGACTTGATTATCCCAGAAAAATATTTTTCTGATCAGAGAATAGAAAAAGTGTTAGAAATAATAAAATCTAATCAATTTAAGGAGCAAGTTGCCCGGCTTGGTGGATACGATCTAAGCGAGTGTGGCAAAATATTATTAAATGGAAAAATTAATTGATTCTTATGGTAGAAAAATAATCTATTTTAGGATTTCCTTAACGGATAGGTGTAATTTTAGATGTATATATTGTTCTCCCTCAGTTAAAGATTTTTGTTTTATTAGGCATCAAGATATTCTGCGGTTTGAAGAAATATTGGAAATTGTTCAAATAGCTGTTAAAATGGGCATAACCAGAATAAGACTAACTGGTGGCGAGCCTCTGGTAAGGAAAGGAGTTGTTGATTTTATAAGGGAATTAAGGAGTATACCAGGATTGAAAGATATCTCTATGACTACCAATGGTTATCTTTTAAGTGATATAGCTGAAGATTTAAAAAAAGCTGGTTTAAATCGGGTTAATATAAGTCTTGATTCACTGCAGAGAGAGAAGTTTAAGTTTATTACTGGCTTTGATGGTCTAGAGAAGGCATTACAGGCTATTGATGTATCTCTGGAGGTGGGATTAGAGCCGGTGAAACTTAATGTAGTTTTGTTAAAGGGTATTAACGAAGATGAGGTGGAAAACTTTATCCAATTGACTTTTCACAAACCATTGTATGTGCGATTTATTGAACTGATGCCTACCAATCAAGAGCTTATTAAAATAAATCAGGGTCACTTTGTTTCTGCTAATAATGTTAAGGCAAAAATGACCAGTAAATTTCCTGATTTAAAATTGGTTTCTGTGGAAAAAGGCTATGGACCGGCAGTGTATTACCAATTGCCTGGAGCCAAAGGTAAGGTTGGTTTTATTACTGCAGTTAGTCAGCATTTTTGTTCCAGATGCAATCGAATTCGTTTGACAGCTGAGGGTAAGATTAGACCCTGTTTATTTAGTTCCTCAGAAATAGAAGTAAGGGATAGATTAAGGTCCATTCCTTTACAGCAACAAAAAGAAAGAGAAAAGATTATACAATGGTGTTTAGAAAAGGCTGTGCATATCAAACCATTTCGTCATCATATAGGTTATAAAAATCTTGCTGAGTTTAATATGTCTCAAGTAGGAGGATAAGATATGGATGAAAAAAGAATATTAAGCCACCTAAATGATAAAGGGAGGGCTCGTATGGTTGATGTAGGAGGAAAACAGGATACTCACCGTATTGCCATTGCTGAAGGAGAGGTAATTATGAAATCGGAGACCCTAGCCCTGATTAGGGACAAAAAGATGGCAAAAGGAGATGTTCTGGGTATAGCTCAGGTAGCCGGAATAATGGCGGCCAAACAAACTAGCCAATTAATTCCCCTCTGTCATCCTCTTATACTGACCAATGTGGATATGGATTTTTACTTTATGGAAGAAAGAAACAGTATTTTAATCCGTTCTATTGTCATGACTACAGGTAAAACAGGGGTAGAAATGGAAGCCCTACATGCAGTTGCTATTGCTGCTCTTACCATTTATGATATTTGTAAAGCAGTAGATCGCGGAATTGAGATTACTCATATTCATCTGGTAGAGAAAGATGGTGGACAAAGTGGACATTATCAAGGGAAATCATATCTTAAACTAAAAAATGAGGAGAATTCCGCTAATCAGATGGAGGGAACTGATAAAGAAGATAAAAAAAGGGGGTTAGTGTTGGCAGTTTGTGTAGGGGATGACCGAACAAATTCTAAAAAACAGGTACCCAGTGCTGTGGTAGTGGAAAATTTTGGGATACAGGGTGATATACATGCTGGAATAGACCATAAACAGGTAAGTCTATTGAGTCTATCCAGTTTGGAGAAGAAGAGAAGAGAGGGTTATGAACTGGATTATGGAGATCTCTTTGAGAATATAGTCTTTCAAGGACTGGAAGACCTCTACCGATATCCTGTGGGTACCATTATTAAGATTGGATCAGAAGTAGTGTTGAGAATCACTCAAATAGGAAAAGACCATGATGTGGATATTACAGTTCGAGGACAGAAAGTACGTTCCATAATGCCCAAGGAAGGTATTTTTACCAGTGTAATTAAAGGAGGAACTATCCAGGCGGGGGACTATATAGAGGTAATAGCTTAATATGATTAAAGTTGCCATCATTACTGTCAGTGATAAGGGAGCGCAAGGACAAAGAGAAGACCTAAGTGGGAAAACAATAGCCAGGATGCTGAAACAGATTGAGGCTAATATAGTGTGGTATATTATTATTCCAGATGAACTGAACTTGATTAAAACAACCTTAATTGAAGCTATTGAAAAACATAATGCCGATCTGGTTCTAACTACTGGGGGTACCGGTTTGGCAAAAAGAGATGTGACACCGGAAGCAACCAGGGCTGTTATAGAAAAGGTCGTTCCTGGAATTAGTGAGATTATGAGGATGGAGAATTTTAAAAAGACACCCCATGCCTTATTATCCAGAGCTATTGCTGGTATTAGAGATAGAAGTTTGATTATTAATTTGCCGGGAAGTCCTAAAGGAGTTCGGGAATCACTTAATCTTATTATAACTGCTTTACCCCATGCTATTGATTTATTAAAGGGTGAGGCATCCGAATGTGGTAAGGAATAGCCAGGAAAACGGAGTAGGAGAGATATGTTTTTTTCTTTTTTATTAAAAGCTGCTCTTATTTCCTTGTCAGGAGTAATGGCTCCAGGACCTATTACTGCTGTAACGCTAAGTAAAGGTACTGGGCATCCTCAAGCCGGTGCTTATATTGCTCTAGGGCATTTTATAGTCGAGCTACCCCTTATTATATTAATAATAATTGGTTTAGGTAAGTTTTTAGAAATTGACTGGATTAAGATGACTATAGGCATCTTAGGAGGATTATTCTTACTGAAGATGAGTTTGGGATTATTAAAGAATATAACTAATACTAGCATAGGGAAGAACACCTTTTCCTATACTCCTTTCCACGCTGGCATAGTGCTCAGCATTGCCAATCCTTATTTTTTAATCTGGTGGGCAACCATAGGAGCTATGTTAATTACTGGTGCTTATCAATTTGGGGTAATGGGATTAATTGCTTTTATACTGGTGCACTGGAGTTGTGATTTTTGCTGGTATTTCTTTCTTTCCTCCTTAACCTTTAAAGGAGGTCAGTTTTTTGGTCATAGATTGCAACAGGTTCTTTTTGCGGTTTGTGGTATATTTCTTTTATTCTTTAGTGGCAAGTTTATTTATGATGCCTTAAGTATTGCCTTTTAATTTTCCTTACACTGTTTGGGTAAAGACTAATAACCTAAAATCGGAAGAATTTTTAGAATTTGAATCAGAGAACCGGTATAATTAGGCTTTACTCTCTCTTTGCCTCTACCAAATCTTATTTTTTTACTAATTATCCTTAAGGGATTATTAAACATTTTACTATCAGTAGTCAGGAATGTTTTTATACCGATCTTTCCAGCTATCATATCATTAACTGGATCATCTCCAACCATCAGGCAATTTTCTGGATTTACCCTAATTTTCTGGCATATTTCCTGATAATATTCCAGACGGGGTTTGCAGAAATGCATGTTTTCCAAATGGGTAATTAGATGAACCTGTTCTTTCTTTAAACCAGCCCAATTCATTCTCTTTTCCATTGCCAAACAAGGCCAGAAGGGGTTGGAAGCAATAACAATTTTTATTTTTTTATGAATCAAGGTGGCAAATATTTCTGATACACCTTTGTTAACAGTCACTAAATTTTTCAGGTGGTCAAACTCATTTTCATAAAATTGCTGAAAGCGATTCCAGACCTCCTCAGCTTTATCTTCCAATTCTTGAGTAAAGGTGTAAAAGAAAACCTCTTTATTAGTTAATTGGCCGTTGTTATGTAGAACTGCTTTGGTAGCATTCAATACCAGTCGCCAGAGGTTGTGAGGTAAAACCAGGTCAGACATGATGGGAGCTACTTTTTTAATATAGGCCTTAAAAAATTTCACTTCATCAAATAATATTAAGGTATTATCTAAATCAAATAAGATTGCTTTTGTCATTTTTTATTTTACCCGCTAAAATATTATTATAAGGATTTTATTGGAATTTACCAGAAAATTGTTTATTTTTAGTTAATTTTTTGATAAATAATTAGTGCTAATAAAATATAAAAAGAGAGTAATTTTGTGATATGAACAATAAATTCGAATTCGAAAACCTACACACAAAAATGAAGATAGATAGTGAAAACCTTTGTCGGAACCTGGTACAAAAGATCATTAAATCTCAACAGAAATTTAAAAAACAAGGTGCTCTAATTGGCTTGAGTGGAGGGCTCGATTCATCATTAGTAACGGTCTTGAGTGTCAGAGCTTTAGGAAAAGAGAAAGTAAAAGTCCTTCTTTTACCAGATAGTGAATCTAACCAGGTACATCTAAAAGATGCCTATGAACTTGCCAGAGACTTAGGAATTCAATGGGAAGTTATCGACATTACTCCTTTTTTAAAAGACCTTAAGATAAAAAAATATGGTTTTGCCAGCAATATCCCGTTCCAAAATAAGATAAAGAGCTATCTCTTTAAAAAGGCACATTGTTATTATCAAAAAATTAGTGGAGAACCCCCCTTTGCCTCATATATAAAAGGGCTCAGTGATAAGCCTTATCATGATTATATTAGAAGAGGACAAGCAATATTGCATGCCAAACACCGTTTTCGTATGTTGATACTCTATTATTATGCAGAATTAGAAGATCGGATAGTGATTGGATGTACCAACAAGACAGAACAACAAATTGGCCTTTTTGTAAAGTTTGGTTGTGACCACTTAGCCGATATTATGCCTATCATTGGTCTATATAAAACTCAAGTAAGACAATTAGCCAGATATCTGGAGATAGCAGATCATATCATAAATAAAGCGCCTTCTCCAGATTTACTGCCAGGATTAGATGACCAAACAATGATTGGTCTCTCTTATGAAGAAATTGACTTAATATTATTAGCCCATGAAAATAATTGGCTACCTGAAGATATAAGTCAATTGCTTAATATAGCACCAGAACATGTGGTTTATGTGCTTGATTTAGTTTATTATGCCCGCTCCAAAAGAGATTAAAGAAAAATTTATTTTCAAGGATAGTTTTCCATTGAAAAAGTTTTGGATTATAATATATATTAGTCAATTCACATTGCATAAAAAATTAGAAAATTTTAAATTTATTTATGGGAGGTTAAGGAAATGAAATTAAGTAGTGCTGACTTTGAACATGAAGGTTATATTCCAGAAAAATTTACCTGTGATGGTGAAGATATTAGCCCCAGTTTAATTATTGAAGATATTCCAGAAGGGACAAAAAGATTAGCGCTTATAGTTGAAGATCCTGATGCTCCGGCAGGCACATGGGTGCACTGGATAGTCTTTAATATTCATGTTACTGATATAATAGAAGAGGGGGAGATACCAGGTACTCAGGGTCTCAATGATTTTCGAAAATTAGAATATGGAGGTCCCTGTCCCCCCTCCGGTACCCATCGTTATTTCTTTAAACTTTATGCTCTGGATACCAAACTAGATTTAGAAGAGGGTTGCCGGAAAAAAGATTTATTAAAAGCCATGGAAGGACATATCTTAGCAGAGGCAGAATTGGTTGGTCTTTATCAGCGGAAATAACTTTATTTGGGAAGCATATAACAAAAATAATTCCCAGGATTATTTCCCAGTCAATGAGTATCAAATAAAAATAATACAGGTAAATATTTAAAATAGATGGGAGAAATATATGGAGGGCTGGATTCTTTATAAACAGAGGCAGAACGAGATCACTTCAGATAAATATGAAATGAATCGCTTTCTGGAGGTAGCAGAAAAGAGAGGTATAACTTTAAAGATATTATGTCCGGAACAATTTGATTTACTGGTTAATAGAGATGATAACAAGAGTGTAATTGTAGATAATAATTACACTAAATTACCACAATTTTTGTTGCCAAGACAGGGTGCTAATACACCCTATTTTTCTCTGGCGGTTATTCGACATCTGGAGAGATTGGGAGTAAGCACCTTTAATTCCTCACAAAGTATCGAAATTGTAAAAGATAAATTATATACCCAGCAGATATTAGCAGCCCATAATTTTCCAGTACCTCGTACTATGCTGGCTAGATATCCCTTAAACATCAAATTAATTGAAGAGACTATAGGATTTCCCATAGTAGTCAAGACTATCTCTGGAGCGCAAGGAAGTGGAGTATTTTTATGTGAAAAACCAGGGCATCTGGAAGACCTTATGCAATTGATTGATACTGCCAAAACCCAGGCTAATTTTATCATTCAAGAATTTATTCAGACCAGTAGGGGTCGTGATTTAAGAGTTTTTGTGGTGGGAGGCAGAGTAATTGCCTGTATGGAAAGAATTTCTCGTGATGGTAATTTTAAAGCTAATTTTTCACGAGGTGGTGAAGTAAAGGCTTTCCAGACTAGCAAAGAGATTGAATGGTTAGCTACTGAGTGTGCCAGAGTATTGAATTTAGATATTACCGGGATTGATTTGTTATTTAACGGAGAAAGCTATAAAATTTGTGAAGCCAATTCTTCACCAGGTTTTAAAGGTATTGAAAGTTGCTGTGATGTTAGTATTCCCGATGTTATCTTTGATTTTATTAAAATTAGATTAGGGATTTAATAATAATTAAAGTAATAATACCGAAAGCAAAATAACTAGGTAGGAAAATTTAAGTTAAAATATTTTCAGGGCGTTCTTTAAACCAGAAGCCAGATTGGTGCTATATTAACTGTTTTAATTCCAGAGGATTCTATTTCAGTTTAACATTTTAATTCTATATCTTTTAATCAAGGATTATGAAATACAAAGAAGAAGGATTAAAACGCAATTATTTTTACGAAAGATGAGATAAGGCTTTAATTCTTTTTAACATATTGGGATGAGTGGTAAAGAGTTCCATCATCCTCTCTGATGCACTCATTCTAATATTTTTTTCTCTTAAGGCAAGCAATTCTTGGGCCTCAATAGAACCACTGAGATTTTGGTCAACTTCTTTCAGGGTCTTGAATTCCTGATATGCTCTGGCCACATCGTTAAGAAAAAAGGCTCGCAATCCTTCCACCTGGTTAAGGGCTTGTTCTCCCACCTGGTTTCCTCTAAGTTTGGCAGAGCCATAGGTTAATTTATATAAAGCAGAGGCCAGGTGATGAGGAGGATTCCCCAAACTGACACTTCCCTGATCTGCATAGTATTCTCTGATCCTGGAACCATAAAGCACTAAGAGATTCGAGATGAAATATAATAGAAAGGCAATCATACCAATAAGAGCAGCTGAACCCCTATTTTCTCTATTTCTCAATGTGCCACCATACATCATACGCATTCCTAGCCAGTAGAGTATCAAGGGGATGACCGATAAAACAGTAATAATAATCATATCCCGATGTTTAATATGGGAGAGTTCATGCCCCAATACTGCTTTCAATTCCTCTTTGTTTAATAATTGTTTCATACCACTGGTTATACAGACCCGGCCATCTTTAAGGCTTCTGCCAAAGGCAAAAGCATTGGGAACCGCTACCTGTGAAACACCAACTTTGGGTTTAGGTATTCCTGCTTTCTGAGATAGTTCTTCTATCATCTGATGAAGTTCGGGCTCGTCTGAGGGGGTGACCCACCGGACCTTCATCATGGAGGTAACCATATTGGGTCCTATAAGGTATTGTAAAAGTGTTATTACTATGGCGAGTACCAAGTAAGTTATTACATTTCCAGCTCCCATATATGTGCCAATACCGGTAATAACTCCATAAAGTATGGCAAACATTAATATTATTAAAACCCACATTTTAATTTGCAGATTCATGAAAATCTCCTTATGAATTTAAGATATAATTATATGAAATATTTTTCTATTATTTATTTATTATAATGTATAGCCTATTTATCCTCAAGCCCCATTAAATAATTTATTGCTATAACAGAGTATGAGTCAATCCCAATTTTTCTATAAAGTTAAGCTGCTACCAATTCCTCCTGAGTTCTGACTCCTTCTTTCCTCTGTTTTATCTCTCCTAGAAGAGCATCATCTTTTGCAAATCTTTATCATTTTCTAAAATTCTTGTGTACCTTACTGTGGTAATAGCTATCTTTCTGGTGGAAGAACTATAGGTCTATTTAAGATAGCAGGCCAGATTTTTCTTCTCCTTTTAAGATAGTGCACACAAGAGAGGACATTAGGTAGAAAATGAGCGATACCGAGCAGCAGAGTTGGTTCTGAAAGGCAAATTCCCTGATCTGGAGTTTGCCCAAAAGCAGGCTGCCGACTCTGGTATGCAAAGAGCGGGGCTTATAGCCGTTACGATTGGTCTTTCTTTTGGTATGGTCTCTTTGCTGAGACAATACGCCGACCTGAGCATCTCTTTCTTCTTCCCTAATCTCTGGTAATAGCATCTTTACTATTTTCTTTAGGAAATTTCCGTCTTTAGATAGGACTTCTTGCAAAAATATCTTTATTGATTTACTATTTAGTTGGGTCATCTTGAATTAGTCCTCCTTAAT
>CAZGKY010000024.1:0-20475 GCA_964525625.1 uncultured Atribacterota bacterium | reverse complement strand
CCTCTTGACTCACTTTTTGTTTTAAAACATTCAGCCTGAGCAACTCATTCTGTAAGTAGGTAATCTGACTTTTCAACTCGGCTGGATTTAGCATATCATATTGTCCTTGTAATTTCATCTTTATTTCTTCTGGGATAAGAGGCGAGGCCAGTACCCTGCGAAAGGGGGTTTGGGCTACATCATATCTTTTAATGATCTTACTTCCGGTCCTCTCTTTTTGTACCAATTTCCGAACCGGCTGAAAGAAGTTTACGTAAAGCCTGAGATAACGGTAAAGTTTGTTTAATATCTGAAGTTCCTTATCTGTATCATAACGTCCATAACCCACCGTTCTTCTGATCACAGACCAGTTCTTCTGTTCGATAAAGCAGGAATCATTCTTGCGGTAGGGACGGCTTCGGGTAAAGGTAATTTGCTCTTTTTCACAATATCTCAATAGCTCATCATTGATGAATTCACTGCCATTATCTGAGTCAAAGCCTAAGATGGCAAAGGGCAGTCTCTTTCTAATCTCCTTGATTCCGGCAAAGACCCATCTCTGGGCCTTATTCTTGACTGCTACCATCTCCATCCAGCCGGTGGCAATATCGGTAAAGTTGACACTCTGGTTCACATCCCCCCTTAGGTTACCTCCATCATGGCTAACCAAATCGACTTCAAAGAAGCCGGGCTTAGTATTATCCCATTGACTGAAGGTACGGATGGAAATGCTCTTCTTGAGCAGGCTTCCCGGTCGGGTGGTGGATTTACCCTTGATTTGCTGTTTCTTTCTGATGGGAGCCAATAGCCGGTCAATGGTGGCAGCAGAGATAGTAAAGAGCTTTTCTTTTACCTCTCTGGTTAAATTGATTTCCCCGTATTTTTCCAGTACCGGGATAAACTCAGCCAGGAAGGGAGCCAGACGCTTGGAGCAGATGGAATCTGCTTCCTCCCAGAGTTCCTTCAGGGCTGCCAGAACTTCCTCATCATAGAACCTCTTCTTCTTTCTTTTTCTTTTAGATGCCAGATATTTTACTTTCTTGCCAGCAATGGTGAGATATCCCAATATTTCTTTTCTTCTTAAGACTCTCCCGGCATAGGAACGGTTGTAACCGGTCAGTTGGATCACTTCATTTAACAGGACGGTTTTTTCTTTCCTGGAACATTTCCGGTATCTATCCTGTAATTCTCTGGTCACTGCCTTTTTCTGCCCCATGGTCAACATCTCCTTCTACCCCCTCTATAGGGAAGATTTTTTGTTCTTCCAATATAGAGGAGATTGCTTTATAATGAAAATGATTTGGAGTACTTTTTTATATGAGGCATCGAATGTATTTGGAGTACTTTTTTGATGAGGCAATTAGTTAGATTTAAATGTATATAAACTAATGTTATAATTTTTATAAAATCCAATTCATAATTTAGCACTGAAGGAGTGTTTATATGGAAGGTTATTTTGGAAAATATGTGTTTATAGATTTAGGGAAACAAGAAATTAAGGATTATCCTATACGAAATGAATGGTACGAGAAGTTTATTGGAGGTAGAGGTATTGCAGCAAGAATTTTACTTCAAGAATTAAACCCTCATACTAATGCATTTTCTCCAGATAATATTCTAGTTTTTGCTACTGGTCCTTTTCAGGGATTAGGTATTCCCGGCTCAGCTCGTTTTCTAGTCATGGGTATGTCTCCTAAAACTAAGAATATTAACGACTCATTTTGTGGTGGCAGATTTGGTGAGATACTCGGAAAGTCAGGGTATGATGGTATTATTATTAAAGGAAATGCCTCTTCGCCTGTTTATATTTCTTTTATTGATGGTAAGATTAAGATTCTTCCTGCTGATCATTTATGGGGTTTAGATCCTAAAGAAGTGGAAGATACCATATTTAAAGAATATCCCAAAGCCTCTATTGCATGTATAGGGAAAGCTGGTGAAAATAAAGTTATTCATGCTAGCATTATGGTAGACCGAAATAGAGCTGTGGGAAGAGCGGGTTATGGAGCAGTTATGGGTGTAAAAAAATTAAAAGCAATAGTCATTGCGGATAATCAAATGAAAAAAGTTGCTAACCAAGATAAATTAGAAATACTAAAAAGGGAATTAGCAAAGAGATTAGCTAAAAATTTAAAGCAATTTGGGATCTACGGAAGCCCTGGTGCAGTTGAGTATCATAGTATTAATGATAGACTTCCTACTAAAAATTTTATAAATGGACATTTCACGTATGCTAATAAAATTAGTGGACGGGCTTTATTAGAAAGTCCATATTGGCTTAAAAGAGCTACCTGTCCAAATTGCCCAGTTGCTTGTAAGAGGGTTGTAAGAGGATTTCAGTTTAATGAAAGTTTTGGCCCGGAATGGGGAGGTCCAGAATATGAAACTATTGCAGCCTTTGGTTCAATGTTATTGATTCATGATTTAGGTGTTATTTGTCTTTGTAATAAAAAATGTAATCAATATGGAATGGATACTATTTCTGTAGGATCACAAATTGCTTATCTAATGGAAGCTACTGAAAGAGGTTTACTTAAAAAAGATGAACAAATTAACTGGGGAGATGGGGCAAAGGTAGTTTCCTTGATTGATAAGATTGCTCATTGTGAAGGGATTGGAGAGTATATTGCTAAGGGAATAGATTTTATTATTCAAAAGGTGGGAGATGGTTCTTTTTTAGTTCATCAAAAGGGTGAAGAAGCAGCCTTTCAAGATCCTAGAGGAAGATATTCTATGGCTTTATATTATGCTACTTCTCCGCGCGGTGGAAACCATACAGAAGGAACTTTTGATCCTAATCCTGCTCACTCTGAACTTTGTTTACCTGAAAATCCAAATCGAAGTTGGGAAAATCGGGCTAGAATTGCCGGAGAGTATCTTAAACTGCGTTCCTTCGCAAATTCCCTTATTCAATGCCTCTATACCGCTGATCTTACTTATGGTCCCAACTATAATTTTCCATTATTTAGAGATATGATACAGGCTATTACTGGGAAGATTATCGGTATACCAGAAATGCTAATAATAGGGGAGAGAAACTATGATTTATTAAGAATATATGCTCAAAAAACTGGCTATAGAAGATCTTCTGATTTTTTGCATCATCGTTTTCACGAAACTCAACCATCATCAGGTGATTTTATTGATAAAGAAAAACTAAAAAAAACTATCGATGAATATTATAAAATATATGGTTATGAAATATATGGGCCAGGACAAAAAAAGCAAAACAACTTGGGATAGAAGATATTATTGAATAAGTAAATTTGTCATCATTTTTATTAAGAGTTTAACTAATCAGATACTGTGTCAAAAATCAACTCACAACCTCTCCTAAAAGACACATTATTTAATTTTTAAATATTGTTTTCTATCCTGGTACATACTCTGTCTTATGCTCATAGACGGCATGGGCTACCAGGAGTAATTTACGCAGGGCAGCAACAATGGCCACCTTTTTTCGGTTTATGGTTATCAATCAAACGTTGATAGAATACCTTGATTTTGTGATTATTCTTAATAGCACAGAGTGTGGGTAAGTATAACATCTTGCGGATATGCCGGTTACCGCCTTTACTGATCCTTACCTTACCCCTTACTGAAGTGCCTGATTCTTTATAGACGAGATCTAATCCTAAAAGGGCAGTAATCTGTGCCCGGTTAGTACCTTGATAACGACGAAATAAAGAAAGAAAGCTAAAGGCCAGTTTTTCTCCGATACCACTGATAGAAATAAGTCTTTGGTAATCTTCGGCTAAACTGGGATGTTTGGCAATATAGGATTTGATATCACCTAAGAGCCTGGCTTCTAATTGCTGTTTTCTGAAAAGCTCTTTTTCTAATAACTTACGCAAAGTCTTATCAGTAACACTATCTAAGTGATTGGCTACAGAAACTCTTTGTCCCTGGATAAACTGATAGCTGGTTAGGTAACTGGCCAGCATCCTGGCCTCTGGGTCAATGACTGGTATCTGTATCTTCTCTTTAGGAATCAGGCTCTGATAGCGCCAGATGACCCGGGCATCAATTTTGTCGGTCTTAGATCTTACTTCTAAGGATTTAGCAAAGTTATGGCTCTGCTTAAGAAAAATTCAAGTATTTTACAAATTTCTTAAAATGTAGTTGACAAATAAGATTAAATCCTATATAGTAATAATAAATGTTATTATAAATCATCTTTAGAAGATCATTAAAAAATTAGGTAATCCTATACTTAAGTTGCACTTAGAACCTTGAAAAACTGTTGATAAATCAGTATAAAGAGAGTATGAAAACATGTCCTCGCTGCGGCAGTAAAAAATTCTGGTCTCTTTCTACCGGTCAGATACGTTGTAGTAAGTGTGGTCTAACAAGAAAAGTATCCAAAAATCTCTGGAAAAAGAGACATATTTCTCCTTATGGGAAAGGGAGATTAATTGAGTATTTTTGTCTTGGTGTCCCTGCTTACCGTCTAAGATTCCAGGTCCCTTACAGCCAGCTGACCATCCAGAGATGTTTTAGAATGTTTAGAGAAATCATTTATTATGATAACAGCAAAGATCTTGTACCACTCTCTGGAGAGATAGAAATGGATGAAACCATGTTCGGTGGCAGACGACCCGGCAAACGCGGATGGGGAGCAACCGGTAAGAATATGGTCTTTGGCATATATCAGAGAAACGGCAAAGTGCTTACTTTTCCTATCACATCACGTGCTAAAGAGGCTATGCAGCCATATATTACCAAATACACCAAAGCTGGAAGTTTATACTATACCGATGACTGGTTTGCCTATGCCTTCTTACCTGTTCGTGGAAATCATGTGGTAGTATTAAAGGAGAAAGGCATACCAAAAGGTAGAAACCATATTAATGGTATTGAAGGTTTCTGGTCATTTGCCAAGCATTGGCTATACCATTACCGTGGTATCTCAAGTATGTATTTTCCTCTCTACTTAAAAGAGATAGAGTGGAGATTTAACCATCGGAATGAGAACCTTGTTATCTTATTAAGGAGGTTACTGAATCAACGGAATTCCATTGTCAAAGAACAAATTTAGTGCAACTTTGGTTATGCATTACCAAAAATTAAAGTATAATCATAGATGTTCTGCCCGATATATAGATTAACATTAGTAATAGAACTTTAATGGAAAAATAAGAAAGGTGGTTAAAACGTTGGATCAAATAGCTACTTATTGTCAAGAAAAATTGGAGCAAAGTGGTTTCAGAATTACCCCTCAACGGATTAGTATTTTTCGTTGTCTGGTAGAATCAAAAGAACATCCTTCTGCTGAGATGGTATACCAAAAGGTCAAAAAAGAGTTTCCTAATATATCATTTGATACTGTAAATCGAACTCTTATCTCTTTATCAGAAAAAAGGCTGATAAAGATAGTGGAAAGTGGCTATGGTCCACGTCGTTTTGATGCCAATATACAAAAGCATTATCATTTTCGTTGTGGAAAGTGTAAAAGAATATTCGATTTTGATTGTTCAGCATTTGATAACATTAAAATTCCAGAAGAAATTGCTAGCAAATTTCGGATTTTAAGACAGGAAATAATACTGGAAGGTATTTGTCCAGATTGTCTGCACAAAAGTAACATAAGAAATTAAATAAAGTAAAGATAAACATTAAAATAAATATTTTTTCTCTTAAATTTCTTAAAAAGAATGCTTGATAAGTTATGATTTTTCAATAGTTAAATTAAATAAATTTAAAGGAGGTTTTTTAAGATGGGAACAAAAGGAAGAGAAATTGTAGGAATGGATATTAACAAACTAGTTAAGGAATTAAATAAAGCATTAGCTGATGAATGGCTGGCCTATTATCAATACTGGATTGGAGCAAAAGTTGCTAAAGGACCAATGCGGGGAGCAGTAGTTGCAGAATTGGAGGAGCATGCTTCAGAAGAATTAGAGCATGCAGGAATGCTGGTTGAACGTATCTTACAACTAGGAGGTACCCCTCTTTTAAGCCCGGAAGATTGGTATAAAGCCTCTCATTGTGGTTATGAAGCACCAGCTGACCCTAAGGTGAAAAAACTGCTGGAGCAGAACATAAAGGGAGAACAGTGCGCTATAGAGGTATATCAAAAGTTAGCACATATGCTCAAGGATATTGACCCTATTACTTATAATATGATTTTAGAGATTCTGGGAGACGAGGTTGAACATGAAGAAGACCTGGAAGCTTTACTGGAAGATATGCAAACAATGTAAATATGTAAATAAAGAAGTAAAAATTTCATTAAATTAAAATACTTAGATAAAAAAGGAGAAAAATAATGGTAGAGAATATTGGTGAAGGTAGGATGCCCTTAATTGGCGATCCTTTACCCAAAATGAAAGTTCTTACTACTCATGGTCTAAAGTCCTTACCTGATGATTATGCTGGCAAATGGCTTGTTTTATTTAGCCACCCAGGAGATTTTACCCCGGTATGTACAACTGAATTTGTTGCTTTTGCCAAGAAAATAGATGAGTTTAGAGCTTTGAATTGTGAGTTATTAGGCCTTTCTATTGACCAGGTATTTGCTCACATTAAATGGGAAGAATGGATCGAAGAAAACCTTGGTGTGGAAATTCCCTTCCCTATTATTGCTGATGATGGTACAGTGGGAAAAACCTTAGGTATGATTCACCCTGGTAAAGGAAACAATACTGTGCGCGCAGTATTTGTGATAGATTCTGAGGGTATAATAAGAATTATTTTATATTATCCCCAAGAATTAGGGAGAAATATGGATGAAATTGTAAGAGTAGTGAAAGCTATGCAGATTTCTGATCAACATAAAGTGGCTCTGCCAGCAGATTGGCCTAATAATGGGTTAATTGGTGACCATGTGATTATTCCACCAGCAAAAGATGTCAATACTGCTAAAGAGCGATTAAAAAGTAAAGAATGGGAATGTTTTGATTGGTGGTTCTGCCATAAAAAATTATAAGGAGGTTAAAAGATGGCTCAACTTTATGAAATTTACAAATGTGATATTTGTGGAAACATAGTTGAGGTTTTACATGGAGGGAAGGGTGAGCTGCTATGTTGTGGTGAACCCATGAAATTAATGGAAGAACAGACAGCAGAACAGGTATATGAGAAACATGTACCAGTAGTTGAGGAAACTGACAGTGGAATCAAAGCAGTAGTTGGCTCAACTCTTCACCCCATGGAAGAAAAACATTATATAGAATGGATTCAGGTAATTACTAATCAAGGGGCATGCAAGAAATTTTTGAAACCCGGAGATAAGCCAGAAGCAATATTTTCCGATGTCCAGGAATGGAAGAAAGTAAGAGAATATTGTAATATTCATGGTTTGTGGAAGTTTGAAAAATAGGTGTAGATTATTAAAGGCAGGACTATGCTCCTGCCTTCTCTCTATATCGGTTCTTCTTGTTATCATCTTTTGCCTTTTTCCTAAAATCAGTCAGGCTCAATTCCCACGGAATCAGCTATACATTTATACTGATATTAATTATTATCCAAATTATGTTCTGGATGGTGTTCCAAGAAATGTTCACCTATTAGATATATATAAACCTGAAGCCTGTCAATCCTGTCCAGTTATTATGTATATTCATGGTGGTTCCTGGGTTTTTGGCGATAAGGGGGATTTAAGCTATAAGGCAAAGGCTTTCACTACTCATGGCTATATTTATGTTAGCATAAATTATCGTCTTTCACCGGATTATAGATTTCCAGTTCACGCTTATGATGTTGCTCGAGCCTTTTCCTGGTTAAAAAATAATATTGCCGATTATGGTGGTAATCCAGAGCAAATTTATCTTCTAGGACACTCAGCAGGAGGTCATTTAGCTGCCTTAATAGCATTAGATGAACATTATCTAGAGGCATTCGGGTTAATTCCTGCAAATATAGCTGGAGTTATAGGTTTGGACAGTGCCGCCTATCATTTACCTTCTTTATTTGCTGCGGAACCAGAAAATCAATATTTATTTTACTGGGCTTTTGGAGATAATCCTAAAGATTGGGCTATAGCATCCCCTATTAACTATATCAGAGAAGGTAAAATTGTTCCTCCTTTTTTATTATTGGTTGCTGGTGATCGAAAAATTTCTAAAACAAATAATGAATATTTTTATCAGCAATTATTGAGTGTTGGTAATAAGGTAACCCTATTATCATTTCCGGAAAAAGACCATGTCTCTATTGATTATGAATTGGGGAAAGAGGATGATCTAACCTTTAAAGGCATTATTAATTGGTTAGAAAAACTAGAGAATAATTAATATAATAAAAGGTAAAGGATAAGACGAACCAGGACTGCTACGATGCCTGTTGCCAGTAAAGTAGGGAAAATTCCTTGTCGCTGTATTTCATTGGCTAATAAACCAGGAATTATGTAGCCGATACTTTGTAATTCAATACTGGTAACCGGTAATTGCAGAAAAAAGCCTTCTATTAACCATTTAACAATAAAACTGATAAGCATCATACTTAAAAAGCGTCTTTTTCCATATAATATTAGGTAGTTAGATAAGAAAAGGACGATATAATAAGTCAATATAGCAATAACAATAGTGATAATTATTCGTAATGGCTGATCAAGAAAAAGTGCAATATAGCCTGGTACAACAATCCCACCCGGTGAAAGTCCTACTAATTCATAAAATAAAAATCCGATTGCCATACCAAGACCAATAGCCTGAAAGATCATATTTTCTCTCCCTTTTCTTTTAAATAATCCATTATTTTTAAACCAAAACCACGAGTATTTCCCAGCCCATATACTACCCCTTTTCTTTCGATGAAATGAGAAATTTGTTCCATTATTTGATTGATACTTAATTTATCAGGCAATAAGGTAATATGTTCGGAAGGAAACCCATTTTTTCTTAGTTGATCATAACTGAGTAGACTATTTTGGCCAACTAAAAAAATATGATTTACCGGAATTTCCTCACTTAAAATTCGGGCAAATTGTATAGTTCTAGTAACTCGATCACCACGATTATTAAGAATAGCCAGCGTAGGAGAATTACTCAAATTTTCGGGTAGAATCCGCTTTATTTTATTCCAAATTAATAGAATTGATTCCCGATCATTAGCGGCAAAAGCATTCACAAACCATACTAATTTATTGTCAATTTTTATTTTATAAAGAGTAAGAGCTCCTGGATCTGGCTTAGCCTTTACTATACCTTGCCAGCAAATATTTTCCTCAATATTTAGAAGCTTTCCAACTTGTAAAGCAATAGCGATATTATCTTGGAAAAAGGTGTTTTCAGAGGTTTCTTTTTCTGATAAATCTATTTGTTCGGGATCTACCAGAATACATCTGGTATTTAATAGTTTTGCCTGTTGCTGAAATAAGGGGAAGAATTTTTTTTCTGCCGTGACCAAAACACCATCTTTAGGAATGGTTAATTTTAGAGAATTAGCAATATCTTGGAAATCAGGACCATAGACATCCTGATGATCTTCTCGCACATTGGTGATTACACCAATAGTGGAATAAATTAGTCTATGTTCACTAACCCACTGAGTTTCCGGGTGAACAGCCATACATTCCACCACAATAGCATTACACTTCCGGTAAGCTGCTTTCTTAATAAAATATTTTTGTTCGATTATATTTGCCGGACCTCTTCTTCTGATCGATTCCTCTTTCCCATTTTCCAGGATAATTCTGGGAGTGGTGCCTGTTGTTTTGGCTAGAACATGATAACCTGCTTCTCTTAAAATAGAAGCAATTAATCGTACTGTAGTTGATTTTCCTCTAATGCCATTTACGTGAATTCTAATAGGAATACTCCTAATTCGTTTTTTATGCAAGTAATTTTCCAAAATACCCATAATTAGAATTAAAGTTGTGAGGAAGAATAAAATTAACATTAATCCAATTTTCCTATATTGTGGCAATATTTTTCTTAATGCTATCGAATAGTTATATGCTTGTAAAGGGTAAATAATTAGAAAAATTTATATTATTAAAAATTGCCTGCATAAATAATCAAAAAACTCGCTTTGCATAAAAGCAAAGCGAGTTCGAAAGGAGGTATAAAAATGAAAAGAATATTTAATGGTTTTTGTTACTTTATTTTCAAACCAGAAATATTATAGCACCACTTTTATTTCTGTCAAGAGTAAATTAAATTTTTTTTAAAAAATTTAATCTTTTTTTTCTTTCGAGTCTTCAATTATTTCTGCATCGATGGTACTTTGGAAATTATTCTGTTGGTCTGTTCCAGTTTTGTTATTAGAGGATGTTGATTCTGTGGCTAATGGTTCTAAAGGAACGATCAACCAGGCAATAATATAAGCAATTATTCCTCCACCACCAAAGAAGATGGTAAGTACCGCTAATAATCTAATAATAGTTGAATCTATATTAAAATATTCAGCAATTCCTCCACATACTCCAGCAATTTTGCTGTCTTTCCTAGAACGATAAAGTTTCTTCATATTAAGAACCCCCAAAATAATAGTAGCTACAAGGGAAAAATATTAGCAAGTTTGCTCTTAACAAACAATTAAACCGGTTTTTTCTAATCTTTTTTTCTTTTCTGTTTTATTATAATATACAAACCAAAAATAATTAATCCCAAAGGCGCCAGAAGGGGATAAATTTTTCTCATTAAGGGTGTGTTAGCAGTTGAAGTGAATAAGACAAAAATTCCAAACCCTATAATAATTAATCCGGTATAAAGAGACCACCTTAGATGATCGGAATAATGCTGGCCAGGAGATCTAGTGTGAATGAAATAGACTAGCAAGAAAGCCATTCCGATAAAGAAGAAGAATAGAGCACTTTCTAATAAACCTAAAGGAAGGTTTTTATTGATAAGGGAAAATAAACCAATCATTAGGATGATACTGCCAGCAATTAAAAAACCGATACTTTCCTTTTGTTTCATAGTAACCTTATAGAAATAGGCTAATAAAAAGACTAATCCTAGAGCAGGGAGAAACCACTGGCTGTTTATGTTTATGAACTGTAAATTGGAAAAAGTCCAGAGCATACCTGTAATTATTAAAATAACTCCTAAAAAAATCCTTCCGCTCAATAAATCATCCTCCCATCTTACTATTATTAATTTATTACTAAGTTAGTAAACCTTTAATTATCAAATCTGTTGCTGCCTCCTCACTTAAACCACGAGCCATTAAAGTTTGTAATTGTTTGGAATCAACGCTTCCCAATGCAGCTTCATGGGTAATATGAGCTTTAGGGTGATTTACCTCTACAATAGGTATAGCGCTGACCATACCATTATCTTTAATGATTTCAGTACAGTCTACATGTCCTCGAGCATAGGCTGCCGATGCTGTTAATTTATTATAAACCTCTGCTCTGGTATTACCAGTAGCTGCCACTCGGGAACTTAAAAAACCACGCGCTCTTTCCCCGATTAGATGACCAATTTCTCTTATCATGATTTGATCATTATCTTTACCACTAATACGAGCAATCATTTCTAAAACACTGTTTGCTTCACAGGTAGCTTCATAATTAATATCGATCAAACCGGCACGACCCTTAATTAATTCAAATTCTGAATAAAAACGGGCACCTTCTGATAGTTGAATTGTAGCATGTGGATAAACTTTGACTCCACCATAAAAACCGTGCACATGTCTTTCCAAGTAACGGTAGCGGGCATTTTGTCCTACTTTAATAGTACCATCCATAATATGCTGGATATCAACTGCATTGGGAAAGGCACAATGCGCCAGGAAAGAGACTGAAGCATTCTCTTGAATTTCTATATTAATTATCATTTTCTGAACTCCCGTCTCAGGTATCATACCAAAACACATATGAACTGGTTTATCAATTCTGGTATCTTTTTCTACTACAGTATAGACCTTTATATGATCTTTAAATTCTTTTACCTCAACCTGTAAGCCTGGTACAAGGCGAGACTGAATTACTTTATGGTGATGAATAAAGATGTGTGCAATATCAGGTTGCTTAAAAATATCATCGGTCTCGGTGATTCGAGATAGCTCTCTGGTCAAATCTATTTTATTCAAGTTTAACTCCTTTATAATCAGGAATATTTTTATGTTTACAGGGTAAACACTTATTTTTAAAATAAGGGATTACCTTTTTAGCTACAGCTTTCTTTAATATTTCTCCATTACAGAATATAAAAGCATGATCAGCCTGTTTTAAAACTGCTAAACTGTGAGTAATAAGAATAATTGTTCTTTTCTTTTTCTTCTGTTCTCTGATTACTTCGAATATTTTCTCCAGTGTTTCTATATCAATTCCCGAATCAGGTTCGTCCAATAATACCAGATCAGGGTCCATAGCTAAAATAGAGGCTAACTCTACCTTTTTTCTTTCTCCCCCACTTAAGGTCTTATCCACTGCACGATTGGCATACTCATCGGGATTAAGTCCTACTCTTTGTAATTGTTCAAAGATAAAATCATTATTCTTATTATCACCAGCTGCCGCTTTTAAAAAGTCCTTGATAAGTAATCCTTCGTATCGTGCGGGCTCCTGCCAGCCAAAGGTGATACCCATTCTAGCTCGTTCATCAATACTGAGCTTAGTGATATCCTTTCCTTTAAAATAGATTCTACCAGTATGGTGCCGATAACCTTCCAGACCCATAATGGCCGAAGCTAATGTTGATTTACCAGCACCATTGGGTCCGACAATAGCATGAACATAGCCTTCCCACACTTCCATGTTTATATTTTTCAATATATTTTTTCCATTTATGGAAAGAGACAAGTCTTTCACTTCCAATATATTTATATTTTGCATAATTTTTTACCACATCTTTCCAATTAAAATGACAAACTAGCTTATTAATATTTAAATTTAAGATATAATCATAATGGTAATAAAATATAACATATTTATAGTTATAATAGCAACTCATTTTGCCAAACTATCTGTCCATATTTTTATCCTGAAATTCAAAGTTAATTATTATATAGTAAGATAAGAAATGTTTGGTAAAAATATAGATAAAGAAGATAATAAAAAGAATATTTTGAGACAATCTCAATTTTTCTGTAAATTGAATAGCTACCAATTCCTCCTTGGTCTTGGCTCCTTCTTTCATTTGTTTTATTTCAGATAATAGAAGATTATCTTCTTCTGAATCTTGATCCTCTTTGGTTATCTTCATATACCTTCTTTCGGTCTGCCATTTCTCATCAATCTTCATAAGCCTCAGGAAGATAGAGCGCAGATAGTATTTCTGGTTCGGGAAAATGCCAACGGCTTTAGAGCGCTGTTTTAAATCTTTGTTGATGATCCCTTCAATGAGATTGGTGGTTCTGATCTTGCGCCGATGATGGTCGGGGTAATCCAGATAAGTCAGGGCAAATTGCAGTTCCTCTTGTAACATATTACTAACCATGGGATAGTTTTGTTGAATATTGTTAAGAGATACTTACTGGCTTTTTTGGCTATCTCTTCTTAGTAATAGGTACCATCAACCAGAATAGTTATTTTCTCTACCGGAAGTTGGGAAAGGGTATCTAGGGCGAATGTCTGATCACTATAGGTATTATTTTGTAGATCATGGCCTGTGACCATACGATTGTGATTATCAAACTTCTCTAACATATTGGCTATATAACCGATATGTTTCTGCTTCCCCTTTTTACGGTAGGTGGCATCCGAGTTGGTAGGGTTTTGTAAAGAGTGATGGGTTATCTTTAAAAGGCTAATAAAATAAATGGTTTCAGGCATTTTTATACTTTAAGTTTTCAAGATGCTATTAAGTAAAATAACTTAGTTATGTTATTTAGTACAATATAGTGCTTTTGCCATATTTTTGAAATATGGATGCTTCAGGTACTTTTTGGGTAGTATTACATGATTGAATTATTATTTTATTTCTATTATCGGATTATACCTTCCATAACTAATTGTTCTTCTATTCAACGACCAGTTCTTCTTTTTGATATAGCAGGAATTATTCTTACGGTAAGGTTTGCTTCGGGTAAAGGTAATCTGTTCTTTCTTACAATACCTAAGTAATTCATTATTGATGAATTCACTGCCCTTATCTAAAATCAAAGCCCCAGATGGGAAAGGGTAATCTCTTTCTCATTGCCTTGATTCCCTCCAAGACCCATCTTGGGGGCTTGTTTTTGACTGCCATCATCTCCATCACGCTGATAGCAATATCGGTAAAGTAAACCCTCTGGATAACACTAGATTTTTATGTGAGGCAGTGATACTTTTTCAATTATTTTTTTGATGAGGCAATTCAATTGCTTGACAGTGATAGTGGCATGTAAATATAATTAAAAACATGTATAATTTGTAAGAAATATCAAAATGTTGATTACCTTTGTGAATTAATAAAAAAATAAGAAAGGAGGTATAAAATAGATTAAATTTCAATTCAATTATCATTAAATAAAAATTTAATTGAGTTAATAAAGAAATTAATTTGTTGGAGGATATAGAAAATGAAGATAAAAAAAATCCATAATGTGTTTTTTGTTTTAATAATTATGATATTTGGCTTATTTATTACAGATAGTAGTTTATCTGCACCGAAAGTTCTAGTTTGGGGTTCAGCTTCTTTAGGTTCTGATGGTTATCAGATTATAGAAGTTTTAGTTTCAATAGCTAATAAATATATTAATGATTTTATAAATACTTCTGTTTCGACTGCTGGGGGAGCAGAAAATTTGGTGTTAATTTCCCAAGGCGTTATTCAATTAGGTCAAACAACTAGTTCGGATCTTTATAATGCCTATCATGGAGTAGGCCCATACAGTAAACCAATTCAATTTGCTCAGTTATTTGCCTATGGTGCTTGGCCACTTCCAATTTGTGTTCCTGTTGAATCAGATATTCATAAAGTAGAAGATTTAGTTGGCAAGAAATTAGCAGTTGGACCAGCTGGAGGTGCTGCTGTTCCCATGATGACTCAGTTATTTGAAGAATATGGAATCCTAGATAAGGTCGAATTTGTTTATGGGAGTTGGTCTGAGTGTGCTCAATCATTTCAAACTAAGCGAGTAGATGCTGTCACAATTAATCATTTAGGAGGGGTTATGTTACAAGCTGCCTTTGCTGAAGTAGCAGTCGTTAGGCCTTTCAGACCAATTTTAATTGATGAGAACAAGATGAAGTCAGTTGCTTCAAAAAATGAAGGCATTACCATCAGTACTGTTTATGCAGCACCCTTTAAAAATTATGAATTTGATACTAAAGCATTAGGAATTTCTGGTGTCTTAACTGCTACTCCCGATTTGGATGAAGAAGCTGCATATCAGATAACAAAATCCATTCTTGAAAATGCTGAAGAAGTCAGATCATATGGTCCAAGAATGTCTTTGGTAAATAAAGAATGGGCAATTGAAGGATTAGTTTCTTCTTACCCAGTACACCCTGGAGCTGCAAGATATTTTAAAGAAGTGGGGATATGGGCAGATTATTTAAGAATATACGGTGATTAGTTATTGTATAGCTATTTATAGAGTGTTTTTGCTTAGCACACTATAAATAGCTATATTAATTAAAGTTAGAGATTTTCTATAAGAGAAATATTAAATATTAGGATTAGGAGGAAGATCTATTAATCAGTTAAAAGATTTTTATGAAAACAAAATAAACTTTTTAATTACTTTGGTCGCAGTGATAGCTTCGATTTATCATATGATAAATTCCAGGTGGATACTTTTAACACTTGATCAGCATAAGGTCATTCATATTGCTATTGGTTTAGTGCTAATTTTTTTGCAGGGCATGAGAGGAAAAAGGTTACATTCAAAAATCTGTCTTATTTTTTTAATATTAATTACATGTATCACGTCTGGGTATTTAATTATCAACTATTTTACCATACAGAAAAGAATGGGGCTTGCTAGTAATGTGGATACATTAATAGGAATCTTACTAGTTATTCTCGTCATTGAAGGTACCAGGAGGACATGGGGACTTGTTATTCCAGTAATTGTTATATTATCAATGCTATATGGTATTTTTGGTAGATATATGCCGGGAATTCTTTTTCATGGAGGTTTACAGATTAAAAGATTATTTGCTTATGCTGCAACAAACTTTCAGGGTATTTATGGCTCAATGACTGGAACTGGATCTATGGAAGTTTTTATGTTTATTCTATTGGGAAGTTTTTTAGAAGCCTGTGGTGGAACAAATTTTTTTATGAAACTTGGTAAGATTATTGGTAGTCAATTCCGCTCTGGTCCTGCTCAGACCGCTGTAGTTGCTAGTGGATTAATGGGTACAGTTCAAGGGTCTATAGCTGCTAATGTTGCTACCACAGGTACAGTTACAATTCCACTTATGATTCAGACAGGTTATAAACCTGAATATGCTGCTGCAGTAGAAGCTTGCGCATCTACTGGTGGACAGTTGATGCCACCAGTAATGGGAGTAGCAGCTTTTCTCATTGCCCAAAATACTGGTACTTCTTATATTAATATATGTTTGATGGCTTTATTGCCTGCTTTAGTATTTTACCTATATCTGGCAATTAACATTCAAATAAGGGCAATTAAGATGAATATTAAAAAAGGTGAAAAAATGACCGGAGTAATGCAGTCTATTAAAGAAGATGGCTACCTCTTACTTTTTATGCCAGTACTTATCTGGCTTTTAGTCAAAAGAGTACCTGTGGCCATAGCAGCTTTTTATACCACCTTAGTTCTCATTTTGCTTGTAACGGTAAAGAAAATATTTGTATTTAAACTTGACATTAGGCAATTTTTGAGCGAAATGAAAGAATTTTTATTAAAAGGATTTAAAAATGGAGCAATTGAAGGTACCAAAATTGGTTTGATGCTGGCATGTCTGGGAGTTATGATTGAATTGTTTACTGTGACTGGCTTTGCTCAAAGAATTTCTATGCAAATGATTACACTATCTAAAGGGATTTTACCTTTACTCCTTTTTTATGTTGCTTTAACCTGTATTTTCTTTGGAATGGGTATGCCGACAACGGGAACATATATGGCTGTTTCAGTTTTAGCTGCACCTGCTTTAGTTCACCTGGGCATCCCTCTTATTGCCGCCCATCTATATGTTTTTTATTATGGTTTAATGGCCGCAGTAACGCCACCAGTTGGAATAGGCATCATTGTTGCAACTGGGATAGCAAAGAGCCATTATTTTAAAACAGGTTTATATGCCTCCTGGCTCGCTATTCCTGGTTTTCTATTGCCAGTGTTTTTTATTTATCGCCCCGCAATTCTTTTTATTAATGCAACAATTTTACAAGCACTGATTGCTTTTATTTCAGCTTTAGTAGGATGTGTTTGTATTTGTTGTTTATTTGAAGGATTTTTTATTCAAAAATTAAAAATCTGGCAATCTATTATCTTTGTAATCATTATATATTTTTCTTTTAACTCCTATTTTATGAGTACTTTTTTAAGTATTTTCCTTTTAGTTGTTGTTGCATATACACAGTTAGCTGAGAGAAAAATTAAAAAATCTCAGATTTATAATAATAATATATGAACTTAGCATATATATAAATTTAGCGAATATCTAAAATGTTTTAGAAGAGGTGTTTTATGTTAGAACTTTTTAATAATTTTAATATGATTGACGGAATACACAATGAAGTATTTGAGAATAGTTATCTTGTAATTGACAGTCAAAAAGGAAATATTATAGATGTTGGTAAAAATAATTGGGATAAGTGGTCAGGGAAAATACATCCAGAACATATTTATAATCTTGATGGAAAATGGGTTATTCCAGGATTAATTGATTGTCATGTTCATTTAATGAGAGACGGAAGCCCGGACCCTGATACAATTTTAAAGAATGATCCTGTTGAACTTGTAGCTTTAAAAGCTCTACATAACGCCCAACGTCATTTGGCAATTGGGATTACGACTGTTAGAGATAATGGATCAATTGGGTTTTCAGTTTTATCAACAAAAAAGGCAGTACAGATGGGTTTATTTCAAGGACCTATGATAATAACTTCGGGACCCCCCCTGATTATGACTGGAGGGCATTTTCAAATTGGAGGGATTGAGGTTGATGGAATTTACGAAGTTACAAAAGCGGCTAGAAATGCCTTTAAAAAAGGAGCAGATTTTATCAAAGTATTTGCTACTGGAGGAATTTATTCCCAAGGTGAGCATCCTGGTTCTTCCCAGTTTAGCGTTGATGAATTAAAAGCTGCAGTAGAAGTTGCTAGGAAAAGAAATAAAAAAGTGGTTTCTCACGCTCAAGGGAAGGAAGGAATAATGAATTCTTTGATAGCTGGAGTGGATTGTATTGAGCATGCAATATTTGCTGATGAAGAATGTTTGGAAAAATTTGTAGAACAAGGAACCTATCTAGTACCCACTATGAAGACAATGGTAGTGATTGCTGAGGGAGAAAAGTTGGGAATCCCTACTTTTGCAGTTGAAAAAGCAAAGGAAATCGTTAAAATTCATTTTACAATGCTTCAAAAAGCAATTCAGTATGGAGTAAAAATAGCAACAGGAACTGATTCTGGTTCTCCTGGCAACCCACCAGAAAATTTTTTTGATGAATTAAGAATTATGAAAGAAGCAGGGATGAGTGAAATGCAGGTTATACAAGCTTCAACATCTATTGCGGCTAATGCTTTAGGCTTAGATCAATTTGTTGGTCGTCTGGCGAAAGGAGCAAAAGCAGACTTTTTGATACTGGGGGATAATCCTTTAAAAGATTTAAGTTCTCTTAGAAAAGCTAAAAGGATTTTCCAATCAGGAAAAGAAATATTTTTACCCTGATAAGATGAAATATTTTTCTATTAGGAAATCTCTATAATATATAAAAGAATAAGAGTTTATTTTAGAGTATTAAATCAGTTGACCTTGCATAATTTTCAAGGTGCATTATTAAAACATATTTAAATAAAATATTCAAAAAAGTTTCAATAATTGCAATATAAATAATAAGTTTGAGAATATTTAAAAATTTAATTGATTTATTGAATTTGCTAAAAATTTTTATAGACTTTTATAATATTTTATTTTATAATTAGTTAAATATGTATTATATAATATGATGGTATGATGGTATGATGGTATTTGATTTTTATAAATTCAAATCCTTTTATTATGTTTTGAAGTAAGTATTCTTCTAATAATAATTTAAATTGATAATTAATAAGTGTTAGAATTAACATTATAGAATAAGGTGGTTATCATAATACAAAAACATAATACCTATAATATGGTTATTGATCAGATACTACAGAATATTTTAGATGGCAAATTAAAACCTAATGATATTTTGCCTCCTATTTCTGATTTGGCTAGCATGATGAATGTTGGTGTTAGCTCAATAAGAGAAGCAGTTGTAGCATTAGAGCTTATGGATATATTATATAAAAATAGACACGGGAATATTTGCGTTAGTAGGGATCTTCATAAATACTTTAATAGAATTCTTTCATATCTTTTTCTCCTGGGAGAAAAGAAAGTTGATCAATTGTTTGAGGTAAGAGAAATTTTTGAACCACGTTTGTCATATTTGGCTGCTCAAAGGGCTAATAAATCAGATATTGATAATATTTTTAATTGTTTAATAGAAGCTGAACAGAAATCAGAAGACCCGATACATTTTTTGGATGCAAATAAAAAGTTCCATTTTGCCATCGCTAAAGCTTCAAAAAATTCTGTATTAATTGAAATTACAAATAGAATAACAGATTTAATTATATTAATTAGTTCTTTAGAAAATTTACCAAAATTTATACCAAAATCTTTATTTTGGCATAGAAAAATCTATAATGCTATTAAAGAAAAAAATCCAACAGAAGCTAGTAAATTCATGTCAAGCCATATCAAAGGAGTATATCAAAATTATTTCCATAACAACTCATATTCTTCTATAGAAAATAAAATTTAATTTGGGTATAAGATTAAGAAATTATAAATAGTAAAATATTAAAGAAATGTATCATATTAAATAAGTTAGATAAAATATAGAGTGTAGAGTTTATTACATAATGATATAATATTGATCCAATTTACTTTTATAAAGTTATTTACAATAATATATAAATAGAAAATTACCATAATTTTAGAATTAAATTAATATAGATTATTAAAAATGAAATTTGAACCAATAGAAAAAGTCTCCATACCAAAACAAATTGTGGAATATATATTCAAATTAGTAGCTGAGGGAAAGTTAAATACAAATGATAGATTGCCCTCTGAAAGAGAAATTTCAAAAACATTGTCAATTAGTAGGGCTACTCTTAGAGAAGGAATGAGTATTTTAAAATCAATGGGATTTATTAAAGTTAAAAATGGAATTTCATATTTAGCTTTTCAGGGGAAAGATATTTTTCGTAAGCCAATTAAATTTCAACTAAGTATCATGAAAGATAATTATCTTGAATTATTTGAAACAAGAAAGTTTTTGGAAATTGCTATTGCTGGTATTGCGGCTGAAAGAGCACAACTAAGAGATATTGAATTATTAACAGATAAATATAGGGAGATGCGAGAAAATTGTCAAAACTTTGATAAATATATCCAAGACAATGTGGATAGATCGGAAGAGCACACGTCTGAACTCCAGTCACGAGATTCCAT
>CAZGKY010000023.1:0-20724 GCA_964525625.1 uncultured Atribacterota bacterium | reverse complement strand
GAAAAGAGTACCCACTTGGTGAAATTGCCTACTAAAGGTTTTTCTAAGCCACTACCCTTTCCGGTTACTGTTACAAAGGACTTGCTGCTGAGAATTTTACGATTAATTACAAATAATAAAAAGGTAGGTACCAATAAAACTGCCGATAAGCCTGTTGCCCCTACCAAGTCATAATGACCGCTTATTCTGCCATAAATTTCGGTTGGTAATACCGTCCAGTTACCTGCTATAACAATAGGATTACCAAAATCGGCCAGAACATATATTCCTACCAAGATAGCCGAATTTAATACTCCTGGTAAGGCAAGAGGAAAGGTTATTGTTTTAAAAACATGATATCCATCACCCCCAGCATTTTTAGCAGCAAATTCAATGGAAGGGTCAATGTCTTTTAAAACACTATCAATAATCATGTATGAGTATGGGAAAAAAGCAATACTCTGAACCAACCATAATCCCTGCCAACCGTATATACTCCAGTTAAGCTTAAATAGCTCATAAGTAATCAAACCACGTCTTCCAAATAATAAAATCCAGGCCAATGCAACGACAAAAGGTGGTGATAACAATGGAAGTATAGGAATAAAGCAAAAAATTCTTTTCCCTGGTATATCAGAATACTCCAGGGTATAGGAATACAAAAACCCAATAAATGTTGCGGTAACAGTAGAAAGCACGGTAATGAAAATACTATTCTTGATAGCTCTTATGGACCTGGTTCGGCTTAAGATAGTAACGTAATCCTCGAAGGTGGGATGAATGAAAACCTTAAAAACAGGCCATACAACAAATATAAATAATATTAAACCCAGCAATATTATAATAAGATGAATAGTATTTATTTTAAATAATGATTCTTTTAATTTCATTTTTCAAAGAAATCTCAAAATAATTTGGCGGCATCGTTTAATACCGCCAAATTATTTTTCTTTAATATAATTATTTATTGGTAATATCTTCCCATAACTGTAATAAACGTTCTCTATTTGCAATTGCCCAAGCTCTATCATACTTGGTCAAAACAACCCCTTTGATATCGGGAGAGTTGGCTGGCGATACAACACCAGGTCTCGTTGGATACCTTTTTGCCCCAATTGTAGCATTAATTTCTTGTGATTTTTCAGATAAAACAAAATCAACAAATTTTTCTGCTAATTCAGGATTGGGACCGCCATTTATGGCACTTACTCCACCTATTTCAAAACCAGTATAAGGAGGTATAATCAACTCTACCGGTAACCCTTGTTCCACAGAAACTAAAATGTCATGAGCCCAAGACATTCCGACAACATATTCACCCTGAGCTGTTAGGGTTATAGGTTCGGTTGCTTTAGCCATATAGAGATCCACATTTTTATCAAATTGTCGGAACCAATTCCAAGCAGCTTTTTCACCGGCTACTATAGCATCATCTTCTTCAAATCCAAAATAAGGTGCCATCTCAGTAAATCTGAAAATCATGTTGGCAATAAAGATATAGGCACCACCACTGGTTGCAGGACTGGAAGAAACAATTTTCCCTTTCCATTCAGGAGCAAGTAAATCATCCCATGTTTTAGGAGGTAAAGTACCAGGCATTTCTTGTTTTAGCAACTCTGTATTTAACACCAATCCTAATAGGCCAAGATACCAGCCAAAATATTGTCCTTCAGGATCAATATATTGAACAGGTATGGTTCTGGCATTTTCAGGCGAGATTTTTGCCAGTAATCCATCTTTTGCTAGATCTCCGTGTACATCTACCGAACCTCCTATGAATACATCGGCTTGAGGGCGAGCCTGTTCTGCTCTAATTCGAACAGCCATTTCTCCAGCACCACCAAGAATCCATTCCACATCAATTCCAGTCTCTTTTTTAAACTCATTAGCAATAGCTTCTAATGTTGGGGAATCTAAGGCAGCATATACTAATACTTTAGCGGCATAAATTGAAGTACTGAAAAGACAAATTAGCATACCAACTAACAAAATAATAAATAAATATTTTTTCATAAACAACCTCCAAACATTTTAAATTCTTAATTTTTATTCTCTTTTCATCATCTTTTTCAATATATTCATCACCCCTTTCTTTTTGCGTTCTAAATAAATCTCTTTTGAAAACAAAACTTCTTACAAGCAAATTATGAATTTTTAATAACATTAAAGTTCATTGATTAAAAATTGGAATTTATGCTTATTGTTGGTTACAAAAAATCATTTTAGAAAAAGCAGTATTAATTAATTTACAACCAAATTCCATCTAATTCTATTAAGATTATAACATAAAAAATAATTTTTCTGCCGCCTTCAAACAATTTTTCTCTTCCTGGTTAGTAATGATATTTATATTATTTATATAATAGACACTGAAATAGATATTGGGACAGGTTTCATCTGATATGGTCCTGCTTTTGGTATTGCCTCTTTTTCCCAATTTCTATTTTTTGGTAACTTCTGCCATAATTTTTTTGGATTTTTTAGGACTTTTTGACTCTTCTTCTATTTTACCTTCTTCATTCTTTGATGTAATCACTTTTATTTCTAACTCATCTATAAAAGTTAGACATCTCTTTAGAAATTTATTTTGTTTTTCTTAAGCTTCCTTGTTTCTAAAAATATTGGAATGATTAATTCATAGAACAATGACATGATAAAGAGCACCATTATAATGAACCTCTGGTTTTTCTAGCTACAACTATCACCTGTCTCAATTTTGCTTAACGTAGCATTATATTTGGGTATTGCGAATTTGTAAAGACCGAATCTTTCTACAATTAGTCCCTAAAATCTCTTGGACATATTTTCTTCCAACTTTTTTGGCAATATATCGCTCAATAAGTTCCTTAACCTGGATATCATTAAATTTCTTATGCAACTGAACCATAACCTAAAACCTCTCCTGTTTTAATTTTAGATTATAGTTATAGGTGTATAGTTTTAATTTTTAATTCACAAACCAGTGGTCTTTCCTTGACAAAATGAAAATTATTATATAAAATGAAATATAGAATATTTTTCTATATTATAGAAATAATTTATTAACGGTTAATAATGTTAACTAAGATTTGATTTTATAATTTTAATATTTTATTTTTAGTAAAAAGGGGGTGAATGCATCTAAATTTTAATGTGTTCAATACTATACTTAAGAAGTTTTTGCTAAGGAATTCAAATTTTTTAAAATAAAAGGAGATTCATTATATGAAAAAACTTTTAAGTATCATTTTAATATCTTTATTTACATGTATTTTATTTTTTATTACCGCATCTGCCCAACATATTGAATTTAAATACGGACATGCTAATGCAGTTACTTATCCCTATCATTTAGCAGGAGAGGCATTTGCAAAATTTTTGGAAGAGAAATCTAATGGAAGTATGACTGTAAAAATTTATCCTCTTGGCCAATTGGGTGGGGAAAAGGATATTACTGAAGGCTTACAACTTGGAACTGTAGACTTCCAGGGAAGCTCTATTGGAGTCACTGCCACTTTTGTACCTATTTTAGATGTTCTTAATCTTCCCTTTCTATTTAAGGGGCCAGATCATTTTATAAAAGTTATGGAGAGTGATCCCGGGAAAGCTCTTCTGGCTAAAGCACAGGAACAAGGCGAGAAGGTTGGATTAAAAATTCTTTCTATTGCTGGTCCTATGTTTAGAGTTCCAATGAACAATATTCGTCCCATTGAAAAGCTGGAAGACTTTAAAGGGCTAAGAATTCGCACTATGCAGGTTCCCATGCACATGTCAGCTTATACAGCTTTAGGAGCGACTCCGGTTCCTCTTGCTTTCGGGGAACTATATACCGCTCTACAGACCGGGGTAGTAGATGGTAATGAAAATGGCCCTGCAACTTTAGCTGCTATGCTTTTTTATGAAGTGCAAAAATATGTAAGCTATCTACCCGTACTGAGCAATGGTGGAATATTCTTGATGAGTCTTAAAACCTGGGATAAATTAGACGAAAATCAAAAGCAAATCATCTCAGACGGAATACAGGCCTGGACCAAATCGATGAATAATGAAGGTCTAAAACAAGATAAAGAAGCCTTGACATTTATGGAAAATAAAGGAACATTAATTTCCTATCCTGAAAACTTATCACCTTTTATAGAAGCTTGTAAACCAGTATATGAAGAATTTTTTGCAAAATCTCCTGAAGATTGGGTTCAAATTGTAAAGGATATTCAAGCTATAGAATAAATGTAAACCTAATCTAACTAATACCCGGGTTAGACAAGCTTACCCGGGTATTTTGATTAAAATTGAGGTTGGAGTAATAAAATGAATTTCTCTTTAATCATTAAATTAAAAAATGTACTACAAAAGATAATAAATTATATGGTCATTGTTTTTTTTGCCATTATAGTCATAGTAATAAACTTTCAGATATTCTTCCGATATATATTAAAACAACCATTATTCTGGTCTATGGAAGTTGCTCAACTATCATTTTTATACTTAGCCATATTTGGAGGTAGTTTAGCTCTACTAAGCAATGAATATACCAAGGTAGAATTTTTTATTGACATTGTACCACTGAAAATAGCTAAAATTTTTGATATTATAGTAAGTGTTTTAATTTTTCTTTTTTTTATTATTGCTGGATATAATTGTAAAGAATTAATTTCCAAAGCAAAAATTACAGCAAATATTACCCCAGCCCTTTCAATTCCAATGAATTATGTTTATAGAATGCTTCAAATTGGTTGTTACGTTTTTGCGTTTTTTGCCCTAACCAAAATTCTTGTTTCCATTTTCCCAAAGAAAACCAGGGAGGTTTAACACCTTTGATTGTCTTATTTTTCATTATCCTTCTAATTATTGGAGTTCCTATAGCCTTTGTCATAGGTTTGACTAGTTTATTTTATCTGGTCAGAATAGATCTGCCTTTGGCTTTAATCCCACAACGTATGTATGTAGGTTTAGAATCATTTTTAATCGTGGCAGTTCCCTTATTTATTTTAGCCGGGAAAATAATGAATGAATCTGGTATAACTCCCAGGCTAGTGAAATTATCCTCTTTAATTATTGGAAACATTAGAGGAGGATTAACTTATATTGTTGTAGTAAGTAGTATGCTATTTGCTGGTATTACTGGTGTCGGTTCAGCAGATACTTCTGCTATTGGTTCTATAATGATTCCAGCTATGGAAAGAGAGGGATATAAAAAGGATTATGCAGCTGCTATTTGTGCAGCAAGTGGAATAATTGGCCCTATCATTCCTCCCAGTGTAGTAATGGTAATTTATGGTTCTATGGCTAATGTTTCTATAGCCAGACTTTTTCTGGGAGGCTTTATCCCAGGACTACTACTTGGAATTGCTATAATAATTGTATCCTACTTTTACATTAAGAAATATAATTTCTCTAAATCCTCCTTAAAAGCTCCAAAAGATGCAAGAGAATATATTGAGGGAATATTATCTCTTCTTATGCCTTTTATAATTATTGGTGGAATACTAACTGGAGTTTTTACCCCAACCGAAGCAGCAGCATTCTCAGTACTATATGCCTTAATATTGGGTCTTTTTGTTACCAGAGAATTAAAATTAAAACATCTTCCCAAAATCTTATTAGATTCAGGAATAATATCTGGAAGTATTTTAATGATCATTGCTTGTTCTGCTCTTTTCGGATGGATTCTTGCCAGAGAATCTATTCCAGAAAAAATTGGGCAATTTTTCTTTTATATAACTGATAATAAGTATCTTATTCTCATTTTAATAAATATCTTTCTACTTTTTTTAGGCACTTTTATGGAAACTTTGGCAGCAGTAATACTTACCCTTCCTATGCTTCTTCCTATTATTTTAAAGATTGGAGTAGATCCGGTACATTTTGGAGTTCTTATGGCAGTTAATCTTTCGGTAGGATTAATAACTCCTCCCCTAGGAGTTTGTGCTTTTATTGCCGCTTCCCTGGCAAAAATATCTTTGGAAAAAATTGCTAAAGCTCTCATTCCTTTTATTATTGCAACTATGACTATAGTATTCTTAATAACATTTTTTCCAAAATTAGTACTATTTCTACCAAATTTCCTTGTTAAATAAACCACCTTACTTAATGAAGAGAAAAAGGAGAGTTAATTAATGAAAAAATTAAGATTAGGAATTATTGGATGTGGAAGGATATCTCAAGCTCATATAAAAGCTGCCAAGTATTTAAAAGATGAAGTAGAAATTGTAGCTCTTGCCGATAAAGATCTGGAAAGAGCTACAAAAATTGGTTCTACTCTGGGGATTACTTTCTGTGTGGAAGACTATAAGAAACTTTTAGAAAATCAAAGAGTAGAAGCAGTAATTATAGCTTTACCGCACCATCTTCATTATGAAGTTACTTTAGCTTCAGCAAAAGCAAAGAAACATATCTTATTGGAAAAACCAATGGCTTTAAAATACCAGGAAGCTGAAAAAATGGTTGCTGTGGCAAAAGAAAATGACATTACCTTAATGATAGGGCATAGTAGAAGATTTAGTGAGGCCATGAAAATATTGAGGCAAAGAATTTATGAGATAGGCCCTATAATTCGGATAATTATTAATTTTTTAGTGTATTTCCCAAAACCACCTACAGATTGGTGGAAATCGCAGGAAGAAGCAGGAAATCTTATAATTTATCTACAGGCAAGCCATTCGATCGATTTTGTTTTATGGACTCTTAACAAAACTCCGAAAAAAATTTTTGCCCATACTTTTACTAGAAATACAGGTGGTTTTACCATTAAAGATGAAGCCGATATTTTTATGGAATTTCCCGGAAATATTACCACCTCTTTTCATCTATCTCTAAATACGAAACCCCCAATGCATGAGTATATTATTGTGGGAGAAAAAGGAAGCATATATCTCACAGAATATCAATTACCAGAACCATTTACTTTTGGATATAGATTAAAATTAAACGAGGAAACTTTAATAGAAGGAGAACAGTTACCAACAAGTTATACTCTTCAATTAAAAGAATTCATAGAAGCTGTAAAAACAAATAGAGTTCCCCTCGCTTCTGGAGAAGAGATACTTCCTCTTATAAAAATATTGGAAAAAGTTTCTGAGTCTTCAATAACAGGACGAGTTATCAATTTGCAAGAACAAGAAATTTAGATAAAATATTTATTTTACTTATAGTTTTATTTATTTAATACTTCATAAGGTATTTGCTATTTACTTTCTTATATTTGTCCTACTAACATTTCCTTATCGAGAGTATGTTAATATAATATTATAGAGAGCATTTCTTCTTAGTTCTTCCATTAAATGATTTATTTCCCCAATTTATTAATACAATTCTTTTAATAATCTATTTATCAGTCTGTTGCCTTTGGGAGTAACCCAGAATGTCTTAATAGAATTAATGGGAATTTCTGGGAAAAGGTATTCTTTTTTGCTAGCAATGACACCAAAATACTCTAAATATCTTAATAAAGCGAATTCAATCATGATTAGTAAATGGTCTCTCTCTTCTTGAGAAAACTTATCTTTAACCAGATTAGTGCCATAGAGATGTTCCAGAAATAATTCTTTGGCTATTTTTTCATTTATCTTATACTGAGAAAAGAGATGCAAGATATTATTAAATCTTTCCTGGTATTTCCTGGCATATGGCTTGACAAAATCTCTAAAAGGAAGCATTTCCCATTTTACCTTTTTTATCCAGGTTATTAGTAATTGAAATACCTTTTCTCCATAAGGAAGTTCTTGAAATGTTTGAAAATTATTTTGATTAATCTCTAGGTATCCCCGTTCGTTTATATCAATTAAACTTGCCGCCCGACATAATAAATCAATTAAATAAATATATCTCTTTGCATTTTCTTGTCCCCAATTTTCCTCTTTTCCCAGAAAATAAAAGACATCTTTATCAGGATGGATAAAATTTTTTCCCATTAGTTTAATATGTTTAAAGGGTATCCATTGGTTCTTTTTAGTCACTTTAACCTTATTTTCCCCCAAATACTGCACAAATGTTTCTAAATCTTTAGCTAAGGGAATATCTTTGGGTGTAATATTTGTTAAAGACAGTTCTTGCTTTTCTTTCTTAGCTATCGGGGTAATACTTATGCGAATTGAAAAATCTTTTCGGGGATTACCTAATCTTTTTCTTTCTTCTAAAATTACTGTCCAGGGTGATTTACTATCAAGCTCCTCCTGGGGTAGGTGAAGCCACTCATTTTGATATTTTTCAATGGCCTTCTGAAGTTCATTCTTATCATCAAATTTAGATGGATCTACTTTGGATTGGATATAATCCATTAAATCATAGGAGAGTCTCTTTTCCCAGGGTCCTTTGTTCTTTTTATCCATTTCAAGGGGAGTCTTGCCATCAAAATCATCCCGAGGAGTTAAGTTGCTAAAATCCATAAAAAGCTGTAAAAATGTGCTTAACTCATCCTCTGAAGCAAAAATGATTTCATTTGCTAACTCACAGGCAATGGTGAAAGGGTTGTTAACTCTATTTAATCTTTTTTTTAAATTCTCTATTGGCGGTGCTTTTTTACCTAAATATTTCTTTAGCATTTTTTCTAATCTTTTTTCAATCGACTGTAAATCTTTTTTTTCTCTTTCTTCTTCCCAATCTTCTTGAAATACCAATCTTTCAATCATTAATGGAGTAATCTTTCTTAAAGCATCAGGAGGTATACTCTTCCATAATCTCTTTAATTCATAGGAATCCTTTGCTAGATAATATAAATGGATAACCGATAAAGCATAATCTTCTTCATAGGATACAATTCGGGCTATAATAGAATCTCCCTCCTTTAAGCGATAGGTAGCTCTATTCTCTCTTACCTTATACTCTTTTCCTGTAGTAAATTCTTTAGCTATAAAATAATAACCAGGGGAAACATCTCTAATAGTAAATGCACTTAAAATGTTATTGGTAAAACCTTTTAATATTTTTTGTTCCTGGGGACTATATCTTTCTGACCTATTGGACAGGAATATTTCTAATGGGGTCTTCTTATAATATCTGGAAACATAAGAATAGATAAAATAATCATCAAATCTTTGCTCTAAAAAATATTTATCATCCTCAGTTTGGTAAAATTTTTCAGGGGTCTTGGAAATAAAATTTTCTAATTCTTCTTCTAATTCCTCTTTTAAATATGTTTCTGACTCACAATACAATAAAATATCAAACATAAATTCATTTATTTTCGTGGCTGGTTTCATTATAGACATAGTTATTCCTTTTTACCTCCCATAAATATTCTTAAATAGCAAGCTAATTCCCATTTTGACTTGTCTTAAAATTATAAATAATGATAATAGAATTATTTCCTAAAATAACCAATTAACCAGCCTAGGTCAAATATTTTGATATTTTTACTTTTCTATATAAAAATTTATAGAGACAAATATTTGTGAAGATAATCAAACCCCTTTTAAAGTCATAGTAAAATTCTGTTTCTCTCTTGGATTAGTGTTTATACTGTCTTCAATTAATAGTCATATTATCCCAATAGCCAACGGTTGGGGTAAAGATTTGTTTCAGAGTTTAGTATAGTTAAGAATTTATTATTTAAAAAATAGATTAATCCTTGTTATTTTGTTCAAAACTTATCCATATACACATCTATTTATTTTTTATAAAAACTATTGGTCAATCTTTCCACAGCCGATTATAATTGTCATTTTTTGTTATTTATTGTTAAAAAAGTATCAGGAAGAACCGTAACCTTGCCACCGAAAATTCTTTCCACCAACCCGGTAGAAATATAATCTTCTTATCCTCAGCTACAGCCAGTCATTAATAGAAGAAATAACAGCAATAAAATCAGATAAAACAATTTTTTTACCATACTATTCCGCCTCAATGATTATTCCTAATCATCATACTATTTTTTAAAAAAAGTAAAACTAAAAAATTCATGGCAGTTTTCACAGATACCTTACCACTTATCCGGGTAGCATTAGGAACATATTCAGAGAAAAAATCATTAATTAGAGATAAGGTGAGCTGTATTCTTTCTGATTAGTGCATAAGTAATTTCTATAGTCAGTAGATTTCTTTGGAAGCTATTATATCCAACTTTTGAATTTCGGTAATGGCATTGGCCTTTCTCTGATCAATTTTATTCTAGTAGTGAAGAGTTCCAAGAAAAAGGTTTTCCATGCCCGGGATAGACGGTTTTGATATTGAAATTTCTCAGTTGCTTAATGCTGGCCTTAGCCCTCGGTAAGTCATCCATAATCGAAAATAGAGCTGGCTTATTAATATTACTCAGCAAATCCCCGCAAAACAGACTGCCGTCTGAAGTAAGAATTTCAATAGAGCCCCTGGTATGGCCAGGCAGATGTATTACCCGGGCCTCCCATCCCCATTCACTAAAATCATAACCATCTTTAATGGTTATATCGGGAACAAACCTGTCGGCCTCTTTTAATCCAAAAAATCGATTGGCTATAGCTTTAACTAAAATATTAGAGCCCTTTCTACTGGAAAACATATCTCCATGTTCCACCATGCCTACATCATTAGGGTGCATAGCAATCCTGGCACCAAACCTCTGACGAAAATTGGCAGCATTGCCAGTATGATCCAGGTCTCCATGGGTTAGAATAATTAGATGGAGATTGCCCGGAAGACAGCCGGCCCTTTCCATCTCCTTGGCAATCGCCTCACGTTTATTGGGCATACCCGTATCAATCAAAAAATAGCTTTCATTATTCTTAATCAGGTAGCAGTTAACATAATTATTAAACATAAAACGGTAAGAAATAATTTTAATCTCCATTATTACCTTATTACCTTACTTCTTGTCCCTGTTCTATTAGAATATATTTACTAAGCTAAATTTTTATCAATAGCATTTTCTACTTCTATGTCTACTGAGAATATATTTGTGCCCTTTCATCGAATCGAGATATAACCTTTGGTTAAGTAAATATCGCACCCGCATAGCGGGTGGCTTTAAGAACCCCTAAAAGAGGTTTAACTTCTTTGCTTTTTTTCTTGCCATCTTTTATTTACACCTTATATCCCTAATCTTTTTTAAGCAATAGTACTTCCCACTTTAGACTTCAGGTGCCCTATTATCATCAAGCCTATTTAAATCTTTTTATGGTAAAACCATTTTATTTAACCATTACCACCTTCTAAGAAGGTGGCCTTTTATGGTTAAATAAACAACTGCCTCATTTATCAAGTAAAGATCTTCTGTTAAATATTCATTTTTTATTATTATCCACTGGAAAGAGATCTGAATTTATTACTGCCTCATCATGAAAATATTTTCACACTCGCTTTACACTGATTTATCAATATTTTTTCAAGGCTCTAAGTGCAAATTTCTTTTCCTATTATCTTTTTAATAACAGATTATTCAATAATAATTACTTAAATAATTCAGTCATAATAACCTCTATTGAGGTTACTCCTCCTGGCAATACTTCTAATTCTCCTACCCAGACCCTGAAACCTTCTTTAATTATCACCACCTCATAATAGCCTGTTTTTATATCTTCTAATAAGGTAGGATATAATAAAGAGGTTGACTTAATATAAGTTCCATTTAAAAATACTTTGGCTTCTCCCTGATTGCACTTAATGGAGATTGAACCATATGAAGGTTGTGGTTCTAAATCAACAAAAATTCTTGAGATTTGGTCAGCTGATACTACGATTTGACTTACCCACTCGCGGTAGCTGGGAAGCACTATCCTGATAGTATGGGAACCGACAGGAATTCGAGTTAAATCCAGAGGTGTCAATCCCTCATAATTATCATCCAAATAAATATCTGCTCCCTGGGGATTGGAATTAACCGAAATCGCCCCATATGCCCTTTGATATTCTAAAGTAACAAAAATACGAGCTGTTTGAGAAGCAATCACGGTGACTTCACTATTCCATTCCTGATAATCAGGTAATACTAACTTAATTTTATATCTGCCAACAGGAATGTCCCTTAAATTAATAGGTGTAACTCCTTTGTAGGCATTATCCAGATAAACCTTGGCGCCCTGAGGATTGGAATTTACTGCTATAGAACCAAAAGCCGGCACAGCCTGGGGAACTAAATCAGCAGTAATTTTTACGGTCAGAATAGGTAAAACGGCAATAGTACTATTCCATTCTTCGTAACCAGCTAATACTAATTTTATACTATATTGACCTACCGGAACATCTTTTAAATTTAAGGGGGTGTCACCTTTGTATTGCTTGTCTAAAAATACTTTGGCACCAGATGGATTAGAATTTATGGTCAGAGACCCATATTTTAATTGCTGAGTATAACCAGAAAAACCTATAGTTAAACAAAGAACAAGTATGAAAATTGTAAGTAACGATATTTTTAAATATTTATTGAGCAAGGGATTTTGCCTCATTTTTAAACCTCCTGAAAAAATCTATATTTCCTGGCAAAAGTAAATATTAAATTATCCTCCTCCCTCTTTATCTTTAACTTAAGAATAAATTATTATAAAATATTTTATTTTGTTTTTCTATATTATCATTATACACTTTATTTATTAACACAAAATATTATCTTTTACCTCCTTGAAAAAACCAAAACAATTGAAGCCTCAAGCAAAGTGATGGCTACAAACGCTGGTTATGAAGCTTAGATTATACGATCAATTTCTTCTCGAGATCGCAATACTTGCCAGATCGAGTATACCAATAATAATTACACCAGTCATAGGGTAATCCTTTTTTAACCAACAAAAACACCAGAATTGCTATAATGATCATTATGTCGTAGTAAAAGTAATTGAAATTCTGGTGGAATAAAATAAAAGCTGTCAGGATATTAAAAAATTTGCAGTTATTGAAGTAGCAAGAATGTAAAAAATATTAAGGTTATTTTTATTTATATGAAAAGTTTTCAATCAGTGATATAAAATAAAGAAGTGGTTATATATCGTTTTGAAGCTAAAATCTCTTGATCATTTCTAAGGAAAAAGTTCAGAAAAAACTGTCCCCATAATAGAAATATCGTTTAAGGAATATATAAGCCTGATTTTAAGGGAATAAATAAACTTATTTGGGGTATAAAGGTCAATATAATTAGAGCTATAATAGCTGCTAACAGATAAGGTAAAATCTCTTTGGCTATCTCATCCAGAGTGCTTTTTGTTAAATTTGCCGCAACGTAAAGGTTTACTGCTACTGGCGGAGTAATCTGTCCAATGGCCAGGGCAATAACAAAGATTATTCCAAAAAAGAGTGGATCGATCTGATAATGTACTAAAATAGGCATAAAAATGGGCATAAAGACATAAATAATGGAAATGGCATCCAAAAACATTCCGGCAATAAGAATGGCACCATTAGCCAATAGGAGGACAACTATGGGGCTTTTGGCAACCTGGATAATTGTTTCGGCAATAGTGTCAATAACACCTAAAACCATAGAAGCAATAGAAAATTGAGTGGCAAAAGCAACTACGAACATAACAACAGAAGACATTATCACCGAATCAACCAGGGTCTGGTATAAACCTTTTAAATCTAGAGTATGATAAACAAAGACACCTACAAAAATACTATAAAAAACAGCAAATACAGCTGCTTCGGTAGGAGTAGCAATACCAGCATAAATTCCACCCAGTATAATTACTGGAGCTAATAATGCCCAAATAGTCTCTTTAAAGGCTTGCCATATTTCTCTTACCGAGCCACGTTCACGAATTCCCCGATAACCCCTTTTTCGAGAAATCAAATAAGCGGCAATGAGAAAGAAAATTCCCACTAAAATTCCCGGAATAATTCCTCCCAAAAATAGTGCACCAACTGAAACATCAGTCACATTACCATAAATAATAAAGGCAATACTGGGGGGTATAACAATAGCCAAACCACTGGCAGCAGCAATAGTGGCGCCAGAAAACCTCTTATCGTAATTTTGATTAATCATCGCTGGAATTATAGTTAATCCTACTGCTGCCGTAGTAGCTGGTCCTGATCCAGATACTGCTCCCCAGAACATACAGGTTAAAACACCCGCCATGGCTAATCCCCCCGCTGCTCTACCAACTATGATGGTAGCCAGTTCTGAAATTTTTTGAGCTAATTTAGCCTTGGACATTAAGGTACCAGCTAGAATAAAAAATGGTATAGCAATAAGGGGAAATTTTGCTATTCCTGCCGAATAATTCCGTGAAATCAGTGTTACTCCAATATCAAATTGCCAGATAGCAAAAACAGAGGCAAAACCAATTGCAGTGCCAATAGGAACCCCAATCAATAATAATAAGAAAAAAATTCCAAAGAGGATTGCTATTTCCATTATTTTATTTCCCCCTCTATTCGCTGAAATTCTTTGAATATTCCCTTGATAATATTTTTAAAAATAAATAAAGAAAATATAGGTATTCCTATAGTATAAATCCATTGGGGTATTCTTAATGCTTCGCTTTCCATATGAAAAATGGTTATATCCATATAAATTTCTCTTAAAGCATAGTAATCTACTATGAGAAACAGTAAGATAGCCATAAAGGCTGAAATAACTGCGGCAATTTTTCTGGGAATCCTAGGTAATTTTTCATAGACGGTAGTCATACCTAAATGAGCACCTCTTTCGAAGGCAATAGCAATTCCCAGGGTTGTCATCCAGACAAAAAAATGAATGGCAATTTCTTCAGTAAAGGCAAAGGAGAGATGAAAAAACCAACGACTTAAAACATTAACAAAGGCAATAGAAGCCATGATAAACAATAAAATTGCTGAAAGAAACTCCTCAGGCACAATTTTTTTATTTTTCATAGTGAAACCTCTTAATATTTTAAACTATAAGGGGGATAGAAGTGGAAATCCCCCTTATTGTATAATCAAGACAATCTTATTGATTCATATCTGATTTTGCAGCTTCCACTAAATCTTTCCCAATTATTTCTACCCATTTATCTGTAACATCTTTAGTTGCGGTAATAAAATCATTCAACTGTTCAGGAGTTAGGTGCACTACCTCTGCTCCCTGGCTTTCCATATAGGTAACCTGATCAATTATTTCTGGTACCTCACCAAATTTTTCTTTCAGTATATTAATAGATCTCTCTCCATCAAGACCTCTTCTAACATAAGCTTTTTCCCATTCAGCAGCATCTCGGGCCGCTTCCTTTACTGCTAATTTTATTACATCCGGGAAAGAATCCCATACTCTCTTATTAACACAAAATACTAAAGGATCAGCTAGATAATTCCAGTTGGTCACATATTTATGGTATTCCCATATTTTCACTGGTAATAATACCCCATAAGGATTCTCCTGTCCGTCTACTGCGCCTTGCTGGAAACCGGTTACTGCATCAGCCCAATTCATATGGATAGGATCAGCACCTAATGCCTTAAAGATATCATCGAAGATTGCAGTGGGGCAAACACGAATTCTTAAACCTTTCAAATCAGCCGGAGCACTTATTGGTCTTACACTATTGGTTACTTGACGAAAACCATTTTCTCCCCAGGCTAAGGCAACAACCTGCATCTTTTCCATTTCTTCAAATAACATCTTTCCGCTTTTTCCATTCTCAATTTTATCTAAGTTTTCTAAAGTATTAATAAAGAAGGGAAGAGAGAATAGGTTATGCGATTTCACTACTGATGAAGAATTTATGGTTGATTCAACTGCAAAATCAATGCTTCCTTCCGCAACTGCCTGGAGCCAGTTCATCTGTTTACCAGCAAGTAGTTGACTTCCCCAATAAGGCTTAACTATAATCTTGCCATTAGTTTTTTCGGCAATCAAATCAGCCCACCTCTGGGCACCCATTCCCCAGCCAAAAGTATTCCCTACATTCAAAGTCATCGTATATTCCTTTTTAGGTGTGAATTCAGCACCCCAAGAAGAAGATATGCCACTAATAACGATAACCACAATAAGCAAACTTAGTAATATCAATCTTTTCACTTTGAATTTCCTCCTTAATTTTTATAATAATCACAAATGATTAAATACTTTTTCTATATTATAAGGGAATATATTATCTTTAACACCTCCTTTTTATTTAAATTCGGGTTTTTCAATGTATTGTGCAATTTTATCCAAAAAACGTGCTGCATCTGCACCATCAATTACTCTGTGATCATAAGAAAGAGAAAGATATGCCATTTCCCTGATAGTAATTTTATCTCCTTCAACAACGCATGGCTTTTTTAAGATTCTTCCCACTCCCAGAATAGCTACCTCTGGAGGATTCAAAATTGGGGTGAAAAAATCTGTTCTCATCATCCCCAGATTAGTAATAGTAAAAGTAGAGTCTCCAATATCTGTTTCTCTAAGAGTGTTCATCCTAGCTTTATCTGCCAATTCTTTTAATTGCTTATTAATTGTTTCTATTGTTAATTTATTCACCTCTCTGATTACTGGTACTATTAATCCTTTATCTGTATCTACAGCAATACCTATATTAATATTATTAAACAATATATATTCTTTTTTTTCAGTATTAAAATGGGCATTAAATTTATTTAATTCTTTCAATACTCGTGCTAAAACAAATATTAAACCAGAGGTTATGCTTACCTTCTTTTCTTTGATTATAGTTTTAAATAAAGTAAAATCAACCTCTGTAATGTTAGTTAAAGTAATGGCATCACGGAAAGATTTAGATAACCTTTCTATAATGGTACTTCTTAAACCAGAAATTTTTTCAATTTTAAATTCTTTCTCTTTGGAAGTAAAAGATAGAAAATTTAGAATATCACATTTTTCTATTCTGCCATCTGGGCCTGTACCTTTAATCTTGGAAAGATCAAGATTATTTTCCTGAGCTATCTTTCTAGCCAAAGGAGATGCTTTTATTCGTCTTTCCCTATCTGTATCCAAAGAGACAATTTTGGTTGAAGAAATTTCTTCTTTTTCCAATTCCAGAACTGTTCTTTCCGGCTTTTCTTCTAACTGATATTCTTGGAATTTTTCTCCTTTTTCACCTATCAGGGCAATTACAGTTCCAACTTTTATTTCTTCCTGTTCCTGAGCTATTATTTTTAGAAGAATACCTGAAACAGGGGAAAGTACCTCATTAGTTATCTTTTCAGAAGAGACTTCTAGGAGAGGTTCTCCTTCTTTAACCATATCTCCTTCTTTTTTAAACCATTTTTCAATAAACCCAGATTCCATAGTTAATCCAAACTTAGGCATTTTAATTTGGTACATTTTACCTTACCTACCTTAAAATCTGCTTTATTGCTTTGATAATATCTTTGTAATCAGGTACAACAAAATCCTGAAGATTTGTAGCAAAAGGCATAGGGACATTTTTTGCTCCCACTCGTACTATAGGGGCATCTAAATAATCAAATGCCTCTTCCTGAACTACACTGGCAATTTCTGCTCCCCATCCAGCTCTTTTCCAAGTCTCATGAGCTACAACAAGATGATTAGTCTTTTTTACTGATTCAATAACTGTCTTTCTATCCCAAGGAACCAGAGTCCTTAAATCTATTATTTCTGCACTGATACCATCTTTCTCTAACTCCTCTGCTGCTTTTAGAGATTCATATACCATCCGAGAGATGGTGACTACTGTAACATGGTTACCTTCTCTTTTCACTTCTGCTCTTCCAAAGGGAATAGTATAATCTTCTTCAGGAACAGGTCCCTTTACTCTATAAAGCATTTTATGTTCAAAGCAAATAACTGGATCATCCTCTCTTAAAGCAGTTTTTATAAGCCCTTTTACATCATAAGGCGTGGAAGGAATAATTACCTTAATTCCTGGAACATGCATAAATATAGTCTCTATGCATTCTGAATGTTGAGCAGCTGCAGACTTAGATATACCATCAGGACCCCGCAATAATAAATGAAGTTTTCCCTGACCACCAGTCATATATCTAATCTTTTCAATTTGAAGAGTTATCGATTGAATACCAGTAAATAGAAAATCAGCAAAATGAAATTCTACAATCGGTCTCATTCCTACTAAAGCAGCACCCAATGCAGAACCATAAATCACCTCTTCAGAAATAGGGGTGTCAAATATTCTGTCTGGAAAATTCCCCAGCAGGGATTTATAAGCACCAAATATTCCCCCTTGCCTGGCTATATCTTCGCCATAGGTAAAAATAGTAGGGTCTTTCGCCATTTCTTCTAAGATAGCTTCTCCTAAAGCTTCCGCGAAGGTTACTTCTCTCATCTTGACCTCCTTTTAATAATCATACTCCGAATCATTGATGAAAAGATCAGTTAAAGCATCTTTATCATTTGGGATTGGACTTTCTCGTGCATATAAAACTGCTTCTTCAATTTTTTTCTGAGCACTTTCCCATATGTTTTTCTTTTCAGTGCTATTCAGTATTTTTTCTCTTTCTAATCTTTTCTCAAATTTTCCTATGGGCTCATTCAACCAGAATTCCTCAACTTCTTTTTTACTCCTATAGAGTTCGGGATCTCCCACAAAATGACCTTTAATACGATAAGTTTTGGCTTCAATAAGAGAGGGACCACCGCTATTTCTTGCTCTTTTTACCATTTCCTGCGTAGTTTCATAAACAGCTATCACATCATTTCCATCTATAGTTACCCCCGGTATTCCGTATGCCACTGCACGGTCAGAAATATTCTCTATAGCAGTGGTTGCTTGTGTTGAGGCAGTAGAAGCATACCTATTGTTTTCCAAGACAAAAATCACAGGCAGTCTATAAATAGAGGCAAAATTCAAACTTTCATGGAAGGCGCCAGTATTGGATGCTCCATCACCAAAAAAGGCTACTACTATCTGATCACTTTTTTTCATTTTTATTCCTAACCCAGCGCCAACAGCAATAGGAAGTCCACCCCCAACTACTCCATTTGCCCCCAAAACACCAAGAGAAAAGTCTGCTATATGCATCGAACCACCTTTGCCTTTACAATAGCCTGTTTCTTTGCCGTAGAGTTCTGCCATCATCCTATTGATATCTGCTCCCTTAGCAATCATATGTCCATGCCCACGATGGGTACTGGTAATAAAATCATCTTTTCGGAGATTTGCCATAACTCCCGTAGCAATGGCTTCTTCGCCAATATAAAGATGGAGAAATCCAGGGAGTTCTCCTTCCAGGAATAATTTTTCCGCCATTAATTCAAAATTTCTAATTAGTACCATTGTGGTATAAAGATTTAATAAAAAATCATTGGAATTTTCCATAAAAATTAGCCTCCAGATTTTTTATTGGCATTTTATTATTTAATTCTTTGATAGATTTTAAATAAGCAATTTTTGTGCCATAATTAATCAATTATAAAAAGACTATTTTATAAGGAGTTTAAGATAAAAATGTGGTAAAGGTGTAAAAGTACCCGGCTTTTTTACACTTAATATGTAAAATATCTTTACAATCCCAGTAGTTAGTAAAAAAGTAGGGATTGATTTTAAGATTCTCTCTTAATATTCCATTTTTTTATATGATGGTAAATAGTAGGTCTGGATATTCCTAAAATTTTTGATGTTCTGGAAATATTCCACTTAGTATTGTGAAGGGTCTTAACTAAAGAATCTCTTTTAAACTGGTCTATAGATTTATACAGGGAATCATTTTTTAATATAACTTCTGGTAGGTGAAATCTATTTAATTCATTGCTGTCACTGAGAGTTAATGCCCTTTCGATGATGTTTTCCAGTTCTCTAACGTTCCCCGGAAAACTATAGTTGAGCAGGGGCTTATAAAATGAATCATCAATCTTTATTATGTTTTTTTGCAATTTTTGAGAGAATTTTTCTATAAAATATTTTGTTAATAGAAGAATATCTTCATTTCTTTCCCTTAAGGCAGGAATATTGTTTTGAATTACATTTAGTCTATGAAATAAATCTACTCTGAAATTTCCATTATCCACTTCTCGTGATAAATCTTTATTCGAGGCAGCAATCACTCGAACATCTACCGGGATAGGCCTGGCTCCGCTAATCCTGGTAACACTTTTTTCTTGCAGAACCCTTAATAATTTTACCTGAAGGTCTAAAGGGAGTTCACCAATTTCATCCAGGAAAATAGTGCCCCCATTAGCTAATTCGAACTTACCAGGTCTTCCCCTTTTATCAGCACCGGTAAAGCTTCCTGGTTCATAACCAAAAAACTCACTTTCTGCTAATTCTCGCGGTATTGCTCCACAGTTTATTACCACAAATGGTCCTGCTCTTCTCAAACCCTCATAATGTATTGCCTGAGCAAACATTTCCTTTCCGGTACCAGTTTCTCCTAAAATTAAGACATTGGAATTAGATTTGGCAGCAATTTCGGCAATCCTGATTGCTTCTTTCAACTTGGGACTATTACCTATTATATCGACAAATCTAAATTTTGCCTGAGCCCCAATATAGGAAGTCACAAATTTCCTTACCCTAGTTATTTCTCTAAAGAAGTCTACCACCCCTGCAAATTGCCCTTCTTCGTCTCTTACTACTACTGCACTCTTTATAAAATGGAGCGTCCCCATATGAGGGCTATTTATAATAAACTCGCGGTCAGTATAACCCTTATGAGTTTTATATACTGATAAAACAACTGGGTCAAAATCTACAATATCTCCTACAAATTTCCCCAGTGATCTTCTGGAATTGACATGCAATATTTCCCCTGCTTTATCATTCATATACAATATTTTTGCTTCTTTATCCAGGCAAAGAATTCCATCTTTTATTCCTTCACTTATTATATCTAGGTATCTCTTAGATAATTTTAAATTTTCTGATATTTCCATCCAGTTTACTTCTTTTTCCAAAGCCTGGGAAAGAAAAGATACCATTCCCAGAGCATAATCTGGGTAATCATCTACCTTTGAGGAAAAAGCAATAACACCACGAATAT
>CAZGKY010000022.1:0-20810 GCA_964525625.1 uncultured Atribacterota bacterium | reverse complement strand
TTTTTAGTCAAATCCAACTATAATATGACAAAAAATAAAAATAATTGACAAAAGCCTTTATTTTTAATATTCTGATTGTGACATTGCTTTATATTATACAAAACTTTTCTAACCAATAAATTATAATTTTTATTCAGTGACTACCAGAAAGGAGGTGGAATATTTTGAATAAAAGTGAACTTATTGATAAGGTGGCATGTGATAGAGGGGTAACCAAGGCTCATGCCAAAGCTGCTGTAGAATGCATCTTTGATAATATTGCCGAAGCTTTGGCCAGAAAAGAATCTGTGCGGTTAGTTGGTTTTGGGACTTTTGGTGTTAGAGAAAGAGCAGCACGAACAGCTCGCAATCCTAGAACGGGTCAAAACATATCTTTGCCAAAAGCAAATGTTCCCTTTTTTAAGCCGGGCAAGGAATTAAAAGAGAAGGTTAATTAATAAACTAAAACATCATAAAAAAGAAGGTCCGTTATTTTTTCAATATAACAGACCTTCTTTTATTTCTCAACTTTATTATCTTGCTTTATCCTACCGTGCTTTCCTGACATCTCTACACCCATAACATTTACATCTACCGATTTTACAAAAAGTCCTGTTTTATTTTCAACTTCACTTTTCACTACTGTTTGAATTTTTTTAGCCAAATCTATAATAACAGAACCATAGTCAACAATAACAGAAATACAAGTTGATATAGATTTGCCTTCCATCAAATCAACTTTAATTCCCTCTTCTATTTCTTTTACCCCAAGTAGTGTTCCAAATCCACTCTTAGAATGAGTAACTAAACCAGTCACCCCAGAGATATTGCTAACTATTCTACTAATAATAGTAGCCAACACTTCAGGAGAAATATTTATTTCCCCAAAATTATTTTTTAGAATATTTTCTTTCTTTCCTATGTTTTCTTTTGGTACTAGATCTTTTTTCTTTTTTGCTAATGGTTTACCTTTCCCTTCCTCTACCCTCTCTTTTTCTAGCTTCTTATTATCTGCTTCCTGGTCTTGCATAATAAATACTCCTTAAATATAGGTAAAATAACTTCCCTTACTTAATTTTAGCGTAAGAAATATATTATCCACTGGGAGTAACCAAAAATTTAATTGCTGTCCTCTCATCACCATTTATTTCAACATCAACAAAAGCAGGAATGCAAACTAAATCAACTCCACTTGTTGCTGTATATCCTCTGGCAATGGCAATAGCTTTTATTGCTTGATTAACAGCACCAGCACCTATCGCCTGTAATTCTACTTTGCCTTTTTCTCTTATTACTCCTGCTAATGCACCGGCAACTGCCTTTGGGCTTGATTTTGAAGAAACCTTTAACAATTCCATTTCCAACCTCCATATCTATATATCAACAGCTATTCTTCTTAATCTTGCAAATATTTATTACTTTCATTTTTGTATAAATATATCTCAGGGCTAAAATTTTTGAAATTAATACCCCCCTTCTAAATTCACAGTAGAGATACTCCCCAGTTTTATTTTCTAACCAATATTTTTCTATTAATATTATAACAACTTAGTTAATAAATAACAATCAGTTGTGTGTTCAGTATTTTACCAATTATAACCGATAATTTTGTATCAACATCTTTATCTTTTGATATTGCCTATTATTTATATAAGGAGAACAGTAAGGCATTAAGGCGTCATTATGCCATAGAGGGTCGACCGGTTCTTGCCATCCATATTCTTTTATAATTCGTTTCCATAATTTTGTTCCAGGAATAGGAGAATACTTAGCCAGGTATGGCTTAATACCATTATCAATAACAAAATTAATAGAATCAATAATTTTTGGCAAATTCTGTCCAGGTAAACCAATTAACAGATAAGCTCTTATCTGTTGTGAAGAAAAACCCTCTTGAAGTAATATTTTAACTGTCTTAATAAATGATTTATTATGTACTTTATTCCCGGTCTTCCTTTGTAACTCTGGATCGCTTGTTTCCAATCCTAACCAAATCTTTTTAAAACCACATTCAAACATCAGTTTTGCTATTAGTGGAGTAACTAAACTGGTATGTATTGCATTAGGAGTATAAAAATTAATATTTAGGTTTCTTTTTTTAATTTCTTTCAATAAAGGTATTAATTGTTTTTCAGAGTTAACCAATAAGGCATCATCATAAAAGACAAAATTATTAATTCCTTTTAGATCTTTCCAATAAATTATTTCTTCCACAACTTGATAGGGATTACGAAACTCTAGCTTAGAATTAATCATATAAGAGGCACAATAATTACATCTGAAGGGACAACCTCTTGAAGTAATCAAACAAACATAATTTAATACTGGATATAAATCCCATGCGGGATAAGGATAAAAATTTAGATGTTGAAAATAAGAGCTATTCATACTATCATGATGGAGGTATTTACCTGCAATATTTTGTAATAATGGTTCTAATAATCTTAATTGAGTATTTTGAAGTACATAATCTGCCTGGGAAAATATCTGGGCATGTTCAAAGCAGAGAGTAGCATAGATACCTCCTAAAATTACTGGACAATCAGGATATAACTTTCTTATTAATTCAATTACCCTGAATACTCCTGGATACCAATAAGTCATAATAGAGGTTACTAAAACAACATCTGGCTTAGGATGGTATTGGAGTTTCTTCTGAAAGATTTCCTCTGTTATACCATAACGAGAATAATTCCTGGGAACATATTTTAAAGGTGCTGGCTTTTCAATTTTTTCTTTATAAAAAGGACCTCTTCCATCATCATTACTTTTTTTAGAGGTATAATTAGATTTCTTAAGCAAACTTGGATCAAAACGATCCATACAATCAATATAGCTTATATTATATCCTTTTTCCCTTAATATCCCAGCTAAATAAAGTAATCCTAATGGTTTAGACCAAAAATCATAAGCAGTAAAATCATATATCCAGGGATTAATTAAAAGTAAATTAATTTTCTTCTTATTTTTTTTCACTTCTGGTTTTCAAAACTGTTACCCGTTTTTTGTCTATTAATATAATAGCATTTTTCTTATAATTAACAATATTTATATTGAAATTGTAAATTAAAAATAGATAAGTTAATTTATCCCCTCTATCGATTGGAAAAATGTTCTAAAATTTTTATTTATCATGTAAATCTTTAGCATAGTTGACAAAAACTAAAAAAGGGTATACAATTCCCAAGTTGATAGGAGTAATTGATTTACCATATTTTAACATTATTCTTTGGCAAATATTTCAATTTCTGTTACAATATATATTTGATAATATCAATATATTTAAAAAAAAATTTATTATCAAAAAATGTACTTATTTAACATATTTAAATAAAGAAGTAAAACCCTTAACATAAATTTATTCTCTTTTTTTACCTCAAAAATATATCTAAAGCAGAAAGGGGCTTTTCGGGAGGAAATACATTTGAAAGTTATAATTGTTGGTGCAGGTAAGGTTGGCATACAAATTGCTCAAACCTTATCAACAGAAAATCATGATGTAACTATTATTGATAAACGTGAAGATATTAAACAAGATTTAGATAGCAACCTAGATATTCTGACTATTGTGGGTAACGGTGCTAATGTAAGAATTCTGGAACAAGCTGGCATAAAAGAAGCAGATATGCTTATTGCAGTTACCCGCATAGATGAAGTCAATATGATTGCCTGCATGACTGCCAAACAATTTAATGTGGCTAAAACCATTGCCCGTATTAGAAATACTGAATATATGTATAGTAACTCACTATCTAAAGAAAAATTAGGTATTGATTATGTTATTAACCCAGAAAGAGCAACAGCCAAAGAAATAGTAAGATTACTAAAAACCCCGTCCAATGTCTGCGAGGCTCAAGATATTGCTGGTGGTAGAATATCTCTATTTGGTTTAAAAATCGAAGAAAATTGTAATTTTGCCCATAAAAAAATTAGAGATATCAATTTTGGACTTTATACCCTAATAACGGCTATATTTCGAGAAAATGATCTCATTATTCCTACTGGTGATGATGAAATTCTTATTGGAGATAAAATATACTTATTAATTAATAAAGAAAATTACTCAGATTTAGAATTACTCTGTAACCAAAAAAATGGAGCAATGCAAAATGTACTTATCTTTGGTGGCAGTAATATTGGCGTACAAACTGCTTCCCTCTTAAATAGAATTGGTATAAAGACGAAGCTAATTGAAATGAATAAGCAAAAATGTGAAACAATATCAGAATTACTACCCCAAACATTGGTTATAAATGGAGATGGTACAAATATAGAACTGCTAAAGGAAGAAGGAATTGAAAAAACTGACGGTTTTGTTGCCGTTACCGGTTATGATGAGGAGAATTTATTAGTTTCACTTTTAGCAAAACATCTGGGAACCAAAAAAGTTATTGCCAAAATTAGCAGAACCAATTATATGCCTATTCTGGAAAAAATTGGCATAGATGCGGTTGTTAATCCGCGTCTAACAACGGCATCAGCCATATTACGTTTACTGAAACGTGGTGAGATTATTAGCTTAACGTTAATGAAAGAAGGCGAAATTGAAGTAGCAGAATTAATTGCTCAACCAAATAGTAAAATTAATGATAAACCCCTAAAATCAATTGACTTGCCTAAAAATTCTATTATTGGGGCAATTATTAGAAAAGATGAAGTTATTATTCCTCATGGAGATGATTTTATTAAAGCTGGAGATAAAGTTATCGTCTTTACTAAAACAACAGAAATTAAGAAAATTGAACAGCTTTTTCTATAATGCGGGGTATTTAATTCATTGAAATATAGTATTATATTTCATACACTAGGTATACTGATATTTTTATTGGGTTTAAGCATGATCTTTCCTCTCTTTTATGCTTTTTACTTCCAAGAAGAGACAGCTATTTATGCCTTCTTATCTTCAATAATAATTACTACTCTTTCTGGATTATTCTTCTACTATAACTTCAAAACAGAAAATGGAATTGGTAGAAAAGAAGGTTTTGCCATTGCTACTCTGGGCTGGCTTACAGCTGCAGGCTTTGGAGCATTTCCTTTTCTCTTTAGTGGAACATTGACTAATTTTATTGATGCTTATTTTGAATCAATGTCCGGCTTTACTACCACCGGGGCCACCGTTCTTCAATCCATTGAAGAAAATCCTCTTTCCATTCTGTTCTGGAGAAATCAAATTCAATGGATGGGAGGAATGGGCATCATTGTACTGGTTGTAGCTATCTTACCAGCATTGGGCGTAGGCGGTATGCAATTGTTTAAATCAGAGGTACCTGGACCAGAACCAGATAAATTAAAACCACGGATAAAGGAAACAGCAAAATTATTATATCTGGTCTATATTATTATTTCTGGTCTTCAGGTAGCTTTTCTTTATTTTACCGGTATGTCCTTATATGATGCCATCACTCATATGTTCGGGACAATGGCTACTGGAGGATTCACTCCAAAAAATCTAAGTGTAGGTCACTATAACAATCCTATCTACGAGATAATAATAACATTTTTTATGCTAATAGCAGGAGTAAATTTTACTTTGCATTATAAAGTATTACATGGCGATCCGAAAAGTTTATTTAAAGATAGAGAATTTCTTTTTTATATTGGGATAATTTTTATTTCTATCTTTATTGTTACCACCCAATTACACATCTATATTTACCAATCAATTTTAACTGCCCTCCGCTATGCTTCCTTTCAAGTAGTTTCTATAGTTACAACAACCGGTTTTGTTACCACTGATTTCGATCAATGGCCTACTCTCTGCAGAAGTATCTTAATCATTTTGATGTTTATCGGAGGTTGTGCCGGTTCTACTGGAGGTGCTATTAAAAATATTCGGGTTCTTATTTTATTAAAAAAGGCTGGTCGTGAATTTCAAAAGATTCTACACCCTCATGCCATCACCCCAATTTATATTGGTAGTAAAAAAATCTCGGATGAGATAGTGAGTAATGTTTCTTCTTTCTTCCTGTTATATTTTTTAATATTTGTGTTAAGCTTCTTGATTATGGCAGCTCTGGGTTTAGATATGATTAGTGCAGCAACTTCGGTTGCAGCTACTCTGGGAAATGTTGGCCCTGGGTTAGGACTGGTTGGTCCCACTCAGAATTATGCTTTTATACCACCTTTAGGTAAAATTATTTTGAGTCTGTGTATGCTTTTAGGACGACTAGAAATTTATGCTGTCTTAATCCTGCTTATTCCAGAATTCTGGAAGAAATGACTTATTATAATTTAAACTATCCTTTGCTTGCTTTTTAATACTAAAAATTTATTGATGATTTTATCAAATTTATTGTATAATGATAATTATGATGTCTTTATGTTTAGTTAATATTATATTATAAAACAATACTATTACAAAAATATACATATACACAACATTAAATTATTAGATTATATTGGCTAAATAAGAGTTAATATAAACCAAAATTAAATTTCTTAGCTTAAATTTATTTGAGGGGTTCTCCAAGAAAAGCATTTTTCTTAATATCTTAGTTTATAATTATTTAAGGATCTAATTTGAATAAATTCATTTTAAGGATTCCCTGCTATAGAAAGTGTAATGGCTCAATAAATACTTTTTCTTTTTTAAATATTGTTAATCACTTTTCCTCATATCGCTGGCGACATTACTTCTATTGATATTTTAATAATTTTCATTGCTTTCCTAATAATTTCTTAACTTTTATATTATTATCAACCTTACAAAGGAGGATGATTTTATTGCCAAAAAAGATTTTGTTTGTCTATAATCAAGTAAGTAAAAAACATAAATACGGCTTATTTCGGGAATGCACTCTGGACACTGATGTGCAAGCTATTCGCGAAGCATTGTTGAAGACAAAATGTACTATTTTATCTCTCGATCTTTATAATCCAGAACAATTAGACAATTTCATTACCGATAATTACCCTATTGATTTTGCTTTTGTCCTGGCTGAAGGCTACAAAGATTACCCCCATAGCCTATATAATGGTTATGGTGCTGCTCGGGTACGAGAACAATTAAAAAAGCATAACATACCCTCCAGTCATGCCAGTATTGAAAGTATGGAAATATGTCGAAACAAAGATTTCACCTATCAAAAATTACAAGAACATAATATCCCTGTTCCTAAACATTTTGTGTTTGATTCTCATAACCGCTTTCGGAAAAAAAAGCTACTTAAAGAAATCGATCAAATAGGGTACCCCTTAATGATTAAACCCGCTGGTGGAGGAGATAGCATAGGAATAACTCCCAAATCAGTGGTTCATAATCTAATTGAATTGAAGCGTAAAATAGAATATCTAAAAAGAACATTGGGTCTGGAAAAATTAATCATTGAACAATATCTACCAGGACAGGAGTTTACAGTAGGGGTATTAGGCAGTGAAACTAAATATATCTTACCTATCATCGCTTTTCCAGAAAATTGGGGAATTCGTTATACCAGAACAAAGAATAAAGAATATAGAATACAAAACCAGTTCAAAATAATTGGACAAAAACATGCTTTGTTCTCCTCTCTGGTTGATATATCTGTAAAAAGTTTTTCAGCTGTCAAAGCAAGTGATATTATTCGCTTGGATATTAAAAAAGATCAGGAAGGCAACCTTTATGTTATTGATATAAATGGCACTCCTTCTCTTTCCATCCATGGTTCGGTAACCTTTATGGCCAGCAAAGTAGGATTATCTCACAGTCAGCTAATTAAAATTGTTTTTTATGAAAGTATGGTTAGAAATAACCTGGTTCCCAGCCAGTATCTGGAAGAACTCATTGCTCCCCTCAAAGAGAAGTTATATCCCTATTATGGAGATCAGTTAATTGAAGTATTCCCAGAGGATATAAACTAAGGATACTTAGTAAAGAAGAAAAATATTATTATCACTATTACAAAAATAAAAACATAACATATTAATATTAATTATTAAAATTATTAAAGGAGTATGGATCTTAAAAAATACATACCCCTTAATATAAAATATAATTCAAGGAAATTACCTTTATTTCTTAACCAATCATTTTCTGTGGTAACCAGGTAATAATCTGTGGGAATAAAATACAGAGTACCAGACAAAAAATAATCAACATAATAAAGGGAATCACGCCTTTTATAATATCAGCCATATTAAGTCCTAATTCTGGAGGTGCAGTACCTCTACAAACAAATATGGACATTGCCATGGGTGGAGTCTGGAAGGCCATCTGTAAATTGATACAGATCATCATGGCCGCCCATAAAGGATCAAATCCTAATTTGAGAAGAATAGGTGAAAAAACGGGAACAATAATAAATACTATTCCGATCCATTCAATAAACATTCCTAAAACAAAGACAATGACCATAACCATAGTGAAAGCCCCCCATCTTCCCCCCGGAACAGACATTATCAATTTTGTCACTACATCTCCACATCCGGCACTCATAAATACACCTACAAAGGCATAGCTTAGCCCAGCGATAAGTAAAACAAAGGCACTAACCCGAAGAACTTCTAGCGCACTATGTTTAACTAAATCCCAAGTAAACTTACGGTAAACAATGGCCAAAATTACTACTGCAAAACTTCCCATTGCTGCAGCCTCAGTTGGAGGAGCAATACCAGTATAAATAGTACCTAATACCGCAATAATAATTAGCAGGGTAGGAGTGACCGCTTTTAATAGCTTGAGAGTTTTTTGTCCGGAAGAAATATGAGATCTTTCTTTTTCAGGAATAGGTGGACCTAGTTTGGGATTTAGAATACAGCGAATAGTAATATAACTAATATACAAACCAGAGAGTATTAAACCGGGGAAAATTGCTCCCATAAACATCCTGCCCACCGAAACCCCTGCTTGAGGACCATAAACTACCAACATAATACTGGGAGGAATTAATATCCCCAATGTTCCGGAAGCAACTATAGTACCTGAGGCTAACGATTTGTCATATCCTCTCTTAACCATAGGAGCAAGGGCAATCAGGGTAAGTATAGTAACAGAAGCAGTAATTGTTCCCAAGCAAGCAGCCAGTAGTGTACCAACAATTACAGTTACCACTGCTAATCCACCTTTAAATCCACTTAACCATTCATATAAAGCATCATATAAATCCTCAGCTATACCTGAATGTTGGAGTATGACCCCCATAAAAGTAAACAAAGGAACGGCTAAATAGGGATAGTTCAAAGTTAACTCATATAATCTGGAATAAAGTATACTAAAGGTAATTTTAGGACCAAATATAAATGTACCAACTAAAAAAGCCACACTCCCTATTACCAGTCCAATGGGAAAGCCAGTTAAAACCAGAACTAATACTCCTCCTAACATCAAAATGGTAATTATTTCTGGACTAAGTGCTATCAAGTGGTTCACCTCTTATTATAAGATATAGGTCTCGAATGAAATTTGCTGTTCCCTGGAGTAACAACAATAGAATTCCTAAGGTAAAAACAGTTCTGTAAGGAGCTGCGGGGGGATACCAAAAAGTAGAAATCATCTTTTCTTTGATTCTCCATGCTCTAATAGTCCAATTTACGGAAACTGTAAGTAAAGCTATTACTAATGGATAAAACAGAAATAGAGAAGAAATAACATTTAATAAAGCTTGTTTTTTAGGTGAAAGATTCCGATATATTAAATCGACTCTGGTATGACAATCACATAAATAATCATAAGCCCATCCTAGAACATATAACACTCCACCAGCTATGCATAAAGTATCATAAGCCCAAATGGTAGGCGCATTAAAGAAATGTCTAGCAATAGTATCATATGCGCCTACCAGAACAAGGAGCCAGGCAAACCATTTTGCTACTGATGCAGCTAGTTTACTTATAGAATCAATAATACTGAGTATCTTTTTTATAATTATTATCATTACATCGTAAACTCCTTGTTATTTATTGGAATAAGCCTCCCAATAGGCAGTCATAGATTCTAAGATATCACGATATATTTGATCTTCCTTTTCGGCTTTTTCTGTGTAATATTTTTTCGCTTCAACCAATAACGCATCTTCTACTTCCTTAGGAAGTTTATATACTTCACAACCATAATCTTTAAACTTATCTATAGCTAAAATAGATTGATAAACTAGAAATTCATGTTGAGCTTGCGTCCATTTATCAATAAGATCCTGTACAAGACGCTTTAGGTCATCAGGAAGCTTCTCCCAGGAGTCCTTATTTACATAAAAACATTGAGGATCACTTGGGGCACGCGAAGGAGAAAGAATGACATATTTTGCTATTTCATTAAAATGCATATCCCAATTCGAAGCCAAAGTGGAATATTCAAAGGCATCAATTGTTCCCCTCTGCATTGCCTCATAGAGCTCTCCCCCTGGTAAAAACACTACGGAAGCACCCATTCGGTTTAAAATTTCTCCACCATCTCCAGAAGCCCGAATCTTTAATCCCTTAATATCGCCAACAGTTCTTATTTCCTTCTTAGAATGTAAGAAAACTTCCTCTGGTAATGGTGATAAAGCCCCAGGGAATGTTAGGACATTAAAGCCTTCCATCATTTTATTCATTAAATCTGCTCCACCACCATAGTTAAACCAGGTACGTAAAGCCTCTCCAGGTAATCCACCAGGACGAGAACTAATCAAACCGGCAGCAGGCCATTTATCTAAATTATACATAGGACAGGTATAACACATATCCAAAACACCTTCAATAACACCATTAAGTTCCTGTGTTGCGGGGACAACTGAACCCCCAACAAAAGCTTGTACTACAAGTCTTCCACCGCTGGCTAAAGTGATTGCTTCACATAGCTTATCATGATAAATCTGGGAGGGATCGCTAGCTGGACCATGACCGGAAGATTTCCAAACAATTTTATCAGCAGCAAAAGTCAAAGCAGTGCAAGTAACAACAAAAAACCCCAACAAGAAAATTAATAATAATGACTTACTTTTTAACATACTCAGAACAACCTCCTATTTTTTTAATTATTTTTCCATAGTATCTTTCCAGTATAATATTCCAGTAAAACTTATTGAAAAATATCAGACAAAGATTTTTATTTGAAAAAATTTCACCTCACTTTCCTCTTCTTTATTTTTAAAAATGAATTTAATATTTGGATTTATATAATTAACTTATTTGTCTTTTCTTTTTCATTATCCTTACTATAAAATATTTTACCATTTTCTATTAAAAATAAATATTTTTTTATTGAAGTAAATAAATATATCATTTTGTTCAATATAAAACATACAAAAGTGAATTTTTCAGCCTAATATATTGACCAATGCCCTATTCTTTCCGCTAATAAGGAATTATATTCGATCAACACCAGGCAAAGATAGAGACAGAAGCCATTTTAATAATATTGGTAGTTGCTTATTTTTGATTTCTTATCCATTCACTGTACAATTTAATACCCTCTTCAATACTATACTCAGGCTTATAATCCAATTCTTTTCTTGCTCTGGTTATATCTAGACCTTCTACTCTATTCATGAGCTTTCCTTTTCCTAAAGAAATGTTCACTGGAAAGTAAGAATATTTTTTACATAATGCTACAACTTCCTTAACTTTATAAGATTCTCCAGAAGAAAAATTATAAATTTTAGAGTCCGGATTTTCCTTGTTAAATAATAAATAAATCCCCTGGGCGGCATCCAGAACATAAGTAAAGTCTATTATCTGATCACCTCCTTTGCTTGATGTTAATCCATTTATCCCTTCCAAAATCCCAAAAGTTAATCTATATAAAGTAAAAAATGTAGAAGGCATTCTTCCTGGACCATAAACAAAATATAGTCTTCCTATCCGAAAATCCATTTGGAAAATATTGGCATATTGCATACCGATTAACTCAGCAGAAGCCTTAGAAGCAGCGTATAAATCCTGAGGTTTTATACAGTCATCTTCTTTTGCTCTACCTTTTTTTCTCCCATATATTGCTCCAGTACTGGTAAAAATAATCTTTCTAATCCCAAACATTCTGGAGACTTCTAAAATATTCAAAAGACCTATAATGTTAAGCCTGATATTAAAATATGGATTTTGAGGAACAAATTCTCCCATAATTGCTACTGTATGAATAATACCTTCTATATCACGGTGGTACACTTTTATAATATCTTTCAATTTAGTAAAATCTAACACATCCCCCTGAATAAAATTTAGTTTTCCTTGGATATTTTCCAAATATTCAGGGGATTTATTATTAATATCATAGATAATAATATCTTGACCACTCTTGGCCAATAGATAAGCTATCCATGATCCTATATGACCGTAACCCCCAGTAATAAAAACAGACATAAAAATAAATATCCTCTTTCCTTAAATAATAATAGAAAGATTTAAGTATTTACTATGACAAGTTTTTTACATATTCTTTCATGAACTGATTTATTTTATGGTAAATTCCTGACTTATCTATTACCTCATATAGTTGGTCATGAATTTCTATGAGATCCTGATAAATTTTATTATGTGAATCAATTGGTTTTTTTTGACTAGCATAATCTAACTTGATCATAAAATCGACTGCAGTGATAATGTCGTTATATAAACCAAGTTTTACTGCAGCAATTATGGCTGCACCAAGGGAAGAAGTATCTTCATAAACAGTCTTAATCACTGTTTTGCCATAAACATCAGCCTGTATTTGATTAAATACTTCAGCTCGAGTTAATCCTCCGCTAACTCTTACTTCTTTTACAGATCCAATATATCTTTCCATAATTATTATACTCTTTTGTATCTCGAAAGCTATACCTTCTAAAATTGCTCTAATAATTGAAGAAAATTTATGGTTTAAAGTTAAACCAAATAGAATTCCACAGGCTTCTGGATTCCAATAGGGAGCTGCTGAAGCAGCAAAATGAGGAATTAATAACAAACCATTTGCACCTATTTGCTCTTTTTCTGCTTCAAAATTCATAACAGGATAAGCATCACTTTTGATTTCTTTTTGATTATCTTTATGACAATAATAAACATTATCTCTAAACCATCTATATATTGAACCAGTGGTAAAAATACCAGCTTCCAATATCCACTTACCAGGTAGGGAAGAAGCACTACAAAGTAGCCGCAAAGTATTATCCTTAAATGGTTTATTACAATTAGTTAAAATAAAAGAGCCTGTTCCAGTGTTTACTTCTAATAAACCATCTCTTACTATACCTAATCCAATAGCAGAGCATTGTTGATCACCTCCCGCAGCAATAACCGGTATACCCTCGGGTAAACCAAGTATAACTGCGGTAGAGTGAGTTAACCCTCCAATAATTGAACCCGGAGGAACAACTTCTGGCAATTTATCAAAATCTATTCCTACCTCATTTATTAAATCCTCTTCCCACTTGAATTGGGCAATATTAAAAAGTAAAGTTCTGGAAGCCTGAGTCCAATCTGTTTTAAAAAAACCAGTTAAAAAATGGATAATAAAATCTTGGACTGGAAGAAACTTGAATGCCTTTTTATACACTTCTTCTTTATTCCTTTTCAGCCATAGTAACTTTGGTAGGGTAAAATAGGGATCAACTCTTAATCCGGTAATATTATAAATCTCTTCTAATTTATATGTATCTATTAAATAATTTGCTTCTTCTATAGCTCTTTTATCCTGCCATAAAATAGCGTTATCTAAATGATTGCCTTCTTTGTCTACAGGAATAAAAGTTGATCTTTGTGAAGTTACCGAAATAGCACCTATATTATTTACATCAATGTTTAAACCAATGACTGCATCTTTTACTGTTTTTTGAACAGCTTCTAACCAGGTTGTAGGATCATGTTCAATCCAGCCTGGAAATAAATATATACTTGGATATTCTAGATAGGATTGGCTGAGTTGCTCACCCTTTTTATTAAAAATACTGGTACGACAACCCGTTGTTCCAAGATTGATACACAAAATCATTGGATTCATAGCACTACCTCTTCTGATAACAGATAGACTAATTAAATTAGATTACCTTTCTTATCAAATTCCAAAGAGAAAAAATCACCTATAAATTCAATATCTTTTCGATCTCGCAGTTCTTTATATAAACCTTTTGATACCTGCATCTTACCTTTATGTGATGTGCTATCAATAATACATAATTTAACATTATCTGAATTCTTCTTACCTTCTATGCGCATTAATCCATTTAAGGAATTTAAGGCAATTCTTATTGCTTCAAAATCATTCTCAGCTATAAGTGGGATTTTGCCTTTGTCCAAGAAAGTAGTAGTAATTACATTATTATAAGTTATCTTAAAATTAATTTTTTTAAATAATTTCCTGGTAATTATATCTGCCTGACCTATCCCAATAGCATTACCATGACTTTCTTTGGTCAAATTAAGGGCAACCACACATTCAATTAGAGGAGAACCAAAATAACTTTTCCCGGATGCATAAAATTTTTCTGGATCACTCTCCCCCCACACTCCTTTCCTGCCGATTAAATTCGTATCCATACAGGTACCGCTTATATTCTTCCCAATATTTTTAACAACTAATACATCGCATATTCTAAATGGTAACCACGGGTAATATTTTTTGGCTAATTTATATAATCCTTTTTCTCTTTCTGGTATATCCTTAGGTTCAATTATTTCCAGATAGGCAGTATTCCCTCGTGCATTCTCAATAATTGCTATGCCTGCTATAATTTTTTTTGTATTCAATACTACCATGGCACTGGCTGGAATAAGATTCTTAAGACCCCAAACTCCATAAGAGTGAACAGTTTCAGCCTGTTTTTGTTTTCCTAAACCAATGGTCATCATCTTCAATAAACCACTCTCGGTATTATTATCATAGTCAGTATGTTTCTTAACACGGTTAACCACAATAATACCATCTGCTTGATAAGCATACTGGTCTAAATATACTGAGGTTTGTTGTTCAGTTTCCCCAATCTTAATGACTCTCATGCTTGATTTAATGGGAGCATTTACAGTTTTTTCGGTAATTCCTAAGGATTCTAAAATTTTAATCTGTCCTCTTGCCGTTCCCCCTCCATGACTACCCATAGCAGGAACAATAAAGGGATTACCACCATATTTTTTTATCTCTATAACCAATCGTTTAATTATAGAAACCATATCCTTTATGCCACGACTACCCACAGTAATAGCTATGTGATCCCCGGAACTAATTCTTGAACTTAAATTGAATTGATTAATTTTATTTATTAATTCACTTTCGATATCTGCAATTTCTGGATGGGAATAAAATTGCTGTAATTGAATGACTTTGGGTATGTTCAAGTTTATAAGACACCTCCTATCAGTTTAAGAACAGAATCAAATCAGGGTAATATGTTGATAATGATAGATAATGAAAAGTAATTATTTTAAATTTTTTCTATTTCATCAAGGCAACCAATTTTACCCCGAGCAAATAATATCATTTTTTCTTTAATTACTTCTTGCATAGCTTCTCTTATTCTTCTGGAAATATCTGATAAGTGCCCAGGATAGTCTTCTTTAAGTATGATCATTAATTGTTTAATCGCTGCGTTGGAAATTTCCGTATTTATATTTATTTTGGAAATTCCTTCATCTATAGCTAACACTAAATCTTCTTCCGTATTTCCGGAACCACCATGCAACACGAGGGGAGCTGAAGTTATTTGAGCAATTTCTTTTAAACGATTATGAAATATTTTTGGTGCTCCAAGGTAGTTACCATGAATTGTTCCTACTGCTATGGCTAAGGCATCACATTCTGTTTGTTCAACAAATTTTTTTGCTTCCTCGGGTTTGGTTAATTGATCTTCAGTAATTATTTGTCCCGTATCCTTTACCGGCACACAACCTAATTCAGCTTCTACACTAACCCCGACCGCATGGGCTATTTTAACTATTCGCTTAGTATTCTCAATATTTTTACTCAGACTTAAATCTGAACCATCATACATAACTGAAGTGAAGCCAGCCTGGATAGCTCTAATAATGAGGTTTTCTGATTTACAATGATCCAGATGAAGAACAATGGGTAAGCTAGTTCTGTGAGCCAGCGACTTAACACACTCTGCAATTAATTGGATATCAGTTATCAAACTAACTTTTTCTCCAAAAGCAATAATAACCGGACAATTTAATGAAATAGCAGAATTGAATACAGCTTGAATAGTTTCCAGATTATGAACATTGAATGAGCCAATAGCATATCCTTTTTGTCTTGCCAGAATTAAAATTTTGTTTAGATTAGTTAACATCTTATAATCTCCTTACCCTCTCTAACCATCTTAGAAATTCTTTATTCCCTAACACTTCAGGATTAACCACAAAATGTGGTTCATTATTATCCAATAATCTGTTGATATCTTCTACCAATAACAAGGGTGAATTAGTTAGGGCTTCTCTTGTTGTTCCTGCAAGATGAGAGGTTAAAGTAACATTATCAAGCTTTAACCAGGGACTATCTTTAGGAATGGGCTCTTCCCAAAATACATCCAAAGCAGCTCCCGCTATTTTTTTATTCTTCAATAAATTAAATAGAGCATCCTCTTTAATTAAGCCCGCTCGAGCGGTATTAATGAGGTAAGCAGTATTTTTCATTAAAGACAATTCTTTCTCTCCCAGCATATTTTTACTCTCTTCTCCTAGACGGGCATGCAAAGAGATAAAATCTGAATTCTGTAATAAATATTCCAAGCTAACTTTTCTTGCTCTATGCTTATGAACTTTTTCTTCAGATAGGTAAGGATCAAATGCTAGGATTTCAACCTCAAAACCACTTAACTTTTTTGCCACTAACTGTCCCACATGACCAAAACCGATTAATCCAATAATCTTCTCTTTTAATTCTGGGATCATATTAGAATTAACATATTCTTTTCTCCATATTCCATTTTTTAAAGCATAATGGCTACGGGCAATATTTCGTGCTTCTGCAATTATTAACCCAATAGTAAAGTCGGAAACTGCCTGGGCATTTCGCCCTTCGATATGATGAATCAGTATTCCCTTTTTTGTGGCATAATCAATATCTATATTTTCCAATCCTCCGCGAGCTACTCCAATTAATTTAAGCTGAGGTAGAGTATCAATTGCCTCTTTAGATATCGGACAAAATAAAACTAATAAAATTTCAGTAGCTTTATTTGCCGTGGATATCTGAGCAATAACTTTTTCAGCAGAAGGACCTTCTTTTTCAATAATCAATCGTCTCTTTTGTAATTTATCCCAATCTTTTTCCCAATCATCTACTTCTATACTAACTTTTTTAATATGCAGTCTTCTGGCGGCTTCAGCAAAGTACTGGCTAGATATCATGGCATCTCCAATACATAAAATAGTCATTTTAAACTCCTATCATAATGAAACTTGAGAATACCCAGTTACTTTAATCTTGAAAAAACAGACTGACAAAAAATCATAACTTTTATTATTTTTGGTATAATACTAATCATAAATAATTGACCAAACTAAAAGTATATTACATATTTACTAAATTTTATAATATTCACTCTTTGCTTTTTAAAACTAGATAGGGACCTTCCTTTAGAAAAGCCATACTAGGATTTTCTTGTTGTGAAATACAGTAAAAAATTGCCCTTTGTAGCATTTCTGTAATATCAGCAGTAGATCCCTTGGTAAACTGATAACCACTTATACCGGGTAAAGTGGTCAGAATATCAGGAGGAATATTCACTGTGCAATAGATAAGATTTTCAGCTCCTCCTATCCTGGTAAAGATTTGTTCCCATTTTTGTACTTCCCACTGGTCATGAGTAAAAGTCCATTCTGGACTTAAAAGTAAAGGATAGAAATTCCCCACTCCCACTTCTTGAAGTTTTTTTAGTAAAACTTTGTAATAATTACTACCAATAGGCTCTTCATCCTGATTATGAGCTAAAAGGATAATCTTTCCTCCCTTTTTTACTGCTGGTAAAGCAGCCCATGCTCCTTTCACAGCTTGATAATGATTTACTGCCACCTTACTACCATGAGTCAAGACTATGTCGTATTTATTTTCTATATAAATTTCACAATATTTCCGTAACTGGTCAACTGCTCTTTGGTGGGATTGCTCCAGTTCGCCAGTAGTAATTCCACAGATGTGCAATTCACCATCCAGTAAAACATTTACCGCAAAATCTACTCTGACCTTTCTAGCCACTTCTAAAGCAAACTCATGACAGGGATTATTGGTAAAGATAAGATTATCAACATTAGGATTAGCCATATACTCTGGACCATGAAAAATACAAGTGGCTTCTATATTGACTAAACCAGGACAGATAGCCTTTCGACCACCTGAAGCTCCAGCCATAAAATGAGCTTCTACTAAACCAGTAATAATGTGTAAGTCTGCCTGGAGAAAATCGCGGTTAATCTTAACTGGTATACCTTTAATATTTCCAATAGGAATCAACTCTGAACTATAGCAGTTATGGTCAATAATAGAATAGTTATGATATACTTTCTCACCAAAAGCCATCTTTTTCCAGGTAGCAGAAGTAGGACTATGGGTTCCGGTACCTATAATAATTTTGATTTTTGATCTTTCTATACCTGATTTAGCTAATCGTTCTAAGATGGGAGATAAAATATTTTCCTTCTGGTTAACATTATAAGGAACTGGTCGAGTATTATCCGATACAGCAATAGCTACTGTGAGTTTGTCAACAGGCTTATTTTGAGCTTTTACAATTTCTTCAATAGTCAAACTATTAATAGGGTGTTCAAAGGCATATTCGATTTTATCCACTACATTCCCGAAGGAAGAATTTTTTTTCATCTGCAGGATATTACAATCAGGAGGAACTTTCAAAGTAATATAGTCATCCAGGTATTCAATGTCTATTTTTTTCCATTTAGAATAATCTATTTTGAAATTGTTGGAAAAATTCTTATTCATTGTTTATCTCATATAATATTTATAAGATGATTCAATTTGGTATACATCATAAATAAATCATTTAATAAAAATACTATAAAAACAATACAAGCTGATGGTTATATTAACTACCAAATTGTATAACATTCCAAGTAGATATTAATCTCGTTTAATTATACTACCTAAACTTACATTGTACTGGGCAACCAAAGAATTATTTGCGGAAAGATTATCATTATCAATAAACCAATAGCAACAAGAACAACAAAAGGAATAACCCCTCGAATAATATCAGCAGTAGTAATACCCAACTCAGGAGCTGCTGCTCCTTTCAAGAAGAATATAGCATAGGCAAAAGGAGGAGTTAAAAAAGACATCTGTAAATTAACAATAATCATCATAGCAAACCATAAAGGATCAAAACCCAATCTGGGAATAATAGGAGCTAGGATGGGAACCATTACAAAGATAATACCAATCCAATCTATAAACATTCCCAAAATAAAACAAACTACCATAACCAATGCAAAAGCACCCCAACGACCTCCGGGTATCGACAAAATAAAATTCTCTACCACTTCGCCGCCCCCAGCACTTAAAAAAATACTGACAAAGGCAGTCGAACAGCCAGCTATTAGAAGAACCATTCCAGTTAATTTTATGGTGCTAATTGCTACTTCCTTCAACACCTTCCAGCTGAAACGACCATATATGATAGTTAACAATGTAGCCACTGCTGACCCCACTGCTGCCGCTTCAGTAGGAGAAGCTAAGCCTAAATAGATTGCTCCCATAACTGAAAGTATTAATAATGCAGTGGGTGCCATAGTTAAAACCAACATCTTTATTTTCTGACCCATGGTAAAATTATTTTCTTCAGCAGTAGCAGAGGGTGCTATCGATGGTTGCAAATACGCACGAATAGCAATATATAACATATATAAACCAGAAAGAAGGAAACCCGGCATAAAAGCTGCCATAAACAACTTCCCTACTGAAATCCAGGCAACTGGTCCATAAATGATAAGCATGATACTGGGAGGAATCAAAATACCTAAACTTCCACCAGCACAGATTGCTCCAGTGGCTAAACCTTTATCATAATTCCTCTTTATCATAGCAGGAAGTGCAACTAAGGTTAACATAGTAATTGAAGCAGCAATAATTCCTACACAAGCAGCCATTATCGTCCCGATTAAGATACTAGTAATAGCTAATCCCCCTCTAAATTTACCAAAAAATACATAGACAGCATCATACATCTTTTCAGCAATACCAGATTTTTCTAACATATTTCCCATAAAAACAAATAAAGGAACAGCCATAAAGCCATAATCGGTAATGATAGCATAAAGCCTACTATAGATAATGTCAAAAGCTGTTGAGCCAAATAATAAATATCCAGTTATCACTCCTACCCCACCAATAGGAAAAGCTAGAGGGAATCCTGTTAATATACCTAAAAATAATCCCAAAAACATACCAGCTGTAACAACTTCGGGACTTACTATAATATTCATTACAATAATTCTCTCTTTCTAATTAAAAAATATAATTCTTGAATAAACTTAGCAATACTCTGCATAGTAAATAAGATAAAAGCAATTACTAGCATGGTTCTAAAAGGAGCCGCAGGTGGTAACCAGCTGCTCTCCACCATTTTTTCACCTACTTTCCAGGAAAAAATAGCCCATTTAAGTCCTGAAGTGAGCAGAATGATACAGATGGGAAAAAGAAAAATAATAGAAAAAATTACATTAACTAAAGACTTCACCTTACGGGAAAAGCGAATATAAAGAACATCTACTCGAACATGGCCTTCATGTAAAAAAGTATAGGACCATCCAAAAGCACCAAAAGTTCCCATAAGCATCTTAGAAGTTTCCAATGCCCATTTGGTAGGACTATTGAAAACATATCGGGAAACCACTTCATAACAGAGAACTAAGACTAAGGCTATCATTAAAAATTTTGCTATTTGACCAGCAATTTCACTTAGAGTATTGATGAAAAGTACTACTTTCCTCATAATTATGTATATACT
>CAZGKY010000021.1:0-21608 GCA_964525625.1 uncultured Atribacterota bacterium | reverse complement strand
AGTCATGTTCATTGGAGCATTATTCTTAAGTAATACATCCAGCACTGAGAAGGCTTTATTTAATACTTTTATTGGATAATTGGGAGTTTTATCATTCATATATATTAGTATTTTGTTTCTTATTTCTATAATATAGAAAATTATTCTATATTTCATTTTATATAAAAATTGTTATTTTGTCAAGGAAATAAACTATTTTTGTGAATTAATATAGAATTTATACTTTTATTAATTTCTATAAATTCAGTTGATGTAATGTTTTTACAGTCATTTCTGCAGCAGTATCCTGGTCAGGTAATGGAAGTATTTCTGCTGAAACATACCCTTGATAATTAATTTCCTTAAGAGCTTTTATTACCTCTTTAAAATCAAGGTGACCCAAGCCGGGTGCCCATCGATTACTATCAGCAATATGAATATGGGTAATATATTCTTTAGCCTGTTTGAGACTTTCATAAATGGAGGATTCTTCAATATTCATATGAAAGGTATCAGCAAGTAACCCCAGATTAGGAACATTAACCCTTCTAACAAAATCTACTCCTTCCCGGAGCGTATTAATAAAATTACTTTCATATCTATTTACCGGCTCTAAAGTTAAAGTAATATTTTCTTTCTGGGCAAATATGGCACATTCTCTCAGACCGGCTATAGTCCAGGCCTCTGCATCTTCTCTAATAACTCCTTCCTTAACCATACCTCTAATTAAACCTATAATAACCTGGGCTCCAAAATTAGAGGCAAATTTGATTTGTTCCATCATCCTTTCCACAGCCATCTTTCTAATAATCTCATTGGGATCAGATAAACTCAACCCCTCCTCCCCCCAAGCCTGTCCGGTACCAATGGCCGGCACCTCTAAATTATATTCTCTTACTAAATGTAGCACCTTTTCTTTATCCAAATAACGAGGGTCTCTGACTGCCAATTCCACCCCATCAAAACCGAGTTGTGCAATTTTATTAATATTTTTCTCCAAATCCTCCTGAAAGGCAAGGGCTGAAAATTTAGTCTGTTGTGTGGATAGAACAATGCTTTTTTTCATAATCGAATCCTCCAGGGTATATTAACAACTGATATTATGCAAAATAATATATCCAATTTCCTATTCTATTTAAACCAATATTGAATTGGCTTAATCTAATGACTATCTAACCACTAATTAAATATCCACGCAAATCAATAGGAGATTACTTCAAAGCTGCATTCCCGCAACAACAAAAAAGAGTTCGTATTACTCAATGCACACAACTGAATATTATAGACTATTTATCTGCCCAATATATGGTAATTCAAATACTGATTTCCAACCCTTACTCATAGGTTCTCTCAAGAAAGGTTCCAGCTCTTTAGGGTCTCTTAAACTAATCTTTTCCACTGGTGGTAATTTACCAGCCGGATAATTTTCTAAAATCTCATCATGTACCAGAGTTAGATACTTCAAAATTGCCGCAATTGGTCTTTTGGCTTTTTCAGCACTAGCTCTGGTTGGTTTACCAACCACACCTTCGGGTACTGCAGCTCTCTCTATAGCAGAATGACCTTCTCCCTGCTGCCATTGCTGAGGACGGCGATAAGGATCAACAGAGGTATCAAAATGTCCACCTGGCAGCAATGATTCCCCTTCAGTATCCACAGCATAGTTCATATCTAACATCTCAGGGAATAACAATAATCCTACTGAAGCTTCTGCTTCATCAGCATGAATAAAATCGGTAGATAAACTGTCCTCCCTTTGAATGGGAATAAAGAACTCTCTAATTGCTCTATGCCAGTCAATCACTCGATAAATACCAGGTAACTGGTAGCGCTTACAAAATTCCTGAAGACCTGATTCCAATACCCATAATTGTCCATGATTGTTAACCCAGATCTGTTTCCTGAATCCGTCATTCCAAAGTCCTAACATAACATTAATTATGGTTTCTCGAACAACATCCTCTGGTATAATGATGGTTCCGGCCATACCACAGTGATGATAGGGATGAGCACCATAATTTAAGGGAGGTATAGCTAAACTTACCGGTTTTCCTTGCTTTCTGGTATATCTTCTTAAGGCTTCACAGATTTGCGTTACCATAAAGGTATCCAGACCGGAATTGGCATAATCACCATGACATTCAGTACATCCTACCGGTACCAAAACAATGTCATTCTGTCTCCGTTCTTGAATAACATGTTTTCTGGGAGTATTTTGAATATAACTTCCTGCTTTCCCCAACTCAGAGGGGGAAGGAATATCATAATCCTCTAAAATTTTCTCAATTTCACTCATGGGTGCATCAAAGATCTCTTTTTTCAGTTGACCTACCTTGCTATTTTCAAAGAAAATATTGGGGTATTCTGTTTTTAACCACTGATTTTCCATATCTTTCTCCTTATCCATATCTTCAGTTAATCTTTATTTAAAACTTTTCAAATTACCATTTAATCAAATATACAAGTAATCTTGGCTTCCTCTCGAGAGGTTCTAAGCATTATGATATGTTCTGGAACTTCTTCTAATCTTATCTTTTTGGTAATAATAGGCGTCATATCCATACCGGTAGCCATGGAACTAATTACCCTGGGGAATGTCCCATGACCAGAATGCCCCTGGGAACCAATAATTTCTGCTCTTCTTACCTGGAATACCTCACCAGTTAAAGGAATTTTCTTGTCCGCTCTTGCTACAATAACCACAGTGCTGTTAATCATTCTCCCTTCCCAAATGCATTCTTCTATTCCTGGCCAGACTATATCCGGTAATCCAGTGGCTTCTAAATATAGTTTAGCACCCAGACCTTTGGTAATCTCTAAAACCCGCTGGGCAAAATTTTCTTCAGTCGGATTAATAATAAAGTCAGCCCCCATCTTTTTAGCAATATCAGCTCGATCCTTTGATGGTTCAGAAAGGATAACAAAAGCAGCACCGGCTCTTTTTAGTACTGCCACTGCTGCCAGACCAATTGGTCCACCTCCCAGAATAACCACATTATCTCCTGGCCTAATTCCTCCCCCTCTTTCGATTACGGCATTATATGCTACTGAGGTAGGCTCAGTTAAACTACCGGCTAAATATAAATCATCACCCTTATATACGGTACGAAGTTCTTCTAAACTCCAGGTATATTTTGCATCAACCTTAACATATTCAGCAAAGGCACCATCTACACTAAAGCCAATTTCCTGTAACTTCTCACAATGATTGGGATATCCATCTACACAGGGACGGCAGGTTCCACACCAGAACATCTCCTCAGCTGTAACTGCTTCTCCTTCTTCATATCTTTTCCCAGTACGTTTGTTAAAAGCATTTTCTCCAGCCTGTACTACAATACCGGAAAATTCATGTCCTAAGACCACAGGAAAAGCAGTTAAACCAGGATACCAGATATAGCCAGCATCATCAGGTTGGGCCATATGTACATCACTACCACAGATTCCACAAGCCTTTACTTTTATTAAGACCTCAGTCGGTCCTATTGCAGGAATATCTTTCTCCACTATCCTAAGCTGTGGATTACGCCATACTTTACTCCCCAAATAAGTTAACTTCCCTTCTATATCCTTGGAACCAAGTTTAAAATCAGACTTAGGTTCCCAGGTTGCTTCCAGTACTACTGTTTTCATTTTTTTTACCATTTCCTTTTCTCCTTTATTTTTAAATATTTTAGTTAATTTCTCGACAGGACTTTCTTTCAATTAATACCGGTTTTATAAGTATATTTGGATGACTAACCTTATGTTCTATTCTTTCTAAGAGCTTAATAATGGCTAAAGAACCCATTTCAACCATAGGTTGACGAATGGTAGTCAGAGGTGGTGAAAGATAAGATGCTAACTTTATATCATCAAATCCCACAATAGAAAAATCATGAGGAACATCACAGCCTACCTCCCGAATCGCCTCGATTGCACCTACTGCCAGTAAATCATTAGCAGTAAAAATTGCAGTAGGGGACACTGCTAATTGTAAGAATTGTTTCATCACTTGATAACCACCCTTTATTCTAAAATCACCTTCCCCAAGGTAATTTCTTTGTAATGGAATTCCATAATCCTGTAATGCTTTTTTATATCCTTTAATTCTATCTAAAGCGGCCGTAGTATTATAAGGTCCAGAAATATGAGCAATTTTACAATGCCCCAAGGAAATTAAATACTCTGTAGCAAGATATCCCCCGGTAATATCATCAACAGAAATTGAATTTTCTTGCCCTCCTTGAATATTACGAGAAAGAAGTATATAGGGACAGTTAATCCGTTCTAACTCGATAATACTTTTGTCTCTAATCTTAGCAGTGGCCAAAATTACACCATCAACACATTTTTCGACCAACAACCTCAAATAGTTAGCCTCTTTTTCTAAACAATCATCGGTATTACATAGAATCACATTATAACCATATTCATTTGCGGTATCTTCAACTCCCCTGGCTAAACCGGCAAAAAAGGGATTGGCAATATCGGGGATTAACATAGCTAAGGTCTGAATTTTCTTAGTTTTTAGACTTCTAGCCAAAGCATTAGGTGTATAGTCAAGTTTCTCAATGACGGAAATTACTCTTTGAGTAGTTTTTTGACTAATATAAGATTTACCTGAAATGACTCGCGATACAGTTGATGAATGAACACCAGCCGCTTTTGCTACATCTTTTATCGTTATTCTCATTATCTTATCTTCCTTATGCTATACATATCTAATTCTTATCACAATATTTACCAAAATGTTTACTATACCAATTTCTTTATTAAACTATCAAAATAAATTTTCTTTTTGCTAAGGACTCTCGGGCAGCATATCCCAGTCTTACTGCCATCTTTCCATCAAATCCATTAACCATAGGTTCTTTATCTTCTCTGATACACTTAATAAAGTGTTTTATTTCCTCTATATAAGATTCATTATACCTTTCTAAGAAAAAGTATAGTGGTTTATCGCTGCGGATATCTTCTGCTCCATACCAATATACTTCGGTTGGTTTTTTATTTCCAACCTGAATACAGCCTTCTGAACCAAAAATTTCTATTCGCTGGTCATAACCATAAACAGCTCTACGACTATTATCAATGGTCCCCCACGCACCGTTTCTATACTGAAAAGTAACAATAGCAGTATCAACATCATCATATTTACCTATCTCTGGGTTTACCAAAGTACTTCCCACAGCTATAAGTTCTTTAATCTCATCGTCTAGAAGATAACGTATCATATCAAAATCATGAATCATCATATCCAGAAAGATGCCTCCCGATACTTTAATGTAGGACAAAGGTGGTGGGGCAGGATCACGACTGGTAATTCTAACAATATGAGGTTTCCCAATCTTACCTTCTTGTACCATTTCTTTAGCTTTTTTAAAACTGGGATCAAAACGTCTATTAAAACCAATTTGTAATTTGACCCCTGCTTTTTGTACCTCATTTAAAGCCCGGTCAATATCTGTTAAATCTAGCGCTATAGGTTTTTCGCAGAAAATATGTTTACCGGCCTGTGCCGCTTCACGTATAATTTGAGCATGAGTATCTGTAGAAGAACAGATAACGACAGCATCAATCTGCTCATTATCCAGCAAATAGCGATAATCCTTTTCTACTATGGGAACAGAAAACTTGTTTGCTGTTTCTCGTAAAACTTCCTCTATCACATCAGATATGCCAAATAATTTTACATCTGGAATCTGAGATACAATATTATAAACATGCAATTTACCAATTCTACCTAAACCGATAACTCCTAAATTAATTTCCTGTACCATCTTGACTTCTCCTTTAAAGAATAAATTTTACCTGAGGAAGATATTACTTTAGAAATGGCTAAATAGTAATAATATAAAAGAAAAGAGGGGAAACTTTATAATAATTATTTTTGTTTGTAATTTTTTTTATTTTTTAATTCCCTCGAATTTTCTACCTGTGCGAATTACCTCTATTAAATCATCCATGCAAACTTCATCTTTGGGAAAATCACCTAATTTTTCACCATGTTCCAGAATAGTAAAGCGGTCTGCTACTGAATAAACGTGATAAATATTATGAGTAATAAAGATAACTGAAAGTCCTCTTTCTTTTGCTTCCAGTACATAATCTAATACCTTATGCGATTCCTTAATGGATAAAGCAGCGGTAGGCTCATCCAGAACCAGCAACCTGGCTCCAAAATGTATTGCTCTTCCAATGGCCACTGATTGCCTTTCTCCACCAGAAAGTACTGATACCTCTTCCTCCACTGATCTTACTGCAATGCCAATATCTTCTAATACTTTTTCTGTTATATTATTTATTTTTGGTCTATCAAGCACTTTGATCATGCCTCCTAAAGAGCGGACTGGTTCTCGGCCTAAAAAGAAATTCCTAGCTATACTCATTAGATCAATTAAGGCCAAATTCTGATAGACAGTTTCAATCCCCAAATCTCGTGCCATTTTGGGGGAATCAAGCTTAATCTTTTTCCCCTCAAAAAATATCTCCCCACTATCTGGAGGAAAAACTCCGGTTAAAATTTTTATTAAAGTAGACTTTCCAGCTCCATTATCACCAACTAAACCGACAATTTCCTGAGGCAATACATGAAAATCAACATTTTTTAAAGCAATAACTGTTCCAAAACGTTTGGTAATTCTTTTCATTTCAATTAGATTCGGTAAATTCTTCATTTCAAAGACCACCTTTTTATATGGGTATTAAGTATAACGGCAATAATTAATATTAATCCCACAAAAGCCTGATACCAATATGCGGGAGCTCCAGCCATTACTAATCCAGATCTAAGCATCCCTATTAATAAAACCCCCATTAATGTTCCAATTAAATTACCATAACCACCAGTCATTAAAGTTCCTCCTACTACCACGGCAGCAATGGCTTCCAATTCCATATTTTGCCCTCTTACTGGATCTACGGAACAAAAACGGGCGAATTGGATACATCCAGCGAATCCCGCCAGAACAGAACAAAGAATAAAATTCCCAATCTTAATCTGATTAACTGATACACCTAAAAGACGCGCAGCATCCTTATTACCACCTGTAGCATAAGTAGCATTACCATATCTGGTTTTTAAAAGAATAAAATTAAATAAAAAGATAAGGACCAAAAACCAAACTGCGGAAGCCCTGAATTCTCCCCATAAGTGACCATTTAAAAAATCTAAAACCGGGGATGATTCCCAATATCTTACCGGGAAACCGCCAGTTATAGCCAATAGTACTCCCCTCCATAACATAAGTGCGCCAAGGGTAGTAATAAAAGAAGGTATTTGAAAATGAACAGTAATATAGCCATTTAGCATACCAATCACCGCTGCTGCTAATAGAGCAAGTAATAATCCTATAATAAGAGGGATTCCATTGGTGGCAGTAATAGCAAACAACATGGCTGAAAATCCAAACACTGAACCGACAGAAAGATCAAATTCACCTGAAATCATGAGAAAGGTTACTCCAGTAGCCATGATACCTAATTCTGAGGCAATATTTATGATACCAGCAAAAGAGTCCGCAGTTAAAAATCTGGTTGCAGTAAAGGAAAAACCAATAAAAACTACAATTAAACCAGTCAGTGCTCCAAATTCAGGATGTTGTCGAAAATATTTTCCTACATAAGTAGCTAAAGATTTCCTCTCATTCATTACTACCTCCCTTATTCTAAATTTATTTCCGGCAGTCAAGAGGAAGAAAGCTTAAACTTCCTTCCTCTTGATTCCTTAAGGAAAAAGTAAAGCTAAAATTACCAGTATTTTTGGGCTACCAGTTCTACGACACTCTCAACATTACTAGCATCAACAAAACCAGGTCCAGTTAAAATATCATTAGCTGGTAAGAAATTATAATTATTCAGGAGATAGAAGAAATGAATTGGTAAATAACCTTGCAGGTATTGTTGCTGCGAAATAGTAAATAAAGTATTACCTTTTTGTATTGACTTTACTACCTCATCAGAGACATCAAAAGCCCCATGAGTAACTTTACCCAATAATTTTTGTTCAGTTAAGAAACTAATAACATAAGAACTATCAATAGAGCCCAGGGTAAAGATAGCATCTGTTTCTGGATTTCTAGAGAAATAGCCTTTTAATATTTCAATAGCCTGAGTAGGATCAAGGTAGGTAGCTAATTTTTCTGCTGGGACACCTGCTTCAGTCATAACTTCAATGAATCCTTGTGCCCTCATCTCCAAACCCATATGACCGATTTCATGTATAGTGACTAGTGCTCTTGTTGGTTTTTTATGAGCTAAAATCCTTTCAGCCGCTCTTTTTCCCGATAAATACTCATCACCGCCAATATAAAAGAGATATGGTATCGCTTCTCCTCTAGGACGAGGGTCAGGAACATTGATGGCAATAATGGGGATACCCATATCAATAGCTCTTCTCAAGGGTGCCTCTACTGCAGCGGGATCGGTAATGGTGACTGCAATACCATCAGGTCTGGTGGCAATAGCACTATTGAGCATGTTGACTAATTCCTCAACAGAATATTTAGCCGGTCCAGAATAGGTAGCATTAATAGTATCCCCAGTACCTTTAGCAACAAATTTTGCTGCATCTTCCATACCCTTCATTACTACTCCCCAGAAGGGATCTCCTGGTCCACCGTGAGAAACAATATAATAATTAAAGGTTTTGGCTCCAACAATACTACCGCAACTTAAAATCAAGATCATTACAACGGCAATTACCCATATTAGCTGATAACTTTTCATATTTTTCATTTTTAAATTCCTCCCTAAATTCTTTAAATATAAAATAAACAACCTTTATATTAAATATTATCTTTTTCTATACCACCACCCCCTACCATTTTCTCAAATGATGATCAGATTGACAAAGCATTTAAGTATAATCTTAATATTATCTTAATATTGTTGCCAGTAGTTTAATAATTAAAACTATTTTCTAAATGGATAGTTTGCAATCGGTTGCATATTTTTATAATATCATAATTTGCTTCTTATGGCAATGAAAAAATAACCAGGAACTTAATTTGGAATGACTATCTTCCATTAATTTTTTATTTGTTGGTGATCTGTTCAGACTTTTCTTTACGTAATTCACTTTTTAGATTTGATAAGTAGAATATACCAGTTAATATCATGAAAAATCCAAATAATTGATAAGAATCAGGAACTTCTTTTAAAATGAAGCGAGCCAAAATAATAGAAACAGCAGGATAAATGGAAATTAAAGCCCCCGCTTTGGAAAGATTTATTCGTTTTATTGCTGCATAAAAAGTTAGATATGTTAAGGCATAAACCACAGTACCATAAAAGACCAAAATAATTAGAATATTAGTCTGAGTGAGAATTTCAAATTCATAGATACCAGTAAGCTGGTTCAATAATGACAATATAATTCCTCCATACAAAGTCCTTCCAGTGGCAATAAAAAGAGGGCTTATTTCCGTTTTATTCAGCAATTGCTTGCTAAAAAAATGTCCCACCTGATAGCAAAGAGGTGTTAACAGTACTAAAATGTCACCATAATTTAATTTTGCAGTTCCCTGATAAATAACTAATAGTGTTCCCAAAATGATAAGCAGGGTAGAAATGATCTGTTGGAAGGTTATTCTCTCCTTAAGAAGCAGATACCCAATAATCAGGGCATATATTGGTTCCACCTGTAATAAAATTGCTGAATTTATACCGCTGGTTAATCTAACCCCATAAAAGAAGAGAATATTGGAAAGGGCACTACCAAAAAATCCAATAGCCAGTAAAGAAAGAAAGTATTTCCTTCTTATTAACAATAATAGCGATTCCCTTCTTAACAATATAACCAAGATAAGACTTACTGCGGCAATGAGATTAGTTAAGCTGGCAAAAAAAAGTGGTGTTACTAGAGAAACACCATATTTTCCTAAAATAGGTTGAGTACCATGGATAAAAACACATATAAGTACCAGAATAACACCTTCTCTTTCTCTTCTCTCCATAGCTACTCGCTTCTTTCCATTGTCACTAACCCTAATATCTTTCTGGTTCCAAATAAGATAATTCTGAACCATCAGGCTTAATTCTCACTCGACCAAGTTCAATTTGGGCTAAATTATCAAAGGTAACAGAAATAGGAAAATAGGCCGTAATCCGCATTCTTTCCCAATCAATATTCTTGATTATCCCCAAACCGATACTCAATCCTTCTGAGTTATTAAGTGAAAATAACAGATTGCCAAACCATTGAGGTTGAATAAAAATAATCTGTTTTACCCCAAAATGTATCTTAATTTGGGATAAGTTACATTCTGGAGATATTTTCTGTGGTCTTAATAAGACTACAAACACTTTATCATTAATTACCTCTGCTGAGAAAATCTCCAGCTGAAACTCTCGTCTAAATAGATCGGTTAGTCCACCATCCGGACAAAATTCAAGGCCATAATTAAAATCTTTTATAGTTATTTCTGAAAAATCTATCTCCCGCCATTGTGAACCTTGAAAATATAAACTAAATTGTCTTTTTCTCCTTATCTTTCTCTCACTCCAGTTTTTTCCCACAATATACGGATATGGCTTAATTCGGTAGACTTGGACAGAAGGGGCAAATTCTCCTTCTAATAAAATGGGTTCCAATTCCTTATCAAATTGAATTGCCACCAGGACAGTGGGGTTCACTTTTTTAATCAAATTACTTTTTAAATAAACCCCTACTTTCCCTAGTACCAATCCAGTAGTATCAATCAATATAGTATCTACCTTTTCTTTTTGAGCAATGGTATAGATTTGATAAACTCTACTTATAAATCTATCAATACACTGCTCAGGAGATAGGGCTCCAATAAAAAGTATATAGTCAACTGGGATAATACCATCTTTTAATCTCTTTTGGTCAACAATACCCATTCCAATAGTACCCGGAGGACCCAGGTTTGATTGTCCAATATCGGCATCAATGAGACAAATCTTCCTATTTCTCTTCACTAAATAGTAGGTTAACAATTTAATAAAACTGGTTTTTCCGGAATCATTCTTTCCTAAAACCATTACTGTCCCATCTTGGCTCTGTATTGTTTGGAAAATTGACATCCAATCTCCTGGAATAATCAATTCATCATTTGTTAAATTTAAGATAACCATCTTCTCCTCATCTTGCTTAAATTCATAATTATATAATTATTTAGTACTTATATGTTATAATAATGTTAGCATAAATAATAGGAAAGAAAAATTATGTTATCTTTATCTCATTACTTAAATCTCAAAATATTATACAGGATAAAGCATCTTTTCGTAATACTTTTAATTATGTTACCTATTATTTCTACTAATAGCCTGGTTTCCTCTTCGTCTTCCTCAGTAATTTATTTTTTAAAAATAGAAGGTACGATAAACCCTATCACCGCACAATATATTATAGAAGGTATTAAAGAGGCAGAAGAAAATCAGGCTGAATGTATCATCATTCAAATGGATACCCCAGGTGGTCTGGATGATTCTATGCGTAGAATTATCAAAGAGATGCTCAATTCCCGGATTCCGGTTATAATCTATATTGCTCCACAGGGGGCTAGAGCAGCCTCAGCTGGCGCCTTTATTACTCTTGCTGCCAATATTGCCGCAATGGCGCCTGGCACCAACATTGGAGCCGCTCACCCCGTAGCTATGGGAGAAGGGCAAATTGACGAAGAAACAAAGGCTAAGATTGTCAATGATGCTGCCGCATATATTAAAACTATAGCTAATAATCGTAATAGAAATGAAGAAATAGCTGAAAAATTTGTCCGAGATAGTATCTCTATCACCGAACAAGAAGCCCTGGAGAATAATATCATTGAATTTGTTGCCCCCAGCCTGGACGACCTCATTTTTATGATTGATGGAGTCAAGGTAACTACTATTGATGGAGATAAAAAACTAAGTACTTTGCATAAAGAAATTATCGACTATAAAATGTCGATCAAGGACTTATTTTTGCATAATCTTAGTAATCCAAATATAGCTTATATCCTTTTATTTTTAGGTATTTATGGCATTCTGGGAGAATTCAGTAATCCAGGAGCTCTGGTCCCGGGCCTATTTGGAGGAATTTGTCTAATTCTTGCTTCTGTCGCTTTTCAGATGATACCCATTAACTTTGCTGGTTTTATTCTGATTGCCCTGGGAATTATTCTTTTAATTTTTGAAATCTATACTCCTACCTTTGGCTTATTAACCTTAGGAGGGATAACTTCTCTAACCCTAGGTTCCTTTATGCTAACTAAGGATATGGCACCCTTCCTGAAAATTTCAACCGGTATTATTCTTACCATGATAGTTGCCACAGGAGCCTTTTTTATTTTTGCTGTAACTAAAGGGATCGGGATTCAGTGGAAAAAACCTATTTCGGGAAAAGAGAGTATGATCGGTCTGATTGGCACTGCCAGAACAAATCTCGATCCTGATGGTCAGGTCTTTATCCATGGGGAAATCTGGCAAGCTACTATTTTAGACCAAAAACCCATCAAGAAGGGCGAAAAGGTCATAGTAGAATCTTTAGATGGTCTTCGTCTGCTTGTTAAAAAAACTGATAAAAAGGAGGAATAAAGATGAATCTTATCACCTCAACCAGTCTCTACCTTGGAATCCTTATTATAGTATTAATTATTCTATCACAGGCCATAAGAATTGTGCGAGAATACGAAAGAGGTGTTATCTTCCGTTTGGGAAGAGTGGTTGGAGCAAAAGGGCCCGGCCTTATCTTGCTCATACCCATTGTCGATAATATGGTTAAAGTAAGCTTAAGAACAATCAATATGGATGTTCCCGCCCAGGAGGTAATAACCAGGGATACAGTTCCCATAAAAGTGAATGCAGTTATTTATTTCCGAGTAATTGATCCGGTAAAGGCAGTGATTTCGGTAGAAAATTACATCTCTGCTACTTCTCAAATTGCCCAAACTACTCTGAGAAGTGTCTTAGGAGAAAGGGATCTGGATACCTTCTTATCACAGAGAGAAAAAATAAACCAAACACTGCAACAAATTGTAGATGAACAGACTGACCCTTGGGGGGTTAAAGTAACTACAGTGGAAACCAAAGATGTAGAATTACCTGAAAATATGAGAAGGGCAATGGCTAAACAGGCTGAGGCAGAAAGAGAAAGAAGGGCTAAGGTAATACATGCCGAAGGTGAATTCCAGGCAGCCGAAAAATTAGTACAAGCAGCAGAAAAAATGAGTACCCAACCCCTATCCCTGCAATTACGGTATTTGCAAACTTTAGGAATCATTGCTGCTGATAAAAATACGACCACAGTCTTCCCCTTTCCGATGGAATTGGTTAAGCCATTTATTAATTTCTATGAAAAACAGAAAGAAGAAAAGCCCAATAAATAGAATAATCAGGGGGCAAGCACCCAATTATTTTAAAGTCATAGGAATTTCAATAATTTAGAGGAATAATATAAGAAGATATATGTATATACTCGTGAAAACGGGTAAAGAGGTATTCAGGGGTAAGAATTTACCCTTGAATACCTGCTTGAAATATTATAATGACTTCTTAAATATGACATTGAAGGTAAATTTAATAGAAAATATTTCTAATTTTTTTAAAATAGTTTAGGTACTTAAAAGGGTGGTATTGAATACTATTCATTGATTATCTTGTACACTTCATCTCCATCTCTTACTCTTTCTTTTACCTTAATCCCAACCGAATCCCCAGCCTGAGCAGAATTTACTGGATTTCTGTCAATCTGCATTGATTCAATTTCTTGTTCGAAGTCGGTAGTATGACCACTAAAATAAAGTGTATCACCTACTCTAATCTCTCCTGCCGTAATGTCAATAGCAGCCACACCAATTTTGGCAAAATAATCCACGACATATCCGATCAATACTTTTTCCATCTTTAAATCCTCCTTTCTTAACTAATTTTTCTCTTTATCTATTATAAAGCCAAAGTTATAATATTAATATAATATTAATATCTAAAATTTCCTTAATTTCCTTAATTTCCTTAATTTCCTTATTCCTTAATTCTTTAAATTATTTAATAGGCTCTACCAAAATAAACTAGGGTTGAAGATTCTTGACCACAAAAAATACATTTCCCTTTTTCCGTATTTTGATCCAGGGGTATGCAACGAATAGTAGCCTTGGTATCTTTTTTAATTTGATTCTCACATTCCTCATTACCACACCAATAAGCTGTGATAAAACCTCGTTTCTCTTCTATTATTTGCTTAAAATCTTCATATTCTTCAGTAAATCTAATATTCTCTTCTAAACGAGACCTGGCCTGCATGTATAAATTATTTTGAATATCAGTCATCCATCTCTCTAAGGTAGTAACTAATTCTTTCTCGTGGATAACTACTTTATTTCCCTTGTCTCTTCTTACTGCTACTACCTGATCTTGAGCAAGATCACGTGGCCCAATCTCCAACCGAATAGGAACCCCTTTCATTTCCCATTCATTAAACTTCCATCCCGGTGTATAAATATCTCTATCATCAAGCTCGACTTTAAACCTTTCCTCCAGCAGTATCTTATATTCTTTTGCTTTTTTTAGTACTTTTTGTTTTGATTTATCAAAGAAAATGGGAATAATGACAATATGTATGGGGGCCACTTTGGGGGGTAATTTCAAGCCTCTTTCATCTCCATGAACCATAATAATCCCACCAACTAGCCTGGTAGAAGTTCCCCAGGAAGTAGTCCAGGCAAACTGTTCTTGTTGATTCTCATCTAAAAAACGAATATCAAAAGCCTTAGCAAAATTTTGACCTAGATTATGAGAAGTTCCAGCTTGTAAAATTTTGCCATCACCCATTAGAGCTTCTAAGGTATAGGTATGCATAGCCCCGGCAAACTTTTCATTATTACTCTTTCTGCCCACAATGACCGGTATAGCTAAATCTTGCTCAATATAATCCTTATAGATGGTCAATATTTTTAAAGTCTCCTCTTCAGCTTCTTCCTGACTCTGATGGGCAGTATGACCTTCCTGCCATAAGAATTCAGTAGTTCTTAAAAAGGGACGAGTTACCTTTTCCCAGCGGACAATATTAGCCCATTGATTAATTAAAACTGGCAAATCACGCCAAGAATGAATCCATTTCGAATAAAGACTACCAATAATTGCCTCAGAGGTTGGCCTTACTGCTAATCGTTCTTCTAGTTTTTGATCACCTCCATGAGTAACCCAGGCTACCTCTGGAGCAAATCCTTCTACATGCTCCGCTTCTTTTTTTAATAAGCTCTCTGGAATAAAGAGTGGGAAATAAGCATTTTTATGCCCGGTAGCCTTAATTCTTTTATCCAGGCATTGTTGCATATTCTCCCATAAAGCATATCCGTAAGGTTTAATAACCATACATCCTTTTACCAGAGTATAGTCAGCTAAATCTGCCTTTTTAACTACATCGATATACCATTGAGAAAAGGCTTCTTCCTTAGAGGCAATTTCTTTGACAAATTTTGTCTCGTTCATACTTATTCTCCTTAAGATTATAAAAAACAAAAAATATTCCAGAGGAACACTTCATTAGACTTTCCCCTTATTCGCTATATGATAATATGACCTATCATACCTGGTAGAAATTTTTATTTAATTACCAGCCATTAATATAAATATTATGATTTTCAAAATTTTATCACATTTTGCAATAATTGTCTAAAGAAAACCTTAAATTGAACAAGGGTTTTCGTAATCTTACCTGAATATTTCAAAAAACAAATTATAATCAAAATAAGATACAAGATATCGGATAGTTAAAACTTTAACCGCTGAGCTAAAATAACACTAATTATTAGTATAATTCCTCCCAAGACCTGAACTAGTTGAAAAGACTCTTTTAAGAAGATAATTCCTAAAAATCCGTTTATAATTGGGGTAAGCATGGTCATCATATAATAATAGGTAACACTGGTTATTCTGATTGCTTGATTCATAAAAACAATAACTAAGGCTTCACAAGTTCCGGCTAGCAGGATAATGAAAATACTATCTAAAGATAAGATATCAATCTTTAACAAAAAACTCGCTAAAATGGAATAGAGAGCACTACTGGAAAGCACACCCCAGCTAATAAGTTCTGGCCAGACCATTTTATTAATCAGTTTTTGGGTAATGGAAAAAGAGGCAAAAAATAAAGCCCCAGCTAAAATTAATAAATCACCAAAATGGGGAATAATCAATTGACCTGCTGTACTTACTAAATATACACCTAGAAAAAAGATAAATATTAATATTAGCATTTCTCGATACATTTTTTCCCCTAGAAATAGATAGGAGAGAATGCTGGAAAAGATCAGACTGCTTCTAATAAGAAAACTATAATTGATAGAAGTAGTAAAACGTAAACCAAAAGTGCTGGCGAGGTAGGCAGTAAATAAAAAGAGGCCTGCTAAAAATATCATTTTCCACTCATAGGATTTAATCTTTTTTATATTTATCAGGAACTTTCTCTGAAATAAGAAGAGATTTACATTAATAATCAAAGCAGCAATAATCATAAATTGTAATAAAAGTCTAAATGGCGGAACCCCCATTAAAAGGGCAATCTTCTTAAAAAAAATAGCTAATGCTACTGAGAAGGTAGCCAGAAGACTATATAAGATTTTTGCTGAAACCATAGATCTTTAATCCTCTCTCGATAAAATTATTATATCTTACATTAAACTTAAAATAACCTAGTATTTTTTCTGATAATTTAAAGATACTCAACTTCATTCTTTATAAACATTTTTCTTACTTTCTCTTTTAATATTAATATTCTTCTTAGTCATCTATCCTATCACCAAATCTGTTAAAGTTATATTACCTAATTGCCAAAACTGCTAAAAAAATAATAAATCGGTACACCTCTGAATCTTTATTATTAGAGAGAGCTCTCTTCTAAAAAAATCTTTATTATTCTCTACTCCAAAATTAGTATAGCACCCGATATCTACTTATCAATACCTTAATTATAGAATTACTACTTTTCAACAAATATTACCATAACACCTCCCAACTTTTTTACTAAAAAAGGGAATGCTTGCTTAATTATTAGTAATACTTTATAATTTTAACTATGAATAAAAAGAGTTTGATGGTTATTATTCTAATTATTAGTTTCTGTGCTCACCATTTTATTTCATCCTTTGCTCAAAGTGAACCTAAAATCGGCCTGGCTCTGGGCTCAGGAGGAGCTCGTGGTTTTGCTCATATCGGTGTATTGAAAGTTCTGGAAAGAGAAGGAATAAAAATAGATTATATTGCCGGTACCAGTGTGGGAAGCTTAATCGGGGCTTTTTATGCTCTCGGTTTTGAGATAAAAGACATCGAAAAGTTCGTTTTAGAGGAAAACTTCTCTAAATATCTCTCTTTTAAGAACATTACCTTTAAATTAGAAGAATATCAAGACAAGAAAATTCTGGGAATTGCCATTAATCTTCCCAGGATAATAACTGATCCCGGGTGGCCGAGAGGTTTAATCTCGACTATTGCCATAAGAGATAAATTTGATCAAGTTTCCCAATGGGCACATTTTGAATATGATCTAAAAATTCCCTTCAAAGCAGTAGCAACAGATTTAATAACTGGAGAGAAAATTATTATGGATAGAGGAAAGGTTTCCAATGCTGTAGCTGCTTCTATTTCTATTCCCGGCGTATTTTATCCATTTGAATTTGAAGATAGAATTTTAGTTGATGGCGGTTTAAAAGACCCTGTACCAGTGGATGTGGTACGTGAGATGGGTGCTGATATTATTATTGCGGTAAGCTTACAGGAAATTAGAGGGGAAAGAAAGGATCCTAACAATATTATTACTATCGCTGAAAGAAGTATTGATATTATGGTAGAAGATTTAACTAATCTTTCTCTTAAAGGTGCTGATTTGATTCTCAAACCCCAATATCAAGGAGAGGTCTCCTTCCTTATGGGAAAAGAAGAACGAAAAGCCATTATTAGACAAGGAGAGATAGAAGCAGAAAATAAAATTAATACATTGAAAAAAATTATAGCAGATTTTTAATTATTTATTTTCCCTACTTTCTTAAAATTATATAAATCATTTCACTGTTATTTTGTTTGTTATAATAAAATCGAAATTAATTTTCCAATCAGTATTATACCAGGGAAGCCGTATCTCGCTCCTCTTTCTTATTAAGTCCAATATTATTATAAATTATTATAAATAGAGATAATGTTATAAAGAGGTAGCGAGATTTTTTATTTTTGCTTAATTGTTATAAAATATAATTAGATAAAATTAAAATAATTTTGGGAGTAAATCATTTTTATGAATCAACTTTTTATTATCTGGCAGGCTATGCCTTCCCTAATGTCAGGGACATTGGTTACCATTAATCTAACTATATATTTTTTAGTCATTGGTTTTATGCTGGGAATTCTATTAGCTTTAGGGCGTGTTTATGGCCCTTCTTACTTACAATTATTAATTATTATTCCTTTTGAAAGATTTTTCAGGGCTGTTCCTGCTTTGGTCCTACTATTCTTATTCTATTTTGGCTCTTCATTCTTCCATATTAATTTAAGTGCCTTTATGGCTGCCGTCCTGGCTATGGGGTTACGCTCTGCTGCTTATCAATCTGAAATATTTAGAGGAGCAATTCAATCCATTGGAATAGAACAGATGAAAGCAGCACAATCATTAGGTATGAATATTTGGCAAGCCGTTAGATACGTAATACTACCTCAGGCACTAAGGCTTTCCATCCCTTCCTGGGCCAATGAATATGCCGTAGTATTAAAAGATAGCTCTTTAGCTTATGCAGTAGGAGTTACAGAACTGTTAAGGCAGGGTAGATATATTGTTGCCCGAACCTTCGGCAATGCCTTGCTGGTTTACACTGTTTGTGCTTTAATATATTTTATATTGGTTTTTATGGGAAACCAACTCTTAAGATTTTTGGAAGAAAAATATAAAATCCCCGGCTATGAACTAAAACAAAGAAGAGAGCAATCTGTCTTAGAAAGGATTTAACATGCCTAAAGTTATACTAAAAGTAGAAAACATTTACAAAAGTTATGGAAAATTAACAGTTTTAAAAGGTATTTCTTTTCAGGTGAATCAGGGAGAAACTACTGTTATAATCGGCCCTTCTGGTACCGGCAAAAGCACTTTGCTGACCTGTATCAATCAACTTACTCCCCCTGATAAAGGACATATCTGGTTAGAAGAAACTGAAATAACCAATCCTGATACCAATATTAATATGATCCGCTCTTCTATTGGCATGGTTTTTCAACACTTTAACCTCTTTACTCATCTTACCGTTCTAGACAATGTTCGCCTGGGATTAATAGTAGTAAAAAAAATACCAAAGGATAGGGCAACTGACATTTGTCTGGAAAAACTTAAATTGGTAGGATTGGTAGATAAAGTAGATGCTTATCCTGCTGAACTATCAGGAGGACAACAACAACGTGTTTCTATTGCTCGTGCCTTAGCAATGAACCCAAAGCTTATTCTATTCGACGAACCTACCTCTGCACTAGACCCCGAATTAATCGGAGAGGTGTTAAATGTAATGATTAAACTTGCTGAAAGCGGAATGACTATGGTGGTTGTTTCTCATGAAATGGGTTTTGCCCGAGCCGTAGCTAATGATATTATTTTTATGGAAAATGGTGTTATTGTAGAAGAAGGAAAGCCTGATATTTTGTTCCATCACCCCCAAAATCCTAGAACCAGAGAATTTTTACATAAAATAACTGAGCTTTATGGAGGTAAGTCAGAGTGAGTTTCTTAGAACTAGCCTGGACGATCTTACCAAAATTATTAACAGGTGCTGTGGTAACTATAGAGCTTACCATCATTGCTATTACTATGGGTATCTTATTGGGAATACCAGTTGCCCTGGGGCGGGTTTATGGTAACAAATTAATATATATTATCTGTACTTTTTTCGTAGAGATTATTCGTGGTACACCTTTGCTTACTCAGCTCTTTATTCTCTATTTTGGTCTTCCCTCTGTGGGTATAATGCTCTCTCCTTTTGTGGCAGCTATGATTGGAATGGGGATAAATAGTGCTGCCTATCAAGCCGAATATTTTAGAGGAGCAATTCAATCAGTTAAGAAGGAACAATTAATAGCAGCTTACTCCTTGGGTATGAAACAGAATCAGGCTATTCAACATATTGTTTTACCCCAGATGTTTCGGTTGGTAATTCCTTCCTGGTCTAATGAACTCATCTATTTGCTAAAATACTCTTCTATGGCTTATATGATTCAGGCACCAGAAATAATGTCACAAGGCAGACTAATTGCTTCTCGAAATTTTAGAACCTTTGAAGTCTTTATAGTGGTGGCCTTAATTTATCTTATTTTAGTTTTAATAATTTCCAAACTACTAGACCTTATGGAAAGAAGATTTCGCATTCCAGGTCTATAAATCATGATAGGGGGGTGAAAACGAGTATCAACTATCAAAAAATAAGAACAGAAAAATTCAGCAAAAATTTAAGGAGGAAATAAAAAATAATGAAACAATTAACTAAAAAAATGATCAGTACATTGTTTATCGTGGTTCTCTTGGTTGCAATTAATATTCTATCTTCATCGGCTGCTCCTGCTAAACTTATTGTAGGAACTTCAGCTGACTGGCCACCCTTTGAATGGGTGGATGCCAACAATAATTTTGTAGGATTTGATATGGACTTAATGAAAATAATCGCCAGAATTCAGGGTTATGAAGTGGAAATACTTGATATTGGTTTCGATTCTCTTATTCCAGCCCTGCAATCAGGTAAGGTAGATTTACTTGCTGCTGGTATGTCTTTAACCCAAGAAAGATTACAAGTTGTTGATGCTTCAAATACTTATTGGACTGGAAATCAGGGAGTAATGGTTCGCGAGGACTCAGAATTAAATATTATAACTGCCCTAACAGGAGGATATACTGTCGGTGCTCAGAGAGGCACAACTCAAGCCGATTGGTTGGAGGAAAATCTGGTGCAAAAGGGGGTAAATATTAAATCCTTAGAACTATACGAAACAAACGATCTGGGAATCATGGACCTGGTAAATAAGAGAATCGAGGTCTTCGTTGCTGACTCTCCTGCTGCCGAAGCTTTTGTAAAAGCTAATCCCATTAAAATAGTCGGTACCATTAATACTGAAGAAGAATATGTTTTCTACGTTCAAAAGGGTGATCCAAAAGGCATCCTACCTATTATTAATGAGGGTTTATTAAAAATTCAACAGGCTTCTATCTGGGATAACTTAGTGAAAGCCTATTTCATGGGCGATTTAAATAAAGTCTCTGATTGTTATGCCCAATTTAGCTCATTGTTAGAAAAAGATGTGGAGACCTTTGCTCAAAATCTGGCTCAATGCATGATGTCTAAGTAAAAAAATAGCAATCAGAAAAAGTTCTAAACTTATAAAAAGGTAATATAAGTTCACTTACCTGGGAAAGTAAAGATTATTCCCAGGTAAGTGAACTTCAAGGAATATTTCACAATATTTTCTTATTACGATCATTATTATGGTCATTATTAGACCAGATTCTCTACCAACCAGTCTAAATCCAATTCAATTAGTTTACCCCTACCTGGTCTTCCTTTACTATCCCAACCCATTAATTCATAGCGTAATTTTTTGGCTTCTGCAAAATCCTTTCTCCTTAATGCGCCCTGGTCTTTCAGGGGTCCTTCAGGGAAATTAGTAAAGAATATTTCTGGTATGGT